>NZ_CP009122.1:4691641-4993584 GCF_000803645.1 Sphingopyxis fribergensis | reverse complement strand
TGCTCCGCCCTTTGCGTTATGCCCATGCCAATTGCCGCTCTCTGTCACGCTGTGCCGCCCCCTTAGGTCCCCTCATCGTCAGACGTTCGGGCGGCCAGTCCACGCGCCGATTCGTCGCCTGCACGAAGTACAGGCATCCTTCCCGGGACCAACGGGTCCGAAGTAGTGCGAATCATGTCGATGTGGCGGCCACCGGCGAAGGCCGACGACGCACTCTGTCTAGTCAGGCCGCGCCGAGTCGATCAAGGGCGCGGCATGTAAAAATACTGAAATAAAAATCTTGACTCACCAGGGGGGCCGGAATCGCGCCAAAGCGTCATTTTATCGATTATTTTCAATGATTTAATTATGACGTAGCCGTGACAAAAGAACGAATCGCAGTAATTCCGTCACTTACCGCGCTGCAACACTATTGCCATCGCGCTGTCACAATATCGGACGCAAAAAAGGACCCGCGGGCATGAAGCCGACGGGTCCTTTTTGTTCCCTTTCGGGACGGATCGAATCAGGCGATCGCGTTCACGCTCTTGGTCAGGCGCGAGAACTTGCGGGCCACGGTGTTCTTGTGGAGGACACCCTTGGCAACGCCGCGTGCCATTTCAGGCTGCGCCGCCTTCAGTGCGGTGGCCGCGGCATCCTTGTCACCGGCGGCAACGGCGTTCTCAACCTTCTTTACCAGCGTGCGAATACGCGAAACGCGATTCTTGTTCACGACGGTGCGCGCGGTGTTGCGGCGGATGCGCTTTTTTGCCTGGGGCGTATTGGCCATAAATTCCTCGGTTTTCAAACGGTCTAAGTCGGTCGGAGCACAGCGTCACCGGAGCAGCCGAATCGCGCAAACAGGCGAATCAATGTCCGGATACGGCCGGTTCCGGTACGACCGGACCCTGCTCGAAGGGTGCGCGCATAGCCAGCTTGGCCCATATGGTCAATGGTTTTCGGGCGATTGCCCCTCTCAGCGCTGACATTTGGGGCAATAGAAGGTCGAGCGCCCGCTCTGGACGATCCGCGCGATCGTCCCGCCGCATTCGCACGCCTCGCCCTCGCGGCCATAGACGCGCCAGTCCTTCGCGAAATAGCCAAGGTCGCCCTCGGGGCTAAGGAAATCGCGCAGCGTCGACCCGCCCGCGGCGATCGCGGCGGTCAGCACCTTCTTGATCGCGGGCACCAGCACCGCGAGCTTCGTTTTGGGCACATCGGCGGCGGGCTTCGTCGGCGCGATCCGCGCCATGTTGAGCGCTTCGCAGACATAGATATTGCCGAGTCCCGCGACGATGGTCTGGTCGAGCAGCATCGCCTTGATCGGCGCGCGCCGCCCCGCCAGCGCCTTGGCGAGATAGGCGGCATCGAAAGCGTCGGACAAGGGTTCGGGTCCGAGCGTCACGAACGCCGGAAACAGCGTCAGCGGGTCGCCGCTCACCAGATCGACCGACCCGAAACGGCGCGGATCGTGAAGGAACAATCGGTGCCCTGCCGTTTCGAGCAGCAGATGATCGTGCTTGCCCGCCTCGCCGCCCTCGGTGCGCCAGCGCCCCGACATGCCGAGGTGGAAGATCATATGATCGTCGCGGTCGGTCGAGATGACGCCATATTTGGCACGGCGCGACAGGGTGGTGACCGTTGCGCCGGTGAGGCGCTGCGCGAGGTCGGCGGGAAAGGGCCGGCGCAGGTCGGGGCGAAAGGTGGTGACGGCGGTCAGCCGCTGGCCTTCGAGGAAAGGCGCAAGGCCGCGCACGGTGGTTTCGACTTCGGGCAACTCTGGCATATCGCGCATCGGGCTACGCGCCATTTGCGCGGGCGGCAAGGCCCCGCTAAAGGCCGTTCGACTTTACCTCTCCCCCGCAAAGGCGCGCAATCCATGGCCACCCCCGATACCGTCAGCTTCGGTTATGAACAGGTCCCCGCGGGCGACAAGACCGCGATGGTCGGCGAAGTGTTCAGCCGCGTCGCGCGCAAGTACGACATCATGAACGACGCGATGTCGGGCGGCATGCACCGTCTGTGGAAAGACCGCTTCGTCCGCCGCGTGAAGCCGCGCGAGGGCGAGACGATCCTCGACATGGCGGGCGGCACCGGCGACATCGCCTTTCGCATGGAGCGGTTCGGCGCGAGCATCACCGTCGCCGACATCAATCCCGACATGCTCGGCGTCGGCGTCGAGCGCGCGGCCGAGCGCGGCATCGACAGCCTCGTCTGGTCCGAACAAAATGCCGAGAAGCTCTCCTTCCCCGACCAGTTTTTCGACGCCTATACGATCGCCTTCGGCATCCGCAACGTCACCGACATCCCGGCGGCGCTGGCCGAAGCACATCGCGTGCTGCGTTATGGCGGGCGCTTTTTCTGCCTCGAATTTTCGACCAACGAATGGCCGGGTTTCGCGCAGGCTTATGACGCCTATTCGCACCACCTCGTCCCCAAGCTCGGCAAGCTGATCGCCGATGACGAGGACAGCTATCGCTACCTGATCGAATCGATCCGCCGCTTCCCGCCCATGCCCAAATTCGCGCAGATGATCCGCGACGCGGGCTTCACCGCGGTGAAGGTCGAACCGATCCTCGGCGGGCTCGTCGCGATCCACAGCGGGTGGAAAGCTTGACCCGACCCTTCACCCATATCGTCCGCCTGCTGAAGTGGGGGCGCATCCTAGCGCGCCACGGCGCGCTGCGCGGGATCGAAAGTGCGCCGCAGACTCCGCCGGGGGTCAAGCGACTGTGCCGCATCGCGCGGCTGGGCACGATTCAACCGAAGGTGCCGGACTATGCCGCGGCCTTTCAGGCGATCGGCCCCGCCGCAGTCAAACTAGGACAGACGCTCGCGACGCGCCCCGACCTCGTCGGCGAAGAAGCCGCGCATAATCTTCTGACGCTGCAGGACGCGCTCGCGCCGGTCGCGTTCGAGCGTATCCGTCAGGAAATCGAGGCGACCTTCGAAGTCCCGCTCGAAAGCCTCTACAGCGAATTCGATCCCGAACCCGTCGGGTCGGCGTCGATCGCCCAGGTCCACCGCGCGGTGACGACCGAGGGCCGCAAGGTCGCCGTGAAAGTACGCCGTCCCGGCATCGACAAGCAGTTCGCGCGCGACATCGACACCTATGAATGGGCCGCCGCGCATCTCGAGGCGCTCGGCGGCGAAGCGACGCGGCTGCGTCCGCGCGAAGTAATCGCCAATTTCCGCCGCTGGACGCTGCGCGAGCTCGATCTGCGCCGCGAGGCCGCTTCGGCGTCGGAACTGCGCGACGCGATGGTCGGCGTGCCGACGTACGAGGTCCCCGAAATCGACTGGGACCGCACCACGAGCCGGGTGATGACGCTGGACTGGATCGAAGGCATCAAGATTTCGCACCGCGATGCGCTGATCGCCGCGGGGCATGACATGGAGGCGCTGTCGGCGAACCTTGTCAACGCCTTCCTGCGGCAGGCGATCGCCGAGGGCTTTTTCCACGCCGACATGCACCAGGGAAATTTGTTCGTGAAGGCCGACGGCACGATCGCCGCCGTGGACTTTGGCATCATGGGGCGGATCAACCGGCAGGCGCGCTACTGGCTCGCCGAGATCCTCTATGGCCTGACCACGGGCAATTACCGCCGCGTCGCCGAAATCCATTTCGAGGCGCAATATGTGCCTGCCTATCATAATGTCGAAGAATTCGCGACGGCGCTGCGCGCGGTCGGCGAACCGATGCGCGGCAAACCGGTGAGCGAGCTCAGCGTCGGCCAGATGCTCGACGGACTGTTCGCGATCACCCGCGATTTTGACATGCAGACGCAACCGCACCTGCTGCTGCTGCAGAAGACGATGGTGATGGTCGAGGGCGTCGCGACGATGCTCAATCCCAAGATCAATATGTGGAACGTCTCGGGCCCCTTCGTCAGCGAATGGATCCGCGACGAACTCGGCCCCGAGGCCGCGCTCGCCGACGGGCTGCGCGAACAGGGCAAGACGCTGGCGTTGATCCCCGACATCATCCGCCGCCTCGACGCGCAGCTTCCCAGAAAGGGGGCCGCCCCCCCCGCCCCGCCGCTGCCCGAGATCCCGCTGATGTGGGAGAAGGGCGAGAAGCGGAGCTGGTGGCGCTATGCGTTGACCGCGCTGGTCGGCGCAGCCGTCGGCGCCGCTGCGCTTTGGGCGCTGGGGATCAACTAGAGCTTATATCCTTGAGTGCGTCCTTCTCGGGCTTTTTGCCGAGGTTGCGAACACGCCACACGACGACCGACAGCACGCCGAGCGCGCTGACCAGCGCGAGAAGCATCGTGCGCACGCCGCCAAGGCTGTCGGTCAACCGCGATACCATCATGTCGAAACGGCCGATCGCGTCGGCCTCGACATTGACCGCGATCATGCGGCTGTCGATCATATCGAGCGGCTTGCCATTCTGCTCGGCAAGGCTTTCGACCTTCACCCCGAGCTTCAGCTTGCCGTCTTGTTTCGGCGACACGGTCCAGTCGAACGAAAGCATGCGCGAAAGGCCGCGCTCCTTGCACTGGCGCGCCGGGCCATTGAGTTCGAACTGCGTCGCGAGCAGCTCGGCGCAGATCCACGAACCGAGCCGGATGTCGACGGTCTTGACGTCGCCCGCATCGGTCGCGCTGTCGACGACCTGCGCCGCGACTTCCCTAGCGCCGATCACCAGCTTCACCGGATAATCGCGCCCCATCTCCATCCGCCGCGGCGGGTCGAAGGCGGCGACGCCGCTCTGCATTGTCGCCAGCAAGCCGGAATAATTGGCGCATTCTTCCGGCGTCGCGAGGCCGCCGAGTTGCGGGCAGGCGACTTTGGCAGCGCCGCCCGGATCGCTCGCGGCGGAACCGGCCAAATGCGCGGCGCCCGTCGTTCCGGCGCTGGCACCCGGAACATTGATATGCCCCTTGCGCGCAGCTTCGACCTGCTTCTTCGCTTGGGCGACGGCGGCCTTGGCTTCCTCATAGGCGCGCATCGCGTCGGCGCGCGCCGATTGCTGCTCGCTTGCCGCTCGCTGCGCCATCGCCGCCTCCTGCGCGGCGCGGTAGGCGGCCGCTCGATCGGCATCGGGCGTCGATGCCGTTTCCTGCGGCAGCGGCGGAAGCTCCTGCGGCGCCTTTTTCGAACAGCCGCCCCCTGAAAGCGCAAGCGTCATCGCGAGCACAAACGTTCCGCCCCAAGCCTTGTTCATTTAGCCCCCCATGCCCGAAGGCGACCCCTGCGCCATGAAATTGCATGTTTATAAAGCCGCGTCCATCGGCGGCCGCGTGGTTACCAGACATTTACCCTAAATCGCTAAGGCATGACCTCGACCAATTCCGGACGTGAAATCCGGACAAAACCGAGGTTTCATGCGCCACGACATCCTGACTGCCGACGCCATTTTGCCGGTCGATACGCTGCCCCTCGAGGTCGCGATCGTGGTACCGACGCTCAACGAAGCCGCCAATGTCGAAAAACTGATCGAAAAACTCTCGGTCGTGCTCGCGGGACGCGGCTGGGAAGTCGTGTTCGTCGACGACAATTCGCCCGACGGAACGAGCGAGTTGGTGCGCCGCATCGGCCGAAGCTCGCGGCATGTCCGTATCGTTCAGCGCGTCGGCCGCCGCGGCCTGTCGTCAGCGGTCGTCGAGGGGATTTTGGCGACCGCCGCGCCGGTCATCGCGGTGATGGACGGCGACCTCCAGCATAGCGAGGACGCATTGCCGCGGCTGATCGATGCGATCGCGAGCGGCGGAGCCGATATCGCGGTCGGCACGCGCTATGTCGCGGGCGGCGGAGTCGGCGATTGGGACAAGGACCGCGCGCGGATGAGCCGCCTCGCGACGCGCGCCGGGCAGATCGCGCTCGGCACCGACGTGTCCGACCCGATGAGCGGCTTTTTCGCGGTACGCCGCGACGCCTTCGAACGCGCGCTGCCGCGTCTGTCGGCGATCGGATTCAAGATATTGATCGACATTTTGGCGTCGAGCCCGGCGCCGCTGAAGGTCACCGAAATCCCCTATCAATTCCGCACGCGCGAGGCCGGCGAAAGCAAAATCGGCGCGCGCGTGATCGCCGAATATGCCGAACTGATCGCCGACAAGACGGTCGGCCGCTTTGTGCCCATCCGCCTGCTCAAATTCCTGATGGTCGGCGGGCTCGGCGTCTTCGTTCACCTCGCCGTGCTGCGCACGATCCTCGGCGCGGGCAGCCCCTTCATCACGGCACAGACCAGCGCGGTGATGACCGCCATCGCCTTCAACTTCTTCCTCAACAACAGCTTCACCTATGCCGACCGCAAGCTGAAGGGCTGGCGCCTCGTCGGCGGCCTCGCGAGCTTCTATGCGATTTCGGCGCTCGGCGCGGTCGCCAACATCGGCATCGGGACGTGGATGGCCGGGCACGACGAACGCTGGTGGGTCGCGGGGGTTGCTGGCGTGCTGGTCGGCGCGATATGGAACTTTGCCATGTCGTCGGCGGTCACGTGGCGCAAATGACGGTCGGCGCGCTGGGCTGGAACCGCTTCGCCGGGGTTTCGCGCCCCGTCGCGGTGGTGGTGCTGAGCCTGCTTGCGCTACTGATGGTCTGGGGCGCGACGGGCGGCGTCGGCCGCGACTATGTCGCCGTCGCCAAGCCCACGTCGGCGCAATTCGACGGCCTCGTCGGCGATCATGCGCTCTATGCACGCATCGCGCAGCGGGTCGACGCGGGCGAATCCTATTACGCCGCGGCGGCGGCCGAACACCGCGTCGGCGATTATCCGCTGCGCCCTTTCGTGGCGGTCCGTTTGCCGACGCTGGCGTATATCGTCGCCACGCTTGGCGAGCAGAAAGCGATGATCTTCCTCCTTGCCGTCGGTGGCACGGCGATCCTTGGCTGGTACCGGCGGCTGCGGACCGAATCCACCCTCCCGCGCTATGCGGCAGTCGGCGCACTGTTCGTCGCCGCGAACCTGACGCAGCTCGCGGCGCGCGAATGGCTGTTCATCCATGAAGTTGCGGCGGGCATACTCCTGGCGCTCGCGCTCGCGCTCTATCGCCCGGCGCGTCCCTGGTGGACCATGGCGATCGTCGCGGCGGCGCTCGCGATCCGCGAGACGGTGCTGCCGGTCGCGATGCTGTTCGGGACTTTTGCGCTGATCGACCGCGACTGGCGCGCGGCGGCGGGCTGGTTGGCGATCGGGCTATGTTTCGCGGCGGGCCTTGCGGCGCATATTGCGGCGCTGGCGGCGGTCACGACCCCGGTCGACGCCGCAAGCCAAGGGTGGAACGGACAGGGTGGCTGGATTGCCTATCTGTCTTTCATCCAGGCGTCGTCGCTGCTGCGCTTTTTTACGGGATGGGTCGGCGCGCTGCTGGTCCCGCTCGCGCTGCTCGGCTGGGCTGCGTGGCGCGCTCGGCTCGGACTGGTCGTGCTGCTGATCCAATTCGGCTATGCGGCGCTGCTGATGCTCTTTGCCCGGCCGGCCAATTTCTATTGGGCGATGCTCGTCACGCCGACATTGTTCATTGGCCTCGCCTTCGCACCCGCGGCGCTGACCGCATTGGTGCGATCATTGGCGCGACCGAAGCGGGCGATTCCCGCTTCCGCCATTTAAGGCGTCCGCTTGAACTGAAGCGAGGAAGCGCATAACTGATGCGCGAAGGAGACGGCGATGAAACATACCCAGTCGATCGCCGCCCGCTTGGGCCAGGCTTGCCCCCGCTGATGTCCGCTCCGCGCATTCTTTTGATCATCGGCGGCGGCATCGCGGCCTATAAATCGATCGAGCTCGTCCGCCTGCTCCGCAAGGCGGGCTATGTCGTGCGCTGCGTCATCACGCGCGCGGGCGAGCAGTTCGTGACGCCGCTGACGCTCGCCGCGCTTTCCGAAAACAAGGCCTACACCAATCTCTTCGATCTCAAGGACGAGGTCGAGATGGGGCATATCCAGCTCAGCCGCGAGGCCGACCTGGTTGTGGTGGCGCCCGCAACCGCCGATCTGCTCGCCAAGATGGCGGCGGGCATCGCCGACGATCTCGCGACCACCTTGCTGCTGGCGACCGACAAGCCGGTGCTCGCCGCGCCCGCGATGAATGTGCGGATGTGGCTGCACGCCGCGACGCAGCGCAATATTGCGACCTTGCGCGGCGATGGCGTGACGGTGATGGAACCCGACGAGGGTGAAATGGCGTGCGGCGAATATGGTCCAGGACGCCTGCCCGAGCCCGCCGCGATCAAGGATGCGATCGACGCCGCACTAGCCAGCGCGCCGGCCCCGGTTCCACTGACCGGCCAACCCGACTTCGCCCCGGCAAATCACCGCCCGCTCTATGGCCGCCGTATCCTGATCACCGCCGGACCGACGCACGAGCCGATCGATCCGGTGCGCTACATCGCCAATCGGTCGAGCGGGAAGCAGGGTTTTGCCATTGCCGCCGCCGCCGCCGAGGCGGGCGCGGAGGTGCTGCTGATCGCCGGCCCGGTGCCGCTGCCGACACCGCCCGGCGTGATCCGCGTCGATGTCGAGACCGCGGTCGAAATGGCTGCCGAAGTGGCCGAGGGTCTGCCGGTCGATGCGGCGGTCATGGTCGCCGCGGTCGCCGACTGGCGCGCCGCCGACACTGCGGTGCAAAAGATCAAGAAGGACGGCAGCGGCGCAGTTCCGCCGCTCGCCCTCGCCGAAAATCCCGACATCCTCGCCGGCCTCGCCAAATCGCCCGACCGCCCGAAACTGCTCATCGGCTTCGCCGCCGAAACGAACGACGTTATCCCCCACGCGCAGGCCAAGCTCGCGCGCAAGGGGTGCGACTGGATCGTCGCAAACGACGTGTCTGCCGACCCGATGGGGGGCGAGAGCAATCGGGTGCATATCGTTAGCAAAGACGGGGTAGACAGCTGGGACCGGCTGCCCAAACAGGCCGTCGCCCGCAAATTGATGGAAAAGATCGCCGATGAACTCGACACCCGCGCACCGCTTGAAAGAGATTGAAATCGCCCTGCAGCGGCTGCCCAATGGCGGCGGCCTGCCCATGCCCGCCTATGCCAGCGATGGCGCGGCGGGGATGGACGTCGTCGCGGCCGAGACGCTGACCTTGCGCCCCGGCGCGCGCCACGCGGTCGCGACCGGCTTTGCGATGGCGATCCCCGCCGGTTATGAGGTGCAGGTCCGCCCGCGGTCGGGCCTCGCGCTCAAGCATGGCGTCACCTGCCTCAACACCCCGGGAACGATCGACAGCGATTATCGCGGCGAGGTAAAGGTGATCCTCGCGAACCTCGGCGACGAGAGTTTCGAGATCAAACGCGGCGACCGCATTGCCCAGCTCGTCCCCGCGCCCGTCCAGCGCGCGGCCTTTGCCGAAGTCGAGACGCTGGATGAGACGGCGCGCGGTACGGGCGGTTTCGGGTCGACGGGGGTGGAAAGCGACGCCATCGACGAGACCGCGGACACCGCCGGGCTTGCTTCGCTGTCAGGCATCCAGCTGCGGCGGCCGGTCGAATAGATTGCTCAGCGACGCCGAACTCGACCGCTACGCCCGCCAGATCATCCTGCCGGCCTTTGGCGGTGCAGGACAGGCGAAGCTGAAAGGCGCGCATGTCGCGGTGATCGGCGCAGGCGGCATCGGCTGTCCGGCGATCACCTATCTGGCGGCGGCGGGCGTCGGCAAGCTGACGGTCATCGACCATGACGTCGTCGAACTCAGCAACCTCCAGCGACAGCCCTTGTTCACCGACGCCGATATCGGGGCACTGAAGGCCGATGTGGCCGCGAGCGCGGCGCGGCGGATTAACCCCCATGTCGAAGCGGTCCCTGTCGCCGAACGGCTCGACAGCGGCAATGCCGAGGCGCTGCTCGAAGGCGCGAACCTGATCCTCGACGGCTGCGACAATTTCGACACGCGGCTTGCCGTCAATCGCGCCGCGGTCGCGCTCGAGATTCCGCTGCTCAGCGCCGCGATCGGCGCCTTCGAGGGACAGGTTGCGCTTTACGAAGGCTGGCGGACGGAGCAGGCCTGCTACGCTTGCCTCGTCGGCTCCGATCCCGACCGCGAAGGGATCAATTGCGCCGAAACCGGCGTGATGGGCGCGCTCGCGGGGATGATGGGCACGATGGCGGCGCTGGAGGCGGTACGCGCGCTCACGGGCCTTGGATCGTCCTTGACCGGCCGGCTCGGGATCGTCGATATGCTCGACCGGCGCTGGCGCGAGGTCGGCGTGCCCAAGGATCCCCAATGTCCGATCTGCCCGTCCTGAACGTCATCGTCGCGGTCGCCGAAGGGCGGCGGCTCTACGCCGCGCTCGAAGCGGGGATGGCAGCGGCGGCGCTGGGGCGGCCGGTGCGGATATTCCTGCAGGGTGAGGCGGCTGCTTTGCTGCGCGATCCCGTGACCTTTTCGGGCGACGACGCCCGCCGCGCCGCGGGCCAGCCCGACCTCGCGTGGCTCGCCGAGGAGGCGATCGCGATGGAGATCGAGATGTTCGTCTGCCAATCAGGCATGGCGCTTGTCGGCGTGGCGGCGACCGAATTGATGCCGCATGTCCGCGCGGCAGGGTTGGTCAGCTTCATGGCCGCGATCGGGCCCGACGACCGGCTGGTCGTCTACTGACGCCTAAGGATTATCGCAGACCTTGATCGCATCGGGTTCGGGGCGCTTGCCCTCGGGCACGAAGCGCGCGAGATAGCCGCCGGCGTGCTGCTTGTCGTCGTAAGACACCAACTTGTAGCCCACCGCCTCGAACTCGCAGACGAGCAGACGGAAGGGCGTGCCATGCTGTGCGATCGGGCGATCGCCGTCGACGACGAGCACTTGCCCGCCCTTGCGGAGCGCCGGCCGCAGCCGCCACAGAAAGGCGTAAGGCTCGCCGATCTCGTGATACATATGCACCATGAAGACGCGATCGAAGCTTGCCGCGGGCAGGCGCGGATCGTCGACCGCGCCGAGTTTCAGCGAAACATTGTCGAGCCGTTCGCGCGCGACGCGATCGGCGAGCCGCTCGATCACCTCGGGCATGATATCCTGCGCGAGGACGCGGCCGCCCGCGCCGACGCGCTGCGCCAGGCGCACGGTGTAATAGCCGTCGCCCGCACCGATGTCGGCAACGGTCATGCCGGGACGGACGTCGGCGGAGTCCATGACGTCCTCGGCCTCGTTAACGCGGTCGCGCGCTTCCTCGGTCGACCATTTGGTCGAAACGGTCGGCGCCACCGGCCGGTCGGCGGGCGGAAAGTCGCGCGCGGTTTCGGCGCGGTCGCTACCATCGTCCCATGGCGCGTCGCAGCCGCCGAGCAGCGGCAGGAGCGCCAGCAGGACGATGGCGGCGCGCTTCATCAGTCGATATCTTCCACTTCGACCTTTTCGCCCGTTACCTTCTGCGACAGCGCCGCCGCCATGAACGGGTCGAGCGCGCCGTCGAGCACGTCGGACGGTGCGGTCGAGGTCACGCCAGTGCGCAGATCCTTCACCAGCTGATAGGGCTGGAGGACGTACGACCGGATCTGGTGGCCCCAGCCGATCTCGGTCTTTGCCTGATATTCGCCCGACGCCGCGGCTTCCCGCTTTTGCAGTTCGGCCTCGTACATCCGCGCTTTCAGCATCCCCATCGCGGTCGCGCGGTTCTTGTGCTGCGACCGGTCGTTCTGGCTGGCGACGACGATCCCGGTCGGGATGTGCGTGATACGCACCGCCGAATCGGTCGTGTTGACGTGCTGGCCGCCCGCGCCCGAGGCGCGGTAGGTATCGATCTTGAGGTCGCCTTCGTTGATCTCGATCTCGATATTGTCGTCGATCACCGGATAGACCCAGACCGACGAGAAGCTGGTGTGGCGCCGCGCCGAGCTGTCGTAGGGCGAAATGCGGACGAGGCGGTGAACGCCGCTTTCGGTCTTGGCATAGCCATAGGCATTTTCGCCCTTCACCAGCATCGTCGCCGATTTGATGCCCGCCTGTTCGCCCGCCTGATATTCGACGAGTTCGACCTTCATCCCGCGCTTTTCGGCCCAGCGCATATACATGCGCTGAAGCATTTCGGCCCAGTCCTGGCTTTCAGTGCCGCCGGCGCCGGCATGGACTTCGATGTAGCAGTCGTTCGCGTCGGCCTCGCCCGCGAGCAGCGCCTTGATCTTGTCTTCTTCGGCGCGCGCGGCGAGCGTGGCGAGCGACGCCACCGCCTCATCGACCATCGCCTCATCGCCTTCCATTTCGGCGAGCTCGATCAGCTCGGCGGTATCGGCGCATTCGCTTTCGATCGCGCGCGTCGCGCTGATCGCCTCGTCGAGCCGGCGGCGTTCGCGCATGACCTCTTGCGCCGCCTTGGCGTCGTTCCACAGCGTCGGGTCCTCGACCTTTGCATTGAGTTCGTCGAGCCGGCGCACCGCGCGGTCCCAGTCGAGGAAACGCCGCAGCAGCGCCAGCGCGGCGCCAATCTTGTCGATATGATCCTGCGCTTCGGCGCGCATGTCCTTGCTCCTGAAATATGTTGGTCCCGCCCTTACGGCCTCATGAGCCGCAGGGGAAGACGGTGAGCGGCGTCAGATGATGCCGCCGCGGTCGTCGAGGAAGTCGCTGTCGGTGCGTCGTCCCGACCCTTGTTCGACAGGTGCATCCTGCCGTCGCGGCGCTTTGGCCGGCTTGATTTCTTCCTCGCGGATAGTCCGGCGCGGTTCGCTTTCGGGCTTGAAGGCCTCCCATATGATCGACGCCTTCGGGTCGGTGCCCGGCCAGCTTCCATAGACGCGGCGCCCCGACTGGCGATCGATACGCACCATGCGCACGCCCTTCGGCGCCGCGAAGGGAATCGGCTGGCGATCGGCGAGCGCGGCGAGCGCGAAATCCTTGAAGATCGGTGCGGCATAGCTGCCGCCCTGTGCATAGCCGCCCATGCTGCGCGGCTGGTCGAAACCGATATACATGCCCGCGATCACGTCGGGCGTGCCGCCGACGAACCACACATCATTCGGGCCCGAGGTCGTGCCCGTCTTGCCGAACAGCGGCACATTGAGGTCGCGCAGCCGCACCGCGGTGCCGCGCTGGACGACGCCTTCGAGCATATGGACGACCTGATAGGCGGTGATCGGGTCCATCAGCTGCTTGCCCGACTTGGCAAAGCGCGGCATCGGCCGGCCGTCCCAATCCTTTCTGTTGCAGCCTTCGCAAGGTTTCCAGTTCGCGGGAAAGATCACCTTGCCGCGGCGGTCCTGCGCATAATCGATCACGCGCGGCTTGAGCGCGCGGCCGTGATTGGCAAGCATGGCAAAGGCATTGGTCATCCTTTCAACCGTCGTCGACCCGGCGCCGAGCGCGGTCGACAGATAGGGTTCGTGCTTGCCGATGCCCATCGTGGCGATCATCTCGACGATCGGTTCCATGCCGACCTGACTCGCGGTGCGCACCGTCATCAGGTTGCGCGACTGTTCGAGCCCCCAACGCATCGTATGCTCGCCCGACCCGCCCGCGCCGCCGAAATTGCGGAAGCATTTGTTGCCGAGGCTCGCGCCCTGATAGACGCAGAAGGGCCCGTCGACGATCATCGTCGCGGGAGTCATGCCATTGTCGAGCGCCGCGGCATAGACGAAGGGCTTGATCGTCGAGCCCGGCTGGCGTTCGGCCTGCGTCGCGCGGTTGAAGGGCGACAGGCGGACGTCGAAGCCGCCCTGCATCGCGTAGATCCGTCCCGAATGCGGGCTTTCGACGACCATGCCGCCCGATACTTCGGGGATGTTGCGGAGCGCATAGCTGTTGCCGCCGTTCGATTTGACAGCGATCAGGTCGCCCGGACGCATCGCCGAAAAGGCGCTGCCGCCGGTCTTGCGATAGCCCATCGTCGCGGCGCTGGCGGGCAGCGTTCCCGTGTCGCCATTAGAGAAGCCGATTTGGGCCGCGCTGGCCGATTTCGACAGCACGGCGGCGACGCGCCAATTGTCGTAATCGATGCCGATGAAGCTCGATGCGAGGCGGCTCTGCCACTGGTCGTCGGCCTCGATCGTCGCGATCGGTCCCGACCAGCCCTTGCCCGCATCGTAACGTTGCAGCCCCTTGCGGAGCGCCATCGTTGCGCCCGCCTGCATCTTGCCATCGTAAGGCGTGCGCACCCAGAGGCCGCCGGCGTAAACGCTGTGCGGCCCCTTGTCGGCGGTTTCGCCGAACTGCGCGATCAGCTGGCGCCGCACCTCTTCCATATAATAGCCGCCGACCTGCGCGATTGCGCGGTTGCCGCTGTTGGTCAGGCCGAGCGGCATCGCGCGTGCGGCATCACGCTGCGCGGTGCTGATCCAGCCATTGTCCTGCATCGACCCGAGCACGAAGTTGCGCCGCGCGATCGCCTCGCGCTCGAAACGCGCGCGGCCGTATTTTTCGGGCGCCTTGGGCAGGATCGCGAGGAAGGCCATTTCGTGCAGCTGGAGCTGATCGACGTCCTTGTCGAAATAAGCGCGGCTCGCCGCCTGCACGCCGAAAGCGCGGCGGCCGAGGGGAATTTCGTTCAGATACAGCTCGAGAATCTGTTCCTTGGTCAGCGCATCCTCTATGCGCATCGCGAGGATCGCCTCGCGCACCTTGCGGCGATAGCTGAGCTCGTTCGTCAGCAGCAGGTTCTTCGCGACCTGCTGGGTGATCGTCGAGGCGCCGATGGGGCGGCCGCTGTTCGTCAGGTTGGTGATGATCGCCGAGGCAATGCCCGGATAGTCGATCCCGCCGTGACTGAAAAAGGTCTTGTCTTCCGCCGCGAGAAAGGAGCGCACCAGAAGCTGCGGATATTCGCTATATTCGAGCTGGACGCGGCGTTCGCGGGCATAGCTGTGCACCGGCTTGCCCTCGCCGTCGCGGACCATCGTCGGCAGCGGCGGTTCATAGTCGCGCAGCTGGTCGACCGATGGCAGGTCGCGCGCGAAAACGACCCAGATCAGTGCAAGAAAGAGAACGCCCGCCAGCGCGAGATAACCGAGCCAGCGGAACCAGCGCCGTGTCCACATCTCACGGAGCCATGCGATGACGGCATTGCTGTCGCGGCGCAGGCGCAAGCGGAAATTGGGCGGACTGTCAGCGGCCATATGTCCCCGCCTCTAAAGCCTGTGTCGCCGAAAGGGAAGCGTGCTTGCGGCGAGGTGCGCGACTAGGCGGTTTCGGTCAGGTCGAGCAGCGCCGAGCGCAGCATCGCGGCGACTTCGGCAAGAACGGCGCCTGCCGAAACACGGTCTTCTTCATACAGCATTTCGTCGGCGGCAAAGCCGAGTTCGACCGCGAGCCGGAGCCGCGACCAGAGCATTTTTCGGTCGGTACCGGGAAGGTGGGGGGCGCAGGCATCGGTGAGCCGGTCGGTCACGTGGCGATGCGATTCGAGCCGGATGTGCACCAGCTGCGGCGACGCATGCAGCGCGCGCAAGATCCAAACCGCCCCCGGTTCGGCGCGCGTCACCGCGGCATTTTCGGTCAGGAGATCGTCGATATGATCGGCCATGCCCGTAATCCCGCCCGGCGCACGGCGCGCAATCCAGCGTTCGAGCACGGCGTTCTGACGCTCCATCAGCCGCCGCCCCAGCGCCTCGAGCAGCGCATATTTGTCGCCGAAATAGCGATAGAGCGCCGGCGGGGTAAGCCCGGCGCGCGCGGCGATCATATTGGTCGAAATGCGCTCGATCCCGGCCTCGGCAAGCAATTCGCCCGCTACGTCGAGCAGGCGGTCGCGGGTCAGGCGGGCGCGGTCCTGCTTGGGGGGAAGGCGGGCGGCGGCGATCATCGCGCCCGGCCGCGCGCGCTGACCGGCCAGATGTCGACCAGCGTATCGCCCGTGACGACATGATAATGGTCATAGAGGTTCACCGTCGGGTCGCAATGCGGCACCGTCAGGCTGACCGGATCGCCGGGCTGGAGTTGCGTGCCGATTTCGGGTGCGATCAGCGCGGCATGCTCATCGCCCATGAAAGCGAAGAACGCGGTTTCGGGCGCGCCGCGCTGGACCACCGCGACGCCGCCGTCGGTCGACAGCGATTTGTAGCCTGCGTCGATCGTGACGAGCCCGCTGTGGTTAGCGCTGACGACGCGCGAATCGACGGCCAGCGAGACCTCGAACGGCGGCTCGCTGCCGTCGGCGATGTCGCAGTCGAGATATTGCTTGTCCATGAAGACATAGCTGCCCGCCTGCAGCTCGTTGAAGACGCCAAGCTCAAGGTCGATGCGGTGCGTGCCGGTGCCCGATCCGGTGACGATGGCGGGCGCGAAACCCGCTTCGTCGAGTGCGGCGATGACCCGTTGCAGATAGGCGGTGCGCTCGATGATCGCGGAACGTCGTTCGGCGTAATTCTCGATATGCTGCTGCGACCCGCAGTAATATTGCACCCCGCGATATTGAAGGTTCGGCGACGCCGAAATGGCTTTCGCGAGCGCAACCGCAGCTTCGGCGGACGCGACGCCGGTGCGCGCGATGCCCGGATCGATGTCGATGATGACATCGAGCTTCCTTTCGGTCGCCGCGAGCGCCGCATTGATGCGCTCCGCAACGCCCGGATGATCGACGACCGCCATCAGCCCGTCGGCGGTTCCTGCAAGCGCCGCAAGGCGATCGATCGCCGCAGGCGCCGCGACGGGCGAGGTGATGAGGATGCCGGTCACGCCGCCTTCGGCGAGCACTTCGGCCTCGCCGATCTTGGCGCAGCAAACGCCCACCGCCCCTGCCGCTTTCTGGCGAAGCGCGATATCGACGCTCTTGTGCGTCTTGGCATGCGGGCGCAGCGCCACGCCGTGGTTGGCCGCGAGCACCGCCATCGCCGAAATATTGCGGTCGAGCGCGTCGACGTCGAGGACAAGCACGGGCGTGTTGAGGTCGGCGCGCGAACCCTGCCGGCCGATCAGATGGTCGTGCAATTCACGGTCGGTCGTCATGCGAACAAGGTCTCCAGATGCGGATTGAGGAATTTGCCGGTCGGATCGGCAGCGGCGCGGACGGCGCGATAGCGGCCCGCCAACGGATAGAGCACATCGACATCGGCGCGGGTGAGTGTGTGACGTTTCGCCCAGTGCGGCCGTCCGCCATGGGCGCGAAATATCGCCTCGGCATCGGCGAAGAGCGCGCGCCAGGGCATCTTCGCATATTGGTGCATCGAGATCGCGGCGACGGGTCCGGCATTCATCGGGCTCATCCAGATATCGTCGGCGGCGACGGTGCGATATTCGAAAGGGAAAGTGACGGGCAGCCGCTTCTTGCGGATCCAGCCGACGACCTCATCCAGCGTTTCGAGCCCGGCAGCGCGCGGCATTTCATATTCCATTTCCTCGAAGCGGAGCGTTCGGTCCGACGGAAAGACGCTGTGCGCGGGGCCACGGCGACGGCCCGAAATGCCGCTCTTCATCATCAGGCGTTGCAGACAGGGGGTGAGGAACGGCAGACGCGCCGACATGTCGAGAATGCGGCGAAAGGTCGCCTCCTCCATATCGGTCGTGCTCGGCGGCGGATCACACGGATCGCACGGGTCAAGCGTTTTCAGGATCACATGATCGCTATGCGGAAAAAACCAGAATTCGATATGGCGATGTTGCTGCGCAAGCTCGTCATAGCTTTCGCGGATTTCGGCCCAGCGGCGCTTTTCGATCCGTTCGGACAGGTGAAAGCCTGGGATGACCGCGACCTCGATTTCGGTCGCGATGCCGAACAGTCCGAGCGACAGGCGCTGCGCTTGATAAAGGTCCGCATGGGTGTCGGCATCGCACCAACGCACCTCGCCATCGGCGCCGACGAGGCGAAAGCCGCGCGCGAAGGTCGCGAGCGACCCCAGATCGACGCCGGTGCCATGCGTACCCGTCGCCATCGCGCCGGCGAGCGACTGCGGATTGACGTCGCCCTGGTTGGCGAGCGCCAGCCCCTCCCCCCACAAGGCCGCGGTCAGCCGGCGGATACTCCAGCCGGCGGGGATATGTGCGGTGGTTCGATCGGGGGACACGCGGATTTCGCCCCCCATATCGTCGAGGCTGACGATCATTTCGTCCGATTCGCAGAGCGGCATGAAGCTGTGTCCGGCGCCGGTTGCGCGCAATTTTCGCGCGCTGCGAACGAGCATCGCCAGCTCATCCTCGCTTTGCGGACGGGCGATCGACGCGGCCGCGGTGACGCTACCCGACCAGTTGCTCCAGCTCATCACCTTCTCCCGCTCGCCGCGTGCCGAAGCTGTCCGCAGGATAAAAGTTAGTCAAGACTATATTATGACCTCAGCTCGCGGCGATCCGCCGCGCGAAATGGATCTGCACCGCGTCGCGCACCCCGCGCGCGACCTTTTTCTGGCCCGCAGACGAGCCCAGAAATTCGCTGTCCTCCTTGTTCGAGATGAAGCCCGTTTCGAACAGGACCGATGGCGTGTCGGGCGCCTTCAGCACGATGAAGGAGGCGAAGCGGTGCGCGGTCGTGCGGAATTTGACGTCGTCCGACGCCTCGCGCTGGAGCAGCCGAGCGAAATCGGACGCGACATTCATCGTTTCGCGCTGGGTCAGGTCGAGCAGGATCGCCGACACGTCGCTGCTGTGCGCGCCGAGATCGACACCGTTGATGACGTTCGCCTTATTCTCACGCGCGGCGAGCCGCGCCGCTTCACGATCGGAGGCGACCTCGGACAGCGTGTAGATCGACGCGCCGCTGGCCTGCTGATTTTCGGCCGCATCGGCATGGACCGAGATGAACAGGTCGGCCTTCAATCGCCGTGCGATACCATAGCGCTCCTCGAGCACTAGGAAGCGGTCGTCGGAGCGCGTAAGCGCGACACGGACGCGGCCCGACGCGAGCAGGTCGGCGCGTATCGCGCGGGCGAGCGCCAGGGTGATATCCTTTTCGCGCTTGCCGCTGTGCGGGCTGATCGCGCCGGGATCGTGCCCGCCATGCCCGGCGTCGATCACGACGAGCGGGAGGCGGTCGTTGTCGGGGCCTTCGATCCGCGGCAACGCGACGGCGGGTTTGGCTTTGCCGATCGGGACGGTCACGCTGTAGCGTTTTCCGGGCCGTTTCGCGCGAAATTCCGCCGCTGATGTCAATTGCGGGCGCGGACCGCGCGAGGCCCGCTCGATTGTGCCCGCCGATGGGCGAATGGGCGTCGCGCCCGCCTGTCCACCCAGCGTCGACGCCGGGGCCGCAATCATGCCAAGCAGGGCGAGCAGCAGGCTCATCGCGCGGCTATGCCGCCCGGGGCGAGCAATGGTCCATCGCTTATTCGAAACATGACGCCCCCAGCCGCAGAACATGGTCAAACAACCCATAGCCGGCCCACGTAAAAGGCCGGTTAACCACTGAATAACCATATTTGGAACAATTTGCATATTTGCAACAGGTCGGCGCCATCCCATCTTTGCCCTGTGGTTGTGGTTGCCGTCGGCCCGGTCCGATGCTAGCACGCCCTCACTGACGGTGTCGTTCCCGGTGCCGTCCGGCCTTTTGAGGGGAAGGCCTGTTCCGCGAATATGCGGATCATGGCCGCCTTGGCGCCGGACTTACGGGGAAGGGCGACCTGCCGCCAGTCCACCCGGTTGACCGGACAGTCGGGGCGTTCGCTTTCGCGCCCGCCCTGCCCGCCCGCTCATCCCGTAACAGGTTGATGCCGCATGAGGCTTGCCATGCCCTCTTCATATCCCGACGCGGGCGCTTTCGCCCCGGCCGTCGCCAGATGTGAAGACCGCGTGCGCGTCCAGGACCGGACGCAGGCTCCTTTCGGCAATAACGTCTTTTTTCTTTTCACCCGTATCCGCCGTGGCTTTCCCTCGGGGAGGGTCGCGGGATTTTTTGATGGCGCGCTGACGCGCGCTTGGAGTGTATCTAATGACCACGCGCATGTTGATCGACGCGCGGCACCGGGAAGAAACCCGGGTCGCCGTCACCAAGGGAAACCGCATCGAGGAGTTTGATTTCGAGTCCGCCGAGCACAAGCAGCTCAAGGGCAATATCTATCTGGCCAAGGTAACCCGTGTCGAACCGTCGCTGCAAGCGGCGTTCATCGAATATGGCGGCAATCGCCACGGCTTCCTCGCCTTCAGCGAAATCCACCCCGACTATTACCAGATTCCAAAGGAAGACCGCGACGCGCTGCTGCGCGAAGAGGCCGAGCATGCCGCCGCCGCCGCGCAGCGCGCCGAGGAAGACCTCGACGAGCTCGAAGGCGATGTCGCCGACGTCGAATATCATGACGAAGACGAAAATGGCGACAGCCGGGCCGATCGCGACGACGACCGGGACGATCATGACGATGGGCACGACGACCATGATGATCGCGACGACAATGGCGACACCGAGAATGGCGAAGGCGAAGAGGGCGCCGAAGGCTCGGAAGAAGGCCGCGAAGGAAACGGGGATGGCCGCGGCGACCGCCGTGGGCGTGGCCGCGGGCGTGGCAATAACAACCGCAAGGGTGGCCGCGGACGCAGTCGCCGCAATGACGACGAAGACGGTGAAAACCGCATGTCGCTGCGCCGCCGTTACAAGATCCAGGACGTCATCCGTCGCCGCCAGGTGATGCTGGTGCAGGTCGTCAAGGAAGAACGCGGCAACAAGGGCGCCGCGCTCACCACCTATCTGTCGCTCGCCGGCCGTTATTGCGTGCTGATGCCGAACACGATGCATGGTGGCGGGATCAGCCGCAAGATTTCGAACGGCGCCGATCGTCGCAAGCTGAAGGCGATGATCGACGAACTCGCGCTGCCGCCGACGATGGGCTGTATCGTCCGCACCGCGGGGATGGCGCGCACCAAGGTCGAGATCAAGCGCGACTTCGATTATCTCGCCCGCCTGTGGGACGAAATTCGCCAAAAGACGCTCGAATCGAGCGCGCCGGCGCTGGTCCATTCGGACAGCGACCTGGTGAAGCGCGCGATTCGCGATATCTATCACAAGGATATCGAGGAAGTGCTCGTCGAGGGCGACGAGGGCTACAAGGCCGCCAAGCAGTTCATGAAGCTGCTGATGCCGAGCCATGCGCGGCGCGTGAAACAATATGCCGATCCCGTGTCGCTCTATCAACGCTACGGTGTCGAGGATCAACTCGCCGGGATGCTCAATCCCGTCGTCCAGCTGAAATCGGGTGGCTATCTGGTGATCAACCCGACCGAGGCTTTGGTGTCGATCGATATCAACTCGGGCCGGTCAACGCGCGAGCATAATATCGAGCAGACCGCGGTCAGCACCAACCTCGAGGCCGCGGCCGAAATCGCCCGCCAGCTGCGCCTGCGCGACATGGCCGGGCTGGTCGTGATCGACTTCATCGACATGGATCATGGCTCGAACGTCCGCAAGGTCGAACGCGCGATGAAGGATGCGCTGAAGAACGACCGCGCGCGCATCCAGGTCGGCCGCATCTCGGGCTTTGGCCTGATGGAGATGAGCCGCCAGCGGCTGCGCACCGGCGTGCTCGAGGCATCGACGCGCCCGTGCCCGCATTGCGAAGGCACCGGCCTCGTCCGCACCGCTTCGTCGGCGGGTCTCAGCGCGCTGCGCCTCATCGAAGAGGAAGCCGCACGCGGCAAGGGCAACAAGATCACCCTACGCGCGAGCCAGGAAGCGACCTTCTACCTCCTCAACGAAAAGCGCCGCGAACTGCGCGAGATCGAGGAGCTTTACGGCGTCACGGTCGAAATCCTGCCCGATGGCGAAACCGAGGGCGCACGCATGGCGGTCGAGGTCAGCGGCCCGCCGCCGATCGCACGCCGCAGCTTCGCCCCGATCGCGCCGATCGAGGATGATGACGACGATTATCCCGAGGACGAGGAAGAAGAAGCCGAAGAAGAGGCCGCCGAAGAACGGCCTGCGCGTTCGCGCGATCGCGAAGAAGGCGAGCGCGAGGACGGCGAAGGCGACGGCGAGGGCCGCAAGCGCCGCCGTCGCCGTCGCCGTGGCCGTCGCGGCCGCCGCGACGAGGAAGGCAATGAAATCGGCGAAGCCAGCGAAGGCGGCGAGGATCGCGGTGGCGACACCCCTGATGCCGAAGACGGCGAAGCTGCACCGGTCGAAGCCGCCGACGCTGCTCCCGAGGCGGACGCCGAGGACGCCGAAGCCAAGCCGCGCCGCCGCCGTGGTGGACGCGGCCGCAAGAAGGCCGATGCGGTCGATGGCGCCGACGAGGCTGCTGTCGAAGGCGAAGCGGCGCCGGTAGAGGTGGTCGAAGCCGCCGAACCGGTCGCCGAAGAAGCGCCGGCCGCCGAGGAAAAGCCGAAGCGCAAGCGCGCGCCGCGCAAGACCAAGGCCGCTGCGGCGGCCGAAGCCGAGGCCGCAGAAGCTGGCGAAACACTGGTGGGCGCCGTCGAGGCAGCGCCCGCTGTCGAAGCCGCTCCCGAACCGGAAGCCGAACCTGCAAAGCCCGCGCCCAAAAAGCGCGCGAGCCGCGCCAAGAAGGCGGTCGCCGCTGAAGCCGCGCCCGAAGCCACGCGTGAAGCCGAACCCGTTGCCGCCAATGGCGACGAGGACGGCGAGGGCCCCGATGGCGAACCGCGCCGCGGCTGGTGGCAGCGCACGTTCGGCAATTGATCGGCAATTGACCTGATGCTTGCCCCCGCGCGCCCGAATCCTGGCGAAGCCACACCGGCTTCAGTCGAGGTTCAGGCGCGCGGGGCAAGAAGCCCGGCAATGACCCCGTCAATTGCCTATGGGGCGGGCGCCTGGCGCTCGCTTTTCCGTATCACACTGACATTGCTTGCGATGTTCGCCATCGCGGTGCGCCCCTCGATGGCGCAGTCGATCCTGCGCGACGCCGAAACCGAAGCGCTGTTCCAGGACATGATGGACCCGCTGCTCGTTGCCGCGGGGCTGAAGCCCGGACAGGTGCGCGTCCATTTGCTCGGCGACCGCAGCATCAACGCCTTTGTCGCGGGCAGCCAGGACATCTATGTCTTCAGCGGGCTGATCGAGGCCGCCGACAGCGCCGAAGAGGTTCAGGGCGTGCTGGCGCACGAACTCGGCCATGTGATGGGTGGGCACGCAATCCGCGTCAACGAAGGCGCCAAGACCGCGACCGGCATATCACTGCTCAGCCTGCTGCTAGGCGCCGCGGCGATCGCGGCGGGCGGCGGCGAAGCCGGAATGGGCATCATGATGGCGGGCCAACAGGCCGCGCTCGGCAAATTCCTCGCGTTCAGCCGCGTCCAGGAATCGACCGCCGACGCCGCGGGTGCGCAATATCTGTCGAAGGCCGGGATCAGCGGTCGCGGCAGCCTCGCCTTTTTCAAGAAATTGCAGAATCTGGAGTTCCGCTACGGCGTGAAGCAGGACGACGATCAGGCTTATGGCCGGACGCACCCGATGTCGGGCGATCGCATCCAGACGCTGCGCGAAGTCTATGTCATCGATCCGGCGTGGGAAAAGCCCGCCGATCCGAAGATCGAGGCGCGCTTCCAGCGGATCAAGGCGAAGCTGTCGGGCTATATGGCCGAGCCCGAGCGCACGCTGCGCAAATTCCCCGAAAGCAACACGACCATTCCGGCGCGCTATGCCCGCGCCTATGCCTGGCACAAGAGCGCCTATCCGCAAAAGGCCCTGACCGAGGTCGAGGGCCTGCTCGCGACCAACCCGAGCGATCCCTATTTCCTCGAGCTCGAAGGCCAGGTGCTACTCGAATCGGGACGGCCGAAGGAAGCGATCCCGGCGCTGCGCAAGGCGGTGACCAACTCGCGCGCGCAGCCGCTGATCAGCGCGACGCTGGGCCATGCGCTGATCGCGACCGAAGACCCGGCGAACTATGCCGAAGCCGAAGAGGTGCTGAAGACCGCGGTCGCGCTCGACAATCAGAATCCGTTCGCTTGGTATCAACTCGGTATCGTCTATGCGAACAAGGGCGATCAGGCGCGCGCCGCGCTCGCCTCGGCCGAACGTTATCAGTTGGAGGGTGGACAGCCGGGGCTCGCGCTGCGTAATGCCGATATGGCGATGCAGGGCTTGCCCCAGGGCTCGCCCGACTGGATCCGTGCACAGGATATTTCGCTGGTGGCTCGCGCCGAGGTGGAACGCGAGCGCAAACGGCGTTAGTTTCGGGTGAAGGCTTTAGTTCGGATGAAAACGGGGGCGACGCATCGCATTTCCGTGATGCTCGAGGGCGATAAGTGACCGACAAGAAAGACGATTATTACCAGCCGTGGCTACGCGACCCCGCGCCGACGCCGACGGGCGGCGCGCCGGCACATGACGAAGGATTGGCCAAGCCAAAGGACGAGCCGCCGGTCGGCATCGACCTCGCGCGTTACAGCGCCCTCGAAAAGCCGCGCGATCCGCTGGTAAAACCCGAAGCGATCAAGGCCGGCGCCGCAAATCTGTGGGACCGGATTCGAGACGGCGCCGAGGCCTTTGCCGACTGGACAATCCGCGTCGGCGAGCGCGCCGACATCCCTGCGCGCGTCGAGGCGATGGAAATCCCGCGCCGCTCGCGCGAATTGGCCGCGAAGACCGGTGCGGTCACGGCGCGCGCCGCACGCGCGGCGGGACGGGGGTCGGCGCAAGCCGGCCGCGCCGCCGCGAAGGCGAGCGGCGAGGCGTGGGAGAAAATGGCGCTCGGCGACAAGGTCGCCAGACTGTCGAGCGAAGCCGGGCGCGGGCTCGGCGAGGTCGCGGGCAAGACCAAGGCGGGCGTCGTCGACATTGCCAAGGCGAGCGGCGAAAGCCTTCGTGACGGCATCGGCGACGCTGCAAGCAAGCTGCGCCCCGCACCGCGCGAGGAACCGGCGCCGCCTCCTTCGGGCCTCGAACAATTGCTCGCGCGCGAGGAGGCCGCCGCCGCGCTGGCGAGCGCGCCCGCCGCGCCCGATCTGCCGCTGTTTGCGGGAGACTCTGCGATTCCGGCAGTCGCGAAGCCCACGCCGACCGGCGCGGCAAGCGCGATGGAAGGCGACGACCGTTCGCCGGTCTCGCCGACAGCGAAGAAGGCGACGAGCGCCAAAGCGATGCCTGCGCAGCGGCTGCCGCACATGAGGGGGACGGAAATGGATGGCGTTTTGAGGCGCCCATGGGCCTTGGCTGCGGGCGGGATTCTCCTGCTTGCAGTCGCCTTCTGGCTCGGCGGCCGCTTTGGCGGCGGAATGAGCAAGAGCGAGGTCGAGACGATCGTCGCCGATTATATCAAGGCGAACCCCCAGATTATTCCCGAGGCGCTCGAAGCGCAGCGTAACGGCGAAATTGCCAAGGCGATCGACGCGATCCGCCCCGCGCTCGAAAAACCCTATGCCGGTGCGTGGGCGGGCAATGCCGACGGCGATGTCACTTTGGTGGTGTTCACCGACTATGCCTGCGGCTTCTGCCGCGCGAGCGTACCCGACGTCGACCGGCTGATCCGCGAGGACAAAAGGCTGAAAGTCGTGTTCCGCGAGCTGCCGATCATCGCGCCGCAGAGCCGCGATGCCGCGATCATGGCGCTCGCCGCGGCGCGGCAGGGCAAATATGATGCCTTCCATCACGCGATGTTCGCGAGCGGGTCGCTCGACAAGGCGGCGATCGCCGCCGCCGCCGCCAAGGTCGGCGTCGTCACCGACGGCACCGCCGATGCGACCGCGAACGAGGCGCTGTTCCAGCGCGAGCTCGACAGCAACCTCGCGATCGCGACCCAGCTGCAGCTCAATGCCACCCCGACCTGGATCGTCGGCGATCAGCTGTTCCAGGGGCAGATCGGCTATGACGGGTTGAAGCAGGCCGTCGCCAAGGCCCGCGCGGCGAAAAGCTGAGGCCGGGAGTTTGGCGACCGTCACGCTCGATCAGGCGCTGGCCAACGCCCGGCAGCTTCTGAGCGGACAACCCGGCGCCGCGCTCGCGCAGGCACAGGCAATCATCGACGAGGTGCCGACATCAGCCGCGGCGCACCGCCTCGCCGCGCACGCCCTCCGCGCGCTGAACCGCGAGGAGGAAGCACAAGCGGCGTCGCTCGCCGCGGTGGGCGCAACGATCCATGACGCGGCGATGGTCGACGCCGCGCTCGCGCTCGCCGAAGACCGGCTGCCCGACGCCGAGGGCGCGCTACGCCAGCGGCTACGCGAAGATGCGACCGACGTCGCCGCAATCCGCATGCTCGCCGAGGTCGCGGGGCGCATCGGGCGATATGAGGATGCCGAAAAACTACTGTCGCGCGCATTGCAACTCGCGCCGGGGTTCGGCGCGGCGCGTGCCAATCTTGCCACCGTCTATTACAAGCAGAACCGCTTCGCCGAAGCCGCCGAGACGCTCGATGCGGTGCTCAATGGCGATCCCGACAATCCGGCGCACGCGAATTTACGCGCCGCCGCGCTTGGCCGCATCGGCGGTTATGACGAGGCGCTCGCGCTTTACGAAGAACTGACGCGCCGCTTCCCCGATCATGCCAAGCTGTGGATGAGCCATGGCCATATGCTCAAGACCGTCGGGCGGCAGGACGACAGTGTCGCCGCCTATCGTCGCGCGCTTGCCGCCGATCCGGGGCTTGGCGAAATCTGGTGGAGTCTCGCCAATCTCAAGACGATCCGTTTCGATGCGAACGACCGCGCGGCGATGGAGGCGGCGCTGGTTGCGGCCGAACCCGATGCCGAGGCGCGCGCCGACGACCGACTGCACCTGCATTTCGCGCTCGGCAAAGCCTATGACGACGTCGCCGAACATGAGTCGGCATTTCGCCACTATGCTGCCGGCAACGCGATCCGGTCCGCGCAGCTCGGCTATCGCGCCGCCGAGACGAGCGCCGCGGTCGACGCGATCATCGCCGCCTGCACCCCCGAATTCTTCGCCGCGCGCGCGGGCGCTGGCGACCCCACTCCCGATCCGATCTTCATCCTCGGCATGCCGCGCGCGGGATCGACGCTGATCGAACAGATTCTCAGCTGCCATTCGGCGATCGAGGGCACGATGGAACTGCCCGACATCCCCGCGCTCGCGCTCGGCCTTGGCCGCGAGACATATGACGATGGCCGTCGCTGGATCGAGGCGCTGACCGAGACGCCGAACGGGCAACTCGCCGAACTGGGCGCGGCGTTTCTCCAGCGCACTGCGGTGCAGCGCAAGACCGACAAGCCCTTCTATATCGACAAGCTACCGAACAACTGGCTCTACACCGCCTTCATCCGCCTGATCCTACCGAATGCCAGGATCATCGACGCGCGGCGCCACCCACTCGACTGCTGCTTTTCGAACTTTCGCCAGCATTATGCGAAGGGACAGGCGTTCAGCTACGGCCTTGCCGACGTCGGCGGCTATTACTGCGATTATGTGCGGCTGATGGCGCATGTCGACGCGGTGCAGCCGGGAGGCGTTCACCGCGTGATCCACGAGGCGCTGCTCGACGATCCCGAAGCCGAAGTGCGCGCGATGCTCACCTATCTGGACCAGCCGTTCGAGGAGGCGTGTTTGACCTTTCACGCCAACGCGCGCGCGGTCCGCACAGCATCGAGCGAACAGGTCCGTCGCCCGATCAACCGCGACGGCGTCGGGCAATGGCAGCCCTATGAAATATGGCTAGATCCGCTGAAAAAGGCGCTCGGCCCGGTGCTGGGCGCATATCCCGCCATTCCCGCCGAATTCGAATAGTCTCGCGCGACAAATCGTTGCCTTTAGGCAACAGCAGACGACATTTTCGACCAACAACCGCTGCACTGCACAACAATGCTTGCGCTTGCGCTGCGCCGCGTCATGCTCGCGTCATATCACTGTCATCGAGGGGGGCTCCATGCGGAAACTATCGGCAGTATTGACCAAAAGCGGTGCGTTCCTGCTCGGCAGCACGATCCTGTGCACGTCGGGAACCGCGCTGGCCCAGCAAAACAATAGCGACGACGATCGCGACATCGTCGTCACCGCGTCGAAGCGCGAAGAAAATTTGCAGGATGTCCCGCTGGCGATCACCGCGATTGGGAACGAGCGGCTCCAGGAACTGCAGGTCAAGGAATTCCAGGACGTCGTCAAATTCCTGCCGTCGGTGACGATCCAGACGCTCGCGCCGGGATTCAGCCAGGTCTATTTCCGCGGCGTCGCGTCGGGCGAGAACGCGAACCACTCGACCTCGCTGCCGACGGTCGGCACCTATCTCGACGAAATGCCGATCACGACCATCCAGGGCGCGCTCGACATCCATACCTATGACTTCGCGCGCGTTGAGGCGCTCGCGGGACCGCAGGGCACGCTTTATGGCGCCAGCTCGATGGCCGGGACGATCAAGCTCGTCACCAACAAGCCCGATACCAGCGGCACCTATGGCTCGGTGGGACTCGAACTCAACAGCGTGACGCGCGGCGGCATCGGCGGCGTCGCTGAAGGCTTTATCAATGCCCGGATCAGCGACCGCGCGGCGCTGCGCCTCGTCGGCTGGTACCGCCACGACGCGGGCTATATCGACAATATCGCGGGAACGCGAACCTACCCGATCAAGCAATATGTCGGTGACGATCTCGTCGACCTGCCCGGTGACGACATCACGCAGAACAATGCGGATTTCGTCGAGAAGGACTATAACAGCGTCGACACCTATGGCGCGCGCCTCGCACTCGGCATCGAACTCGACGACGACTGGACGCTCCGCCCGACATTGATGGGACAGATTCAGAAAGCGAATGGCAGTTTTGCCCAAGAACGCTCGTCCGCGGTGACGCGCAGCCTGCAGACGGTGCAATACAACCCCGAACGCAGCGACGACAAATGGATCCAGGCTGCGCTGACGATCGAGGGCAAGATCGGCAACTGGGATCTGACCGTCACCGGCGGCCATTTGCGCCGCAAGACGCTGACCGACAGCGATTATTCGGACTATGCCTATTTCTATGACGCGCTCTTTGGGTCGGCCGTCTATCTTTACGACAATGCCGGCGACCAGATCAGCCCGAACCAATATATCGAGGGCATCGACCGCTATCGCCGCAACTTCGGCGAAATCCGCGTCGCCTCGCCCGCCGACGCGCGCATCCGCTTCATCGGCGGGCTGTTCTACCAGCGCCAGTCGCACAACATCGAACAACATTATATCATTGATAACCTGTCGGACGACCTGCAAGTGCCGGGCACCGTCGACAATATCTGGCTGACCAAGCAGCTGCGCGTCGACCGTGACTATGCGGCGTTCGGCGAGCTCAGCTTCGACATCACTGACAAGCTGACGCTGACGGGCGGCGGCCGCCTCTACAAGTTCGACAACAGCCTCGTAGGCTTCTTCGGCTATAACAACCCCGGTTACAGCAGCAATTCGGTCTATGCGTGCCAGGGGCCGGCGGTCGTCGACGGATCGCCGTGCACCAACCTCGACAAACGGACGAAGAAAACCGACTTCATCCACAAGCTCAACTTGACGTACAAGTTCACCGACGATGTGATGATGTATGCGACATGGTCACGCGGCTTCCGTCCCGGGGGCATCAACCGGCGTGGCTCGCTGCCGCCCTATGGCTCCGACACGCTCGACAATTATGAATTGGGGTGGAAGACCAGCTTTGGCCCGGTCCGCTTCAACGGCGCCGTCTATCAGGAGGATTGGAAGAACATCCAGCTGTCCTTCCTCGGCGCCAATGGCCTTAGCGAAGTGCGCAACGCGGGCATCGCACGCATCCGCGGCATCGAGGCCGACGTCAGCTATCGTTCGGGCGGCTTCTCGCTCGGCATGGGGGGTAGCTACAATGATGCGACGATCCGCCGCGATTTCTGCGCCATCGCCAACGCCGCCTTTGATTGCACGACAACGGACAACAGCCTGCTAGCCCCGTCGGGTTCGCGCCTGCCGGTCACCGCGAAGTTCAAGGGCAATGCCGTCGCGCGCTATGAATTCCCGATCGGCGGTGTGGACGGGCATGTCCAGTTCGCGGTCAACCATATCGGCAAAAGGCGCTCGGACCTCCGCACCCTCGAAAATGACATTGTCGGCGATTTCAAAGCCTATACGACCGCCGATGTCAGCATCGGGGTGAAGGGCGAGGGATGGAATGCGGAATTGTTCGCGACCAACCTGTTCGACAGCCGCGGCGTGATCAACAGCGCGGTCCAGTGCGGCGAGACGGTCTGCGGCGACGCCGATGGCGTCACGCCGGGCGGCGGCGTCTTCTATGACAATGTCATCCGCCCGCGCCTGATCGGGATCAAGGTCAGCAAGGATTTCTGACCGGGTGACCGATTTGCCAACCACACACGAAAGGCCGGGCCAAAAGCTCGGCCTTTTGATGTGCATCGCGCTCGGCATGGGCAATATGATCGGCTCGGGCGTGTTCCTGCTTCCGCGCGATCTCGCGCCCTTGGGCTGGAACGCCGTCATCGGCTGGGGCGTGTCGATCGCGGGCACCTTGTGCCTCGCGGTGGTCTTTGCGCGCCTCGCCAAACGGCTGCCCGAAGGCTGCGCCGCCTTCACCTACGCCGCCTCCGCCTTCGGACCCGGGACGGGCTTCATCGTCGCGTGGAGCTATTGGATCAGCTGCTGGACCGTCGTCGCGACACTCGCGGTTGCGGCGATCAGCAATATGTCGATCCTCATGCCATGGCTCGGCGAAGCGGGGGCGGCGCCGGCGTGGATCGCGATCGGCTGCATCTGGTTCTTCACGCTCGTCAACCTGGCGGGCGTGCGCCGCGCGGGCGGCGCGCAATTGCTGACGCTCGGGCTCAAGCTGATCCCCGTGATCGGCGCGGTGTTCGTCGGCGTCTGGGCGCTGGGCACCGGCGCGGCGCCGCCGCCGACGATGGCGGGCACCGAGCCGATTAGCCTGTCGGGCGTCAGTTCGGCGGCGACGCTGACGCTGTTCGCGCTGCTCGGCTTCGAAAGCGCGTGCGTCGTCAGCGACCGCGTCAAGGACCCCGAGCGCACGATCCCGCGCGCGACCGTCATCGCCGCCGCTGCGACGGGGCTGCTCTATCTGCTGTCGTGCACGACGGTGACGCTGATGGTCCCGGTCGAGACGCTGCAGCAATCGAACGCCGCCTATGCGACCTTCTTTTCGCGGCTGGTCAGCCCCGCGGCAGGGCAGGTCGTCGCGCTGTTCGCCGCGATCGCGGCGCTCGGCGCGCTCAACGGCTTCGTGCTGCTGCAGGGCGACATTCCGCGCGACCTCGCGCACCGGCGCCTGCTCCCGCAGGCTTTTGCGCGCGACAATAAATTCGCCTCGCCGTGGATCACGCAGATCGTGTCGAGCGGGCTCGCGAGCATCATCGTTTACGCCAATTATTCGCGCGGACTCGCCGACCTCTTCGCTTTCATGGTCAAGGTCACGACCTCGACCGCGATCATTCTCTATATCGTCGGCGCCGCCGCGGCGTTCTGGCTCGAACGGCGCGGCGCGATCAAGATGTCGACGGGCTTTACCGCCGCGACGATCATCGGCTTTCTCTACAGCGCATGGGCCTTTTACGGGGCCGGGCTCGAGGCCAGCCTGTGGAGCCTCGTGATGACCGCCGCAGGCTTGCCGATTTATTTCCTCATGCGGCGCTCAGCGCGCACCTCAACGCCATTTGGGGGCGAAGAAGCCGCGGTCGCGTAGGATCACCTGCGCCGCATTATGCCCCGGTGCGCCAGTGACGCCGCCGCCCGGATGCGTGCCCGCACCGCACATATAGAGCCCCTTGAGCGGTCCGCGATAGGCGCCGTTGCCGAGCACGGGGCGCGCCGACCACAGCTGGTCGAGGCTCATATTGCCGTGCATGATATCGCCGCCGACGAGCCCGAATTTGCGTTCGAGCCCCTTGGGGCTGAGGATCTGTCGCCCAACGATCGAGGCGCGAAAGCCGGGGGCGTGCGCCTCGACCGTGTCGATGATCGTGTCGGCGGCCTTGTCTTCCTCGGCGTCCCAATCGCGGCCACCCGGAAGCGCGGGCGCGAATTGCTGACAGAACAGGCTCGCGACATGCTGCCCCGGCGGCGCGAGGCTGTCGTCGACGGTCGAGGGGATGAGCATTTCGACGATCGGCTTTTTCGACCAGCCATGCTCCTTCGCGTCGAGAAACGCCTTGTCCATATAGTCGAGCGTCGGCGCGATGATGATCCCCGACTGGTGGTGCTCGCCGGGTTCGGGGAGGCAGGTGAAGCGCGGCAGCTCGCTGAGCGCGACGTTCATGCGGAAGGTGCCGCTGCCGGCCTTGAACGCCTTGATCCGGCGGCGGAATTCGGGGGCGATATCGCCCTCGCCCATCAGCCGTTCGTAGAGCAGTTTGGGCCCGACATTGGCGATCACGCGCGCCGCCGCGATTTCCGCGCCGCCGACCAGCTTGACCCCGACCGCCTTGCCACCATCGACGAGTACCTTGTCGACCGGGCTTTCGAGGCTGATCTCGACGCCGAGCTGGGTGCACACCTTCGCCATCATCTGGGTGATCGCGCCCATGCCGCCGACGCTGTGGCCCCACGCCCCCTTTTTGCCATTCACTTCGCCGAAGACGTGATGGAGGAGGACATAGGCGCTGCCCGGCGTATCGGGGCTGGCATAATTGCCGACCACCGCGTCGAATCCGAAGGCGGCCTTGACCGCCTCGCTTTCGAACCAGCTGTCGAGGAAGGTGCGCGCCGATTTGGTGAAGAGTTCGAGCACGTCGCGCTGCTGCGACAGGCTGAGTTTGGTGAGCCCGCGCCCCTGCCGCGCCGCGTCGATCAGCGTCTTGAAGCCGTCGCCGACATTCGGAGGCGATTTGAGCGCGAGATCGCGCAGCACATCGGCCACACCCTCGAGCATGTCATAATATTCGGGAAGGCGCGCCGCGTCGTGCGCCGAGAAGCGGGCAAATTCCTTTTGCGTGCGTTCGAGTCCGCCGCCGAGCTTCAGATAGCCCCCATCCTCCTGCGGCAGGAAATTGCTGATCGGCCGTTCGATCACGCGATAGCCATGATCGGCGAGCTTCATGTCGGCGATGACCTTGGGCTGGAGCAGGCTGACCGTATAGCTCGCGACCGAATTGCGAAAGCCCGGCGCGAATTCCTCGGTCACCGCGGCGCCGCCGACGACGTCGCGCGCCTCGACGATGCGAACCTTCAGCCCCGCCTTGGCGAGATAGAAGGCGCAGACGAGGCCGTTGTGGCCGGCGCCGATAATCAGGGCGTCATAGGCTTTGGTCATTGGAACTCTTTCGCAAGCGGGGATTGAACATGTTGGCGGCCGAAGCCGAGGCCGAGAATACGGCCCGGAATGCGGCGGAGCAGCGAGATGCGATCGAGCAGGCGCACGGCGAGTGGTACGCGCGTGATCTCGCCGCGGAGCATCGGTTCGATGATGCGCTGGTGCGCGAAACGCTGGATCGCCTGCATGCGCGTTGTCGGCGACCAGCGGCGCTCCTGCACGCGTGCGAGCAACGGATCGGGGTCGGCGCCAGCGGCGAGCGGCGCGGCGAGAATATTCCCCGTCGCCACCGCATCCTGTACCGCGAGGTTGATGCCGACGCCGCCGACGGGCGACATCGCGTGCGCGGCGTCGCCGATCGCAAGCAGGCCCGGACGCGACCAGCGCGTCAGCCGGTCGAGCGCGACGGTGAGCAATTTTACGTCGCCGAAGCTCGCAATGGCATCGATCCCGGCGGAAAGGCCGGGGACGAGCGCCACCACGTCGTCGCGGAAGGCGGCGATCCCGCGCGCTTCGATCGCCGGGAAGCCGCCCTTTTCGATAATCCGCGCGCATTGCCAATAATCGCCGCGCGGGATGGCGACGACCATGCCGCGCGTGGCGATGGTGCCGAGCGGCACGTCGGTCGGGGCATCGGCGGGCATCGGGATGCGGAACCACAGCACGTCCATCGGCGCGCCCAGATCTTCGAGCGGCAGGTCGGCGGCGTCGCGCAGCACCGAGCGGCGACCGTCGGCGGCGACGACGAGGCGCGCGGGCAAGGTCTCGCCCGTGGTCAGCGTCACGCCGTTCACGCGGCCCGCGGCATCGAAGGTCGGCGCGGCAGCTTCGGTCGACATGCGCAGGTCGAAGGTCGGATAGCCCCTGCCCTGCCGTGCGATGAAGTCGAGCAGGTCCCACTGCGGCATCATCGCGACATAGGGCGCAGCAACGGGCAGGCTTTTCAGCGACGCGATCGTGTAGCGCCCGCCGAGCAGATCGAGCGTCATCGTGTCGACCTTCGCGTGCGGCAGCTTCAGCAGCTCATCGAGCAGCCCGATCTCGTGGAACAGTTCGAGCGTCGAGGGATGCACCGTGTCGCCGCGGAAATCGCGGAGGAAATCGGCATGCTTTTCGAGGATAGTGACGGCTACCCCGGCGCGCGCGAGGAGCAGGCCCGCGACCATGCCTGCAGGGCCGCCACCGACAATGATGACTGGTGAATTATCAGCCATGCCAAACTCCGTTCGTGTCGAGCGAAGTCGAGACACCGTGAGCCAAGGCGCTTCCGATGAGCATCTCGACTGCGCTTGATGCGAACGGGGCTATTGTCACGCCTTGCTCCACCCCGCCCCGGGCGCATGTTCCCGCCGCGCCTCGGGAATTATCTCGCGCATCCGCGAACAGAAATGCTTGAGGCAGACTTCCTTGTCGCTGAGCGGCCCCATGGTGAAGCTTTTCGACTGCATCCCCTGCTGGACGCGGGTGATCAGCTCGGTGTCCTCGGCATTGACCTGCCGGTTGATGCGCCAGTTGAGGTAGCGCGCAGCCTTCATCTCGCGGCGCTCATCGGGCAGGACATAGGAGATTTCGCGGATCAGGCAGGTCGTCGGCCCTGTCGGCAGCCACTGCATGAAATCAACCTGATCGGGGTAGATGTCGAACGCGACGTTGGGCCAGAGCTTGAAATAGAGCCAGTGGCGCTGGTTCGCTTGCGGAAGGTGCGGCACGGGCGGCAGCAATCGTTGATACATGCGTTCGGACCAGTTCACCGATGGCCGATCGATCAGATCGCCCCACATGCGGTCGACATTGTCCTCGGCCTCAACGCCATAGCTTTTGCCGAACAGGCGCGTCAGCCCGGGGTGCGCGACGGGGATGTGAAGCCCGTCCGAATAATTGTCGCCGACATTCTTCCAGTTCACCTCGCGCGGGCGCAGCGTGACACGGCCGAGCGCGCCGAGTTCCTCGAAGCGGTATGGCGCGACCTGCGCCTCATAGGGCGCCATCATGCTTGCGACCGATGGGCCGCCGTCATCTTCGAGCCGGACGAACCAGAAGCCGCGCCATTGTTCGAGGCCGACAGGAACGAGCCCGGCCTTGCCCTTGTCGAGCGTCGGATAGCTTGCACTATCGGGCACGCCGGTCAGCCGGCCGTCGAGCTCGTAGGTCCAGGCGTGATAGGGGCAGACGAGCTTTTTCGCGCAGCCCACGGCGCCGTCGACGAGGCGCGAACCGCGATGGCGGCACACATTGGTAAAGGCACGCACATTGCGGTCGGTGCCCCGCACCAGAATCACGCTTTCGCCGCAATAATCGATGCTGTGCCAGTCGCCGACGTTCGGGATGTCGCTGTCGTGACAGACGACCTGCCAGCTCGGGCGGAAAATCTTTTCCATTTCCGCCGCGTGGAAATCGGGATCGCTGTACGTCCAGGCCGGCAGCGACCAGCCGTCCTGCGGGTCAAAATGCGAATCGCGAAGGGGTGCAGTTGCCATGGATCGCTCCTTGTTGTACATACGTATAACAAGATGACCGCCGTTCGCCAAGCCTTTACGCGCGAAAGCGCCGATGCCCGCCGCGCGGACCTGATCGAGGCGACCGCAGCAGTGCTCGCCGAACAGGGGCTGGCGGGGACGAATGTTCGCGCGATCTGCGCGAAGGCGGGGGTGTCGCCGGGACTGCTGCGCCATTATTTCGGCGGCATCGACGATCTGATCGTCGCGACCTACGAGGCGACAAGCGACCGGATGGACGCGATTTTTGCGGGCGCGGTCGAGGGAGCGGGGGCTGACGCGCGCGCGCGGCTTCTGGCCTATCTGACCGCAAGCTTCCGCCCGCCAGTCACCGATCCCGAACTGTTGGGGGCGTGGACCGCCTTTTGGGCGTTGGCACGAAGCGATGCGCGCATGGCGGCGATTCACGCGGAAAGTTACGCGGGCTATCGTGCAAGGCTCCGCGAACTGCTCATCGCCTGCGGCGCGGTCGACGCCGAACGGCTGGCGATCATGCTGACCGCGATGGTCGACGGCCTGTGGCTCGAACTGTCGCTCGATTCGACCAGCTTCGGTGCCGAAGCGGCGGTGACGATGGTCGAGCGCGCGGTGGCGGCGTTGCTATCCCGCTAATCGTGCCCCTGCGAAGGCAGGGGCTCATCATCGAACGTCGCGTACAAACCTGTCGCTTGCGGAGACCTTATGGGCTGGAGATGGGCCCCTGCCTTCGCAGGGGCACAGCCCAATTCCATATCGCCTACTTCGATAAATCGCGCAGCAAACTATCCCAATGCGCGAGCGCGGGGGCAATGGCGTCGACCGGGACGCGCTCGTTGAGGCCGTGCGCATAGCTGTCGCTCGCTTTCGAGAACAAGCCCGCGACGCCATAGCTTGGCACGCCCTGGATGCGGAAATGATAGCTGTCGGTCGCGCCCGCACTCATCGACGGGATGATCGCCAGCCCCGGCGCGCGCGCATGCACCGCCTTCGTCACCGCAGCGACAACATCTGGACGGAGCGGCGAGGCGTCGCTCGCGCTCGCGTCGGGATCGGTGTTCACCTTGACTGCGGGGTCGGCAATCACCTTCTCCAGCTCTGCGCGCACCGTTTCGACGGGGACGCCGGGGAAGATGCGGCAGTTGATGTTCGCGGTGGCGCGCTGGGGCAGCGCATTCTCGGCATGTCCGCCCTTCACCAATGTCGGCACGCAGGTGGTACCGATCTGACCGACATATTCGGGATCGGCGCGGATCGCGGCGATCGCCTTGGCGTCGGTGGGGTTCGCGGCAAAGGCCTTCAGCGCCGCGCCGATATCGCCGCCGACCTGATCGGCGACGATCGGCATGCCGACCTTGGTCAGCTCATTCTGCTGCGGCGCAAAGCGGTACGCGCCGACCTTGGCGAGCGCGGTCGACAACTGCACGATCGCGTTGACAGGCGACGGACGCGAACTGTGGCCGCCGGGGTTGGTGACTTCGAGCGTGAAATCCGCATAGGTCTTCTCGCCCGCTTGCAGCCCGTAATATTGAGGCTTGCCGTCCTCGCCGATCAGCCCGCCGCCGCCATCGCCATTGAGGGCAAATTCGGCGCCCTTGTACTTGGCGGCGAGCGCGCGCGTCGTCGTCATCGAGGTTTCTTCGTCACCCGAAAGCAAGAGGATGATCGACCGCTTCGGTTTGAAACCGTCCTTCTTGAGCTGCGCCATCGTTGCAACCATCATCGACACGTCGAACTTGTTATCCTCCGACCCGCGGCCGAAAATATAACCATCTTCCTCGACGGGTACGAAGGGGTCGCGCGTCCAGTCCTTGGGATCTGCCTCGACGACGTCCATATGGCCGAGCAGTACGATCGGCTTGCCCTTGCCCGTTCCCGCGAGCGTCGCGGCGAAGGTCGCGGTTTCACCGATCGGGGTGATCTCGATATCGCTGTCGGCATAGCCCGCCGCTTTCAGGACACTCGCAAAATAGGCCGCGAGCTTGGGAACCTGCCCGCGCCCCTCAACGGTCGGGATCGCGATGCTGTCCTTCAGGATTTTCTTGGCGGTTTCGGTGTCGGCGGGCTTCGCGTGGACGGGCGCGGCGGCGAGCAGAGCGGCGGCGAGGGCGAGCGGAGCGGTATGGTTGCGCATGGACGCGGACTATGGCGCATCGTCGGCCGGCGTCAATCGTCGAAACCAGGAGCCGCGATCACTATGACGAATATCGGCAATCGACCAATTGCGGACATTTCCTCTCCCCTCCCGCAAGCGGGAGGGGAGAAAGCCCCATATTGACCGATATATCGCGCGCGGGGCGCAGGAAAGTCTCGATCTCGAAGCCTTTGGCGACGACCCCCGGCTTCAACCGGTCGGAGACGCAGGCACCGGTCGTTGCGGATGCATCGATGTCGGCCCCGGCGAGATCATCCTTGCACGCCTGTATATTGGTCACCGCGAAATTGACGCCGTTGAAGGTGTTGAGCTGATAACTGCTATATTCCTGCCAGAAAGCGGCGAGGTTGACGTCGATTCCGGGGCCGTCCCATTTGACCCCGAGCTCATAGGCATCGACCTTTTCGCTCGCGAATTGCAGGTCGCTCGTCTCGGGCCGACCGTTGCCCGGCGTGTTCGCGGGTCGCGCAAGCGCACTGGTGCAGGCCGCGTTTTGCGCGGCGGATCCCGCGGTCGTGCTGCACGGCCGGTCGAGCGCCGAAAAGTCGAGGTTGAAGCCGCCCTCCTTATAGCCTTCGACACCGAAGCGTAGACGAGCCATTCGGGCGCGGGGCAGAGCGTGTTGGTGAAATTGGCGTCGCCCGCCAGCGTCTTTTTCTCATGCGTGTAACGCGCGCCGACGGTCAGCGTCAGCGCATCTTCGATGATGTCGAAGCTGTTGTGCGTGAACAGCGCATAATTGGTGCCGCGCTGATGAAAGGTCGATCCATTGTTGCCGGTGCTGATCAGCGGAGCGGCCCCGAGCAGCGCCGCGATGCCCTGGAAACCGGGGAAGCTTGCTGCGGGCAGGTTCGAGCAGGTCGCCGACGCGGGGTTGATCAACGCCGTCGATGAACGGGCCGACCGACGATTCAAGGCCGGGATTTTCGCCGACCGTGCCGATGCCGCGGATACGGGCCGAAAAATTGACCTCGCTCGTCGCACCCGACACGAGCAGCGAAGGGGCGACCTGCCCCAGCGAGCGGACGTCGGGCCGCCGGTTTTTTCGAGTGTGTCGCCGGTGACTGCCGAGACCGCGATCGGCACGTCGGACAGCGCCTCGCTGCGGCGCGTCGCGGTGACGATGATGGTGCTGTCGTCGGTTTCGGCGCCGGCGCCTTGTGCCGTGGCGGGCGTCGCCAACAGGCCCAGGACAAGCGACACGCCGGCGGCGCTGATGCGCAGCATATGGGCGGCACTGCGGGAACGGTCATTCACGGGACCGGCCCTCCTCTCACAAGATTTATCGATGTGGGGAGGGCGGTCTTTTTATCGTAAGGCAAAAGAAAGGGGCGAGACACAATGTGTCCCGCCCCCGATAGCCTGAAATTTTCTGCTACTTAGAACTTGCCGCGCAACGTCACGCCGTAGGTCCTGGGTTCGGCCAGGAACTGCGAGAAGATCTGCCGCCCGCCCGGATATTGCGGGTCGGAGAAGGCGGTGGTCGCCGAGGTCGCGCCTTCCTGGAACGGCGAGTTGAACGCGACCTGCGCATATTGCTTATTGAAGATATTCTGGCCCCAGAATTCGATGCCCCATTTCTCGTCGGGGCCGCGAATGCCGATACGCGCGTTGAACAGCGCATAGCCATTTTGTTCCTTTTGCGGGAACAGGTCCGACCCGGTATTGTAATCGCTGGTCATGCGGCCATCGATATAGACGAGGCCGGAGAGGCCGCTGCTGCCGATATCGGGCGTCCAGGCGACGCTGCCGGTTGCGACCAGTTCGGGCGCATTCGACAGATTGTTGCCCGGCAGCAGGCGCAGCGCCTGGTCAAGCGGGGCGCCCGAATTGTTACCGACCAGCTGACCGCGATATTTGGTCTTCGCATAGGTCAGGCCGGCGGTCATGCGGAAGCTGCGTGCCGGAACGAGCGAGGCTTCGAGTTCGAAGCCTTCCGACCGGACACCATGGCTGACGTCGTCGGTCGGGCAGGCGCCGGTGGTCGCGGCGGCGGCATTGAAGTTCGGCGCGCCGGTGAACTTGCTCTGGTCGCGATCGCCGCCATTGAGGTCGCTATCGCATCCGTTGACGTTCTGGACGAGGAAGACGGTGCCGTTGAACGTGTTGAGCTGGAAGCTCGAGAAATCCGACCGGAAGAGGGTCAGGCCAAGGCCGAACGGACCGGTCGAATATTTGGCTCCGATTTCATAGCTGTCGACCTTTTCGGGGTCGAACTGCAGGTTTTGCACCAGCCCCTGCGCCCCGCCGGGGGTCGCCGCGAAGGGCAGGATCGGCGATTTCAGCGCCGAGCGGTCGAGGTTGAAGCCGCCCGCCTTGTAGCCGCGCGAATAGCTTGCATAGACCATCAGGTCGTCGATCGGCTTGTACGACAGGATCGCGGTGCCGGTCCATTCGTCCTCGCTCCGCTTGTCGCGGATCGACACATTATTGAGTTCGGCGGTCGAATTGCCCTGACAGCTGAGGCCGATAAGTGCGCCGGCAAGCGCGCGGGCGGTGCCGATCTGTGTGGCCGTCCCTGCGGTCGTTGTGGTCAGATCGTCGAGAACCAGTCCCTGGACCGTCGTGCAGACGGTGTTGTCGTTGGTGAAGGTCGCCGCGAACTTCTTCTTATCGTTGGTGTAGCGGACGCCAAAAGTGAAATCGAGCTTGTCGGTGATGTGGAAGATATTGTGCGTGAACAGCGCCCAATTCTCGCCATTTTGGCTGTAGCGATCGTTGATGCTGCCGCGATCGCTCAAGCCGTCGAGTGCGGTCAGGGCGGCTACGATGTCTGGGCCTGAAGCACCCGCTGCGCCCGCGATTGCCGCGAAGCCGGGCACGCCTGGAGCGGCGAAAGGTACGACGCATCCGGTACTGGTTGGCGAATACAGGCCCGCAAGTGCGGTGCCGGTGATCAGGCGACATGCCGCGAAGCGGCCATAGTCCTCGCCGAAGCGCAGATTGTCGCGTACCCGCAGCTTTTCATTGGCGTAGAAGCCGCCGACGAGCCAGTCGAGCTTGCCGTCGAAGGCCTCGCCCTGCAGGCGCAGTTCCTGCGTAAAAGTGTGGAACTGGCGATACGCATCGTCGCTGTCGCCGCGATAGAGGATGTCGACCGTGCCATAGTCGACGTCGCCGGCCTGGCTCGACCGATATTCGCGGTACGCGGTGATCGACGTCAGCGTCACGCCGCCGAAATCATAGTCGATCTGGCCCGAGAAGCCATAATCCTTGGTTTTGCCGGCGAAGCTGCGCCCCGGGGTAACCGAGATGTCGCGGCTGTAACCCTGGTTGAACGCGCCGACCGACTGACCAAGGTCGCGCAGCACGTTGATGATGTTGTTCGACGTCGGGGTCGCGCCCGCACCGACGGCCGTAGGCGTGTTGAGATTGCCGATATATTGGTTCACCGTCGGACCGACATAGGTCGCCGCGCAGCATTCCTCGTCGCGCGAGGTATAATCGGCGATCAGGCGGACCGACAGCGCATCGGTCGGCTCGAACAGCAATTGCCCGCGCAGGAAATAACGGTCGCGGTTGTTGATGTCGCGGTCGTTCGCGGTGTCGTTGTAGAAACCGTCGCGCTTGACCCACACGCCGTCGAGGCGCGCGGCGAGCGTGTCGCTGATCGGACCGGTGACGCTGCCGCCGAGGCGCCAGTAATCATAATTGCCATAGGTGATCTCGCCCGTGGCGCCGAAGTTGAAATCGGGCTTTTTCGAATAGATGCTGATCAGGCCCGCCGACGAGTTGCGGCCGCCGAGCGTACCCTGCGGGCCGCGCTGGACCTCGATGCGGTCGATTTCGCCGAGTTCGTTGAGGCCGATGCCCGAACGCGAACGATAGACGCCGTCGATGAAGACGGGGACCGAGCTTTCAAGGCCGGGGTTGTCGCCGACGGTGCCGATGCCGCGGATACGCGCCGAGCCATTGGCTTCCGAACCGGTGGACGAAACGAGCAGCGACGGCGCGAGCTGGTTCAGCTGGCGAATGTCGTTCGCGCCGCTGTTCTGCAGCGTTTCGGCGCTGACCGCCGAGATGGCGACCGGCACGTCGGACAGCAATTGCGAGCGACCCTGTGCGGTGACGATGATCGGGGTGTTGTCGCTGTCGTCGGTTGCGGTCTCGGCCGGCGCGTCTTGCGCGAAGGCCGGGACCGATACGGCAGCGATGGCAAGCGATACGCCGAGCGCGCTGGTGCGCATGAATCGGGCAGCACGAAGGGAAGATGATTTCATATCGGGCACTCCTCTCAACATTTATTTATTTTTGTTGCCGGGGGAGCATAACTCAATTGCGCGACCGATCCAGCGGGAGGCCCGTATTTGCGTCGTTTTTGGCTGGGTGATGCTTTTAGGCCACAGGAAGAAAAGCGCCTGTTCGGTAGGGCTTAGCCTCTATTCGGCGGCGACCGCGCGGCTTGCCGTAGCGTCAACGGCTGTGCCATTGCCGCAAGGGAAGCGGAGCAACCGGCCCCGCGCGACCAGCATAGCCTGATAGGCACCGGAAAAATTTGTGGCGATCCCGCGGTCCTCGGCGGACAGTCCGCCCGTCAGGCTGCCAAAGGCGGGCAGAATCAGTCGCCTGTTATCGCCTGCAAAACAGGGGCGCGACACCGGGCGGCCGCGGATCCTCAGCCGCAATTTGGGGTGAAAATGCCCCGAAATTTCGGGGCGTACTTCGTGGGCGAGGCTTTGGTGGCGAAAGACGATGCCGTCGACGATCAACTCCTCGGCGACCTCGCCGCCCCACGCGCCGCCGGTCAGCCCGTCGTGGTTGCCCGCGATCCACAGCAGCCTTGCCGTCGCCGCCTGCCCGAACAGGCGTTCGGCGACCGCGGGCACGATCCGCTCTGCCGCGTCCCGATCATGAAAACTGTCGCCAAGGCACCAGATTGCGCGCGCGCCGGTTTCGGCCGCGAGCGCCGCGAGCCGGTCGAGCGTGTCGTGGCTGTCATAGGGCGGCAGCGGCTGGCCGAGCGCCGCATACCAGCTCGCTTTCTCCAGGTGCAGGTCGGCAACGATCAGCGCCCCGTGGCGCGGCCAGAACAGCGCCCGGTCGGCCAGCATGTGAAACTGCTGGCCCGCAAAATCGAAAGTTACTGCGGCGGACATGGCGCCGCTATGCAGACCCCCTCGCCGCGCCGCAAGCGTCCTAGATACCGCGCGTCGCCATATTTGCGGCGAAGCGTTGGCCGGATTCGCGATGCGCGCCGTCGGGCAGGTCGAACACGACGCGCTTGTTCGGGAAATCGATCTCGACGCGGTCGAACAGCGCCAGGCTGTCCATGCCGAGCAGCAGCGCCGGCCGCTCGTGGAGCCCCAATGCCTTGAATGCCTGGCCGTCGGCAAAGCTGACGGGCAGGTCGTTGACGTCCATGCCGTTGATCACGATGCGTTTGATCGCGCTGCGCATCGCGGGCACCGCCTCGCCGGTTACGGCGTCGAGGATCGCCGGGGTAAAGGGAAAACGGTTGGCGCGCTTGCTCACGACCAGCCTTTGCAACGCCATATTGCCGACGCTCGTTTGGGCCCCGGTGTCGACGATCACATCGATGCGCTTGCCGTTCAGGCGCGCGTCGGACAGGATCAGCCGGCCCGCCGAATTGCGCGCGGTGACGACGATTGCATCGTCATCCTTGATCAGCGACGGGGCGCGACGGCGTGTTTCGAGTATCTGCATGCTTTCCTTGCGGAAATCGATCAGCACGCGCCGCTTTTCGAGCATGTCGACCCCGATCAGCCCGGCGGCACCGATATGCCGCCCGAAAAAGGCGGGAGCCTCGACAGAGGCGAGGTGCAGTTTCTGCATCTGAAGCGCCGCGACGCGATAGCTGGGCACCATTGCCGACCCGCCGATCGTCGCCAGCCGCAGCTTTTCGCCTTGTACCAGCCCGAGCCGTTCGGCGAGTTCGCGAGCGATCACCGTGCGTTCGGCGCCGGTGTCGACGAGGAAGGAAAACGGCCCTTTGCCCCCGACCATGACCTTGACCGACATCCGCCGCGACGCGTCGAGGTCGAAGGGTTCGATGAACGGAACGAGCATCACCGGCGGGGCGGCCAGTTCCTCGCCCGGGGCGGGCGCGGCGACGGGAATGGCGGGCGGCTCGGTGGGGGCCGGCGTCGCGCCGGTCAGCGCAGGCGCGGCGAGCAGCAGCGCCAAAAGGACGGACCGCTTCGAAGCATAGGTCATCGCTGGCATCCTCTATATATTTTGCCGCATTCTACGCCTCATCGCGCCGCGCAGCAAGCGAAACGCCGGTCACTCGTCGAGGCGCATCGCCGTTTCGGCGAGCGTATCGGCAAGTTCGCCGAGCAGCATGTCGTCAAGATCGGAGGCGGCGACATTTTCGCGCCCGATCAGCACGAGCACGGGGATCGCGAGCGGGCTGATGCGCGGCAATGTCCGATGCACCATCGTCCCCGCAGCGCGGTCGAGCAGGTCGCCAAGCCGCGCCACGTCAGTGAGCCGCTCGCGCGCATCGGCCCACGCGGCTTCGAGCAGCAGATGATCGGGTTCATATTTGCGCAGCACGTCGAAGATCAGGTCGGTCGAAAAGGTCACCTGTTTGCCCGTCTTGCGCTTGCCCGGATGCTGGCGCTCGATCAGCCCGCCGATCACCGCGACCTCGCGGAACGCGCGTTTGAGCAGGTGCGAGCTTTCGACCCACTCGACGAATTCATCCTCGAGGATCGCCGAGTCGAACAGTGCGGCGGGGTCGGCGACGGGACGCAGCGACCAGATCGCAAGCGCATAGTCCGACGCGACGAACCCCATCGGCTGGAGCCCGGCGCGGTCCATGCGCTTGGTCAGCAGCATGCCGAGCGACTGGTGGGCGTTCCACCCCTCGAACGGATAGGCGACCATATAATGGAGCCCCTCGTGCGGGAAAGTCTCGACGAGCAGTTCGCCGGGACGCGGCAGCACCGATCGCAGTTGCTGCATCTCCAGCCAGAAGCGCACATCCTCGGGAAAGCGCTGCCAGCTCGCCGGGTCGGCGAGGAAGCCGCGCACGCGGTCGGCGAGCCGCGTCGACAGCGCCATGCGCGCGCCGACGTAGGAGGGGATGCGCGCGGGCTTCGTCGTCGCGCGGACATAAAGGTCGGTGTCGCGGATCGACTCGACCTCAAGGCTGAGGCCGGCAAAGGCGAAGGTGTCGCCCGCGGTCAGCGTGCTCGCAAAATATTCCTCGACGGTGCCGAGCCGCCGCCCGTTCCTGAAGCGCACGTCGAGCGTCGGCGCGTCGACGATGATCCCGGCGTTGAGCCGGTGCTGTGCGGCCAATCGCGGGTGCGCGAGGCGCCAGCCTCCCTGTCCGTCGGGAGCAAGACGACGGAATCGGTCGTAGCTTTTGAGCGCATAGCCGCCGTCGCGCACGAAACCGAGCAGGCGCGCGAAGGTTGGCGCGTCGATCCACTGATACGGCATCGCCGAGCGAATTTCGCCAAGCAGTTCGTCCTCCTTGAACGGCGCCGCGCAGGCGAGCGCCATCACATGCTGCGCGAGCACGTCGAGCGCGCCGGGGCGAAAGCGGTCGGCGTCGCGCTCGCCCGCCTCGACAGCATCGAGCGCCGCCTGCGCCTCCAGATATTCGAAGCGGTTGCCCGGCACGATCAGCGCCTTGCTCGGCTCGTCGAGCCGATGGTTGGCGCGCCCGATGCGCTGGAGCAGCCGCGACGAGCCCTTGGGCGCGCCCATCTGGATCACGCAGTCGACATCGCCCCAGTCGAGCCCGAGGTCGAGGCTCGACGTCGCGACGAGCGCGCGCAGCCGCCCTTCGGCCATCGCCAGTTCGGCGCGCTGGCGCGCCTCGCGGTCAAGGCTGCCGTGGTGGATGGCGATCGGCAGGCCGAGGTCGTTGACCTTCCACAACTCCTGGAAAATCAACTCGGCGAGCCCGCGCGTATTGCAAAAGATGATCGTTGTGCGGTTCTTCGCGACCTCGTCCATCACCTGGTGCACCGCATAGCGCCCCGAATGCCCGGCCCACGGCACCGCCCCCTCGGGCAGCAATATCTGGATATCGGGGTCGGCGCCTGCTTCGCCCTCGACCAATGTCACGCCATCGGCATCGCCGTTCGGCGCAAGCCAGCTCCGATAGGCCGTTGTGTCGGCGATGGTCGCCGACAGGCCGACGCGGCGCAAATTCGGCGCGATGTGCTGCAGCCGCGCGAGCGCCAAACTCAGCAAATCGCCGCGCTTGCCGGGAGCAAAGGCGTGGATCTCGTCGATCACCACGGTTTTCAAATCGGCGAACATTGAGAAACTGTCGGGATAGGACAGCAGCAGCGACAACGATTCGGGGGTCGTCAGCAGGATGTTCGGCGGGCGGCTGCGCTGGCGCGCCTTCTTGTCAGAACTTGTGTCGCCGCTGCGGCTCTCGACGCTGATCCCGAGCTCCATTTCGGCGATCGGACCGAGCAAGTTGCGCTCGACGTCGGCGGCGAGCGCTTTCAGCGGCGACACATAGAGCGTGTGCAGCCGGTCGGTCGGATTTTGCGCGAGATCGACGAGCGTCGGCAGGAATCCCGACAGCGTCTTGCCTGCCCCCGTCGCCGCGACGAGCAGCGCACTCTCGCCCCGCGCACCCGCGGCGAGCATATCGGCCTGATGCCGCCGGAGCCGCCACCCGCGCGCGCTAAACCATTGAGCAAAAGGGGCGGGGAGAGACATATTGCGAACGTGGGGTGGGAGAGGCGCACGTGCAACGTTTCTCGCATCGTCCGCTATCCACCGAAGTTTGCCATTCCTTCCATCGCCACCCTGAACTTGTTTCAGCATCCATGGCCCGCCACTTCCTTCGGCGCAGCGCCGGGATGCTGAAACAAGTTCAGCATGAGGAAATTTTGAGGGCAACTCATCACCCCAAGGCGATCGTTCGTCGCCATAACGCTTCAGGCGATTTTCTTTGCCTTTGGCGCGGGCGTCTTGGGCTTGTAGCGGCAGAGGTCGTCGACCGGGCAGCGCCAGCATTCGGGGGTCCGGGCCTTGCAGATATAGCGGCCGTGGAGGATCAGCCAGTGATGCGCGCCGACCCGGAAGGGCTGCGGCGTGTTCTTTTCGAGCTGTTTTTCGACCGCGAGCACCGTCTTGCCGGGTGCGAGCCCGGTGCGGTTGCCGACGCGGAAGATATGCGTGTCGACCGCGAAGGTCTCCGCCCCGAAGGCGCAGTTCATCACGACATTGGCGGTCTTGCGCCCGACGCCGGGCAGGTCGACGAGCGTGTCGCGGTCGGCGGGCACCGCGCCGCCGAAGTCGCGGACGAGGATTTCGCTGAGCGCGATCACATTCTTCGCCTTGCCGTTGAACAGCCCGATCGTCTTGATGTGCTGCTTGAGCCCCTCTTCGCCGAGGTCGATCATTTGCTGCGGCGTCTTCACATCCTGAAAGAGCAGCCGCGTCGCCTTGTTCACGCCGACGTCGGTCGCCTGCGCCGACAGCACGACCGCGACGAGCAACTGATAGGTGTTGCCGAATTGCAGCTCGGTCTCGGGGCTCGGGTTGAGTTCCGCGAGCCGGCGGTAGAATTCGAAGATGTCGGCTTTCTTCATCGCCGTTACGACAGCCCCAGCACCTGCGGCATCGTATAGCGATCGGGCTTCTGATGGATCAGCCACAGCGCCGCACGCACCGCGCCGCGCGCGAAGATCATGCGGTTTTCGGCGCGATGCGACAGGGTGATCATTTCCTCGGCGCCGGCGAAGATCACATCGTGATCGCCCGCGACGGTGCCGCCGCGCAGGCTCGCGAAGCCGATGTTGCCTCGCCCACGCGCACCGGTCATGCCGTCACGGCCGCGTTCGGAGCTTGTGTCGAGGCTGATTCCCCGCCCTGCAGCCGCCGCTTGCCCGAGCAGCAGCGCGGTGCCGCTCGGCGCGTCGACCTTCTTGCCGTGGTGCATTTCGAGAATCTCGATATCCCAGTCGGCATCGAGCCGCGTCGCCGCCTCGCGCACCAGATGCGCGAGCAGCGTGACGCCGAGCGAGGTGTTGCCCGTCTGGAGCACCGCGATATCCTTTGCGGCATCGTCGATCAGATAATGATGGCGTTCCTCAAGCCCCGTCGTGCCGATGACGATCGGGGTCCGTGCCGCAACACAGGCATCGAGCGTCGCCTCGAGCGCGTCGGGCGACGAGAAATCGACGAGCACGTCGGCGTCGCTGGCGAGGTTCAGCACGTTCCCGCCCTTGTCGACGCCGCAATGCTTGTGCCCCGCCTCGGCGATCGCGGCTGCGAGCGCGACGCCCATACGTCCTTCGCTGCCGATAATTCCGATGCTGGTCATACCCAAATCCCCGTTTGCCCTGACGCCGGATCCAGTCCGGGTGAAGGGCCGTCCTTGCTAAACCGCCGCTTTGAAGGAAGAACGGTCCCTCGACAAGATCAGGACGAACGGAGTTAATGTGCCCCCGATCAACAATATCGTGATCCTGACCGGCGCAGGCGTGTCGGCCGAAAGCGGCATCGACACCTTTCGCGACGGCGGCGGATTGTGGGAACAGCACCGCGTCGAGGATGTCGCGACGCCTGAGGCCTTTGCCCGCGATCCCAACCTTGTCCTACGCTTTTACGACATGCGGCGCGAGGCGATCCAGACCAAGGCGCCCAATGCGGCGCATGACGCGCTCGCACGGCTCGATGCCGCATGGCAGGGCGAGCTGCTGATCGTCACCCAGAATGTCGACGACCTCCACGAACGCGCGGGCGCCAAGCGGCTGATCCATATGCATGGCGAGCATCTCAATGCTTGGTGCACCGGGTGCGACACGCGGATGCCGTGGACCGGGCCGCTGCTCGACCGGCCGGCGTGTCCGGCGTGCGGCGTGGCGGGGCTGCTCCGTCCCGACATCGTGTGGTTCGGCGAAATGCCGTACCGGATGGAGGACATCTATCATATCCTGAACCGCGCCGACCTGTTCGTGTCGATCGGCACGTCGGGCGCGGTCTATCCCGCCGCGGGCTTCGTGCGCGAAGCGCGCGCGTCGGGCGCACGCACACTCGAACTTAATATGGAGCCGAGCCAAGGCTCACACTGGTTCGACGAAGCGCGGCACGGGCCCGCAGGCGTGCTGGTGCCGGCGTGGGTCGACGAGATGCTCGGCTAGCGCCGCGCGGCGAAGAAGTCGCGGAGGAGCGCCGCCGCCTCGCCTTCCCCGATCCCATCGTAAATTTCGGGCCGATGATGGATCGTCGGCTGCGCGAAGGTGCGCGGGCCGTGGACGACCGCCCCGCCCTTCGGATCGTCGGCGCCATAATAGAGCCGCGCGATTCGCGCATGCGCGATGGCACCGGCGCACATCGCGCAGGGCTCGAGCGTCACATACAAATCACAACCGTCGAGCCGTTCGTTGCCGAGCTTTGTCGCCGCGGCGCGAATCGCGACGATTTCGGCGTGCGCGGTCGGATCGTGCGATTCGCGCGGGCGGTTATGGCCCTCGGCGATGATGGCGCCCTCCTTGACGATCACCGCACCGACGGGCACTTCGCCCCATTCCGCGGCGATGCGGGCCAAATCGAGCGCGCGGCGCATGGGTTCGGGGAGCGGGAATGAGGCCATAAAAGCGGCCTATGCGCTTGACGAATCTCCTGCAAGCCGATAAGCGCGCGCCTTTCCCGGCTCACTCCGGTCCTGACTGCCCGTTTTACGGGAAGTGCCCGGACGCCGATCCGAAATTTTTTTGACCCAGTTTTTTTGACGAGGACGAAGACCATGTCGCGCATCTGCGAACTGACCGGCAAGGGCCGCCAGGTTGGCCACAATGTGAGCCACGCCAACAATAAGACCAAGCGCACCTTCCTGCCCAACCTGCAGAATGTGACGTTGCTGTCGGACGCGCTCGGCAAGGGCGTCAAGATGCGCGTGTCGACCCACGGCCTGCGCACGGTCGAACATAATGGCGGCCTCGACAACTGGCTGCTGAAGGCCGGCGACGACCAGTTGTCGGCTTCGGCGCGCAAGGTGAAGAAGGAAGTCGCAAAGAAGCTGGCTGAAAAGGCCGCTTAAGCGCTTCCAAATCGCTGAAACAAAAAGGCCGCCGGCTTACCGCGCGGCCTTTTTGCTGTCCGGCTGCTTCTTCGGCGGCAGGTTCACCAGCTCGAATTGCAGCAACAGGCTGCGCTGCCAGACGTTGAAATTATCGTCTGCCACGAGCCACAGCCAGGTGCGCCCCTGCTCGACCGAAATCGCCGCGCCCTCATAATTTTCGGCGAGCGGTGCGGGAACGCGGCCGATCGTTCGCGACCGCACGACGGCGTCTTTCTTGATATCTGCCGGGTCTACGATCGCGATCACCGTCGTGAAGATCGGGTCGAAACCGAGCCGCCGGTGGACGATCAGGATGCGCCCATCGGGGAGCGCCGCGGCGTCGCTGACCAGCCCCCGACCCGCCGGATCATAGAAAAAGCGAATCGGCTCCGGCCCCGGCGCCGCCGGATCGTCGGAATAGATCAGCGCCGCGCGGCCTCGCGGGTCAGCGTCGGCGCCTTCGGAAAAAACGACCGTTCGCCCGTCGGCAAGCCGCACCATCGCCTCTGGCCCCTGTTTCGACGGCCACTGCGGCCGGGCGGGCAGGTCGCGGCGCGATTCGATCGTGGAAAGGCGAGAGTCGAGGCGCCATATCTGATTAATTCCCTCGAACGCGATCCAGCGCTTGCCGCTCTCGGGGTCGATCGCCATCGCTTCGGAATCGACCATCGACTTGCGCTGCGGATGTCCGTCGGGGGTAGGCAGCGCGCGAATCCGGAAAGCGGCGATTGCGCCGCGCGAATCGAGCGCCAGCGAGGTGGCATGGCCATTGTCGCCGATCAGCTCGAACTTTCCCGGCGCGATATGCGCAATGGCCGAAAAGCCGCCGAACCGGCCGTGCGGGCTGACGAGCCGCCAACCGCGAACGAAACGCATCGTGCCGCTGTTCGCGGGCGCAAAGACGAGCGGGCGCGCTGCAGCGCTTTGCGTCGGGTCGCTTTCGGGAAAACGCAGGACGGTGCCGGGCATCGGACCGACGGCGACAAAGATCAGGGCGGCGAACAGCAGGCGGCGCATCGCGGTGGGGTTAGGGCGCCGGCATGAGAAAGGAAAGCGGTTCGCCGCAGAAAGCTGAACATTGGCCAACAATGATGTTCAGGCTTCGCTCAAAGCGAGTCGGGCAAAACATGATCATCGACAAAGCCCAGACGGGCCAAACGACGACGAAGGAGAACGACAATGAAAAAGATGATGACCCTCTCGATCGCCGCCCTGATGTCCGCAGCGACGCTGGGCATGGCGGCTCCCGCTGCGGCGCAGAACGGCTATTACGACCGCGACGGCTATTCGAGCTATAATGTTCGCTACGACCGCGACGATCGCCGTTACGACCGCCGCGATTATCGCCAGAGCAACCGCCGCGATTATCGCAACAACCGCAATTATTACCGGGGTGACCGTCGCAATTATCGCCAGTGCGACAATGGCACCGGCGGCACCGTGATCGGTGCGATCGCAGGCGGCCTTGCCGGTCATGAGATTGCCGGCCGCGGCGACCGCACGGTCGGCACGATCCTCGGCGGCGCTGTCGGCGCGATCGCCGGCCGCGCGATCGACAAGGGGAATGACGGCTGCCGTTAAGAGGCAGTCCCGACCCCCAATAATTTCCTTCCCTCCTTCGCCCCGTCCGGCCTCCGCCGGGCGGGGTTTTCTTTGTCCGAAGCGCGCAGCGGGGGGAGGACTTGCCAACATGGCGGGGGAGGACTAGGTTCGGCGCCAAGTGCACGCCCGCGTTTTTGCGGGCGCGTGAGCAGAACAGGTTATACTAGCCATGCGGCAAATGGCAGCGCCATCAGGGCGACCGCCGCGGCCAGGTTCAAGAACAGGGCCGGCGGCAAAAGGACGGAACAAGGCAGGCGGCGATGCGCGCCCGATGCCGGTCACGCGGCCGCGCAGCTATGCAGCCATCGATCTTGGCACCAACAATTGCCGGCTTTTGATCGCGCGCCCGCAAAATGGCGAACTCGTCGTCATCGACGCCTTTTCGCGCATCGTGCGTCTGGGCGAGGGCCTGCACGGCAGCGGGAAAATCAGCGAAGCGGCGATGGACCGCACCGTCGCGGCGCTGTCGATCTGCGCCGACAAGCTGCGCCGCCGCCATGTCTCGCTATCGCGTGCGGTCGCAACCGAAGCGTGCCGCCGCGCCACCAATGGCGAAGAACTGGCCGACCGCGTCCGCCGCGAAACCGGCATCGTCCTCGATATTATTTCGGCGGCCGAAGAGGCGCGACTCGCCGTCCTCGGCTGCCACAACCTGATGGAGCCCGGTGAAGGCCCGGCGCTGATCTTCGACATCGGCGGCGGCTCCACCGAGCTCATGCACGTCGATGTGTCCGACCATGACGTGCAGATCCACGACTGGATCAGCGTGCCATGGGGCGTCGTGTCGCTGACCGAACATGCCCCGCTTCCCGAAGACAGCCTCGCCGGCCGCCAGGCCGCCTATGCGCATATGCGCGAGGTGACACGCACCGCCTTTGCCGCCTTCGCCGACCGCGCCGAGCAATTCGCGGGGCAGAAACTGCGGCTGCTCGGCACCAGCGGCACCGTCACGACGCTCGCCAGCGTCTTCCTCGACCTGCCGCGATACGACCGCCGCGCCGTCGACGGGCTGGTCGTTCCTGCCGACGCGATGCGCGACATCAGCCGCCGCCTCGCCGATGCGAGCATCGCCGACCGCGCCGAAATCGCCTGTATCGGCCGCGAGCGCGCCGATCTGGTCGTCGCGGGCTGCGCGATCCTGGAAAGCATCATCGACCTGTGGCCTGCCGCGCGCGTCGGCGTGGCCGACCGCGGTATCCGCGAAGGCATTTTGCGCACGCTGGCGATGCAGGGCCGCGACATTCCCGTGACCCGCCGCGAGTATCGCAAATGAGCGGTGCCGGCGGAAAGGGCGGCAGCGGCCGCGGCGGCCTGCACGTACGCGTCAAGACCGCGCGCAAGCGCAGCGTCTCGTCGACACGGTGGCTGCAACGGCAGCTCAACGACCCCTATGTGCGCCGCGCGCAGGCCGAGGGATATCGCTCGCGCGCCGCGTACAAGCTGATCGAGCTCGACGAGAAATTCGGCTTCATCAAGAAAGCGCGCGCGGTCGTCGACCTGGGCATCACGCCGGGCGGTTGGTCGCAGGTCGTGCGCAAGGCGAACCCGCGCGCGCGCGTCGCGGGGATCGACCTGCTCCACTGCGAACCGCTCGAGGGTGTCGAAATCCTCGAGATGGATTTCATGGACGATGCGGCGCCCGATGCCTTGATCGAGGCGCTGGGCAGCGCCCCCGATCTCGTCATTTCGGACATGGCGGCGAACACCGTCGGCCACCAGCAGACCGATCATCTGCGCACGATCGGGCTGGCGGAGACAGCCGCCGATTTCGCGGTGCAGAATTTGCTGCCCGGCGGTGCTTTCGTGGCCAAGGTGTTTGCGGGTGGGGCCGATCACACGCTGCTGACTTTACTAAAACGTCATTTTTCAACGGTAAAGCACGCAAAACCGCCCGCGAGCCGTAAAGGGTCGCCCGAACTTTATGTCATCGCCCAAGGTTTCAAGGGCCGGAGCAATGACGCGGGGGTGGACGCGGAATAGTCGAATATCGGGTCGAACCGGGGGGAGTTTTGATGGGGAAGTCGAAGCAGTCGATCGCGGCCGTAACGCTCGCGGCGCTGATGCTGGCATCATGCGGCGGCGAAGGAAGTTTGAGCAGCGGCGGCCCCGTCACGGTCACGCCGACACCCAGCCCCACGCCGACCCCCAATTGCGCGCTCGCCTCGCGCCAGAGCTTTGCCAAGACGGTGATCGACGAATGGTATCTGTTCCCCGGGGACGTCGCGAGCGTCAATCCGGCCAGCCATAGCAATGTCCAATCCTATATCGACGCGCTGGTCGCCCCGGCGCGCGCGTTGAACAAGGATCGTTTCTTCACCTACATCACATCGATCGCCGAAGAAAATGCCTTCTTTTCCAACGGATCGAGTGCCGGTTTCGGGGTCCGGATGACCTATGACGCCGTGGACCAGCGCATACTCATCGCCGAAGCCTATGAAGGCGCGCCGGCCTTTGCCGCGGGAATCGACCGCGGCACCGCGATCGTCGCGATCGGCACCAACAGCAGCAACCTCCGGACGGTCGCGAGCATCGTGAACGCCGAGGGAACCGCCGGCATCACCAATGCGCTGGGCCCGAACGACCCGGGGGTCAGCCGCGTGCTGCGCATCACCGATGCCGCAGGCACCCGCGACGTCACGGTGGCGAAGGCAGACTATTCGCTGGACCCGATTTCCGACCGCTATGGCGCGAAGATCATATCCGAGGGTGGGCGCAGCTATGGCTATCTCAACCTGCGCACCTTCATCGCGTCGGCCGACGACCAGCTGAAGGCGGCCTTTGCCGATTTCGGCGCGCAAGGCGTGACCGACATCATCGTCGATTTCCGATATAATGGCGGCGGCCTCGTTTCGACTGCCAATCTGATGGGCGACCTGATGGGCGCCAATCGCGCGGGGCAAATCTTCTCGCAGACTCGTTTTCGCCCAACCAAATCCGCCGAAGATGATGAGCATCGCTTCGCGCCCGTAGCGCAATCGATCGCGCCGACGCGCATCGCGTTCATCGGCACCGGATCGACCGCATCGGCGAGCGAACTCGTGATCAATTCGATGCTGCCGTACCTCGGCACCAATATGACGCTGGTCGGCGGCAACACCTATGGCAAGCCGGTCGGCCAGATCGCGCTCGACAAGGCCGAGTGCGACGACCGCATGCGCGTAGTCGCCTTCGCGACGGTCAATGCGACCGGCGCGGGCGATTATTATGACGGACTAGCACCGAAGATCGCGAACAGCTGCGCCGCGGGCGATGATCTGAGGCTCCCGCTCGGCGACGCGCGCGAAGCGTCGGTCAGCGCCGCAATCGACTTCCTTGCCGGCCGGGCCTGCCCCACGCGGATCGCCGATGCCAGCGCCGGCGCGTCGGCGCAGCGCCGCAGCGCGCCAGTGTTAGCCAAACCCGAAATGCTGGTCCCCGACCGGCCGAGCGCCGCACAGCGCGAACTGCCCGGGCTGTTCTGATCGCGCACCTGCTGCATCGCAACAATTGACCGCGCCCCGATAATAGGGCTATCGGCCGCGGCAAGCGACAGGTTCCCCGCCGACGGGGACTAAGAGGGAACGGGAAAACCCCGGCTGCCCCTGCAACTGTACGCGGCGAGCCATCGGCCACTTGCCATTGGGATTCCGGTCCCGAGAAGGCGGCCGACCGGCGCTGACCCGCAAGCCAGGAGACCTGCCCGTCGCCGTCGTCTTTCGACCGGACAGGGTGTGCCGGGCGGACGGGGGTAAACCCGCATGACGACAAGCTTGGCCGCGTTCGCGCGCGGGCTCGATGTCGTGCGTCCCCACTGGACTACCGCATCGATTCCGCGCGCGTGGGCGGCATTGTCGATGGGTTGTTTTCATGTTCAGAATATTTTTCCGAAGTTCTATCTGCCTCGCCGCCGTCGCGGCATCCTCTGCCGCGTCCGCCGACGAGGCGTCCACCGCGCACGCCGTTGCCGCCGACGGCGACAGCATCGTCGTCACCGCGACGCGCGCACCGCTGACCCTCGACGAGATCCCGTCATCGGTCGCCGTGCTCGACAAGGCGGCAATCGACCGCGCGCAGGATATCGGCGTCACCGAATTGCTGCTCCGCACGCCGGGGATCAGCATCTCGCGCAACGGCGGTTATGGCACGTCGACCTCGCTGCGCATCCGCGGCGCCGAATCGGAGCATAGCGTCGTCGTGATCGACGGAGTGAAGCTCAACGATCCGTCGTCGACCGGCGGCGGCTTCAACTTCACCAATCTGCTCGCGGGCGATATTTCGCGCATCGAGGTGCTGCGCGGGCCGCAGTCGATCCTTTGGGGCAGCCAAGCAATCGGCGGCGTCGTCAACGTCGTGACCGCCTCGCCCGAAAAGGCGCTCGAAGGCAGTTTCGACCTCGAGGCCGGGTCACGCCAAACGGTCAGTGCGCGCGCCGCAGTCGGCGGCCGCACTGGTCCCTTGCACTGGCGCATCGGCGGCCAGCGTTTCACCACCGACGGCATTTCATCGCACGCCAAGGCGTTCGGCGGGACTGAGCGCGACGGCTATCGCAACAGCAATGTTTCGGGCCGCGCCGAACTCGCGCTCGCCGACAATGTCAGCGCCGAGGTGCGCGGCACTTATTCGAGCGGCCGGGTCGAATTCGACGGCTTCAACACCGACAGCAATGATTATGGGCAGAATAAGGAGTTCGTCGGTTACGCGGGGCTGAATGTCGACCTCGTCGGCGGACGCTTCCGCAACCGCATCGCTTACGCCTACACCGACACCAATCGCGACAATTTCAACCCCGACCGCGCGCGTCCGCGCAGTTTCGAGGCCGACGGCAAGAACAAGCGCTGGGAATATCAGGGCAGCTTCGACGTCAGCGATCGCATCACCGCGATCTTCGGGGTCGAGAATGAGCGTTCGGACTTCCGCAGCCGATCGCCCTCGGCATCGCTGGCAACCCCGCTCCCGGCTTTCGTGCGCGGCAAGGCCGAGATTACCAGCGTTTATGGCCAGCTCAGCGTCGAGCCGATCAGCGGGCTGACGCTGAATGGCGGTGTCCGCTACGACGATCATGACCGCTACGGCGGGCAGACCTTGTTCGCCGCGGGCGGCGTGTGGCGGCTGCCGACGGGAACCGTGCTGCGCGCAAGCTATGGCGAGGGGTTCAAGGCGCCGGGGCTTTACCAGCTGTTCAGCGAATATGGGAATATCGGGCTCGACCCCGAGGAAGCGCATGGCTGGGAAGCGGGTATCGAGCAGCATCTGTTCGATCGCAAGCTCGTCGTCGGCGCAACCTGGTTCGACCGTACGACGACCAACCAGATCATCTACAATGGCTGCTCGGCGCCCTCGACCGACCCGATGTGCTTTGTTCCCGGCAGCAACCCGCCCAATCCACGCTTCGGCTATTATCTGAACGTCGCGCGCAGCGAAGCGCATGGGGTCGAGGCGGTCGCCGCGATGACCCTCGGCGGACTGCGGCTGGACGGCAATTATAGCTGGATCGTCGCCGAAGACCGCTCGCCGGGCGCCAATTTCGGCAACTGGCTGCCGCGCCGTCCGCGCAATATCGCGAATGCCTCGGCAAGCTATGGCTTCGATTTCGGGCTCGAACTCGGCGCCGCGCTTCGCTGGTCGGGCAAGAGCTATGATAATGCGAGCAACGCCCAACGGCTCGACGATTACACACTCGTCGACCTGCGCGCCGAATTTGCGCTGTCCGACACGGTGAAGCTGTTCGCGCGCGCCGAGAATATCTTTGACGAGCACTATATGACCGCGTTCCGTTACGGTTCGCTCGGCCGCAGCATCTATGCCGGCATCCGGGGGCGCTTCTGATGGCCGCGCTGTCGGATCGGGGCGCGTCGGCGCTGTGGGTTGCGTTGCTCGGGTCGGCAAGCACGGTAACGACGCTCGCGCTCGGCTGCGCGACGCCCTTCCCCTCGCTTGCGGCGCTCGCGGCGGTGCATCTGCGCCGCCGCGAGGGCGTCGCGCTGATTCTGCTGGCGTGGGCGGCGAGCCAGTTCGTCGGCTTCTTCCTGCTCGGCTATCCGCGCGACGGGAGCACGCTGGCGTGGGGTGCCGCCCTCGGCACTGCGGCGACCGGGTCTGCGCTCGCAAGCTATGCTGCGCTGCGGGCGCTTGATTACCGCTCGGCGGCGGCGCGGCTCAGCCTCGCTTATGCGGCGGGGTTCACGGCGTTCAAGGGGATCATCCTCGCCTCGGCGCTTGTCCTCGGCGGGCTGCACACGGCGATGGCACCCGACCTCCTCGCCGAGCAATTCGTGCGCAACGGCGCGATCCTGATCGGGCTTTATGCCCTCTACCGCGCGCTTGTCGCGGCCGGCGTTCCTGCGCCGCCACAACCGGCAACGGCCGCCTGATGCTGACGCGCGTCGATCCGGGTCCGGCGGTGGTGGTGTGCAACACCTGCCGCCACAGCCGCGAGGCGCAGGTCGACGCGGCGGGCCTGCGCGGCGGCGCGCGGCTGGTCGCGGCGCTGCACGTGGTGAGGGCCGCCGACCCACGCTATGCCGGCATCGCGGTACAGGAAATGGCGTGCCTCTTTGCGTGCGCGGACCATTGCACCGTCCACCTGCGCGCGCCCGACAAGGTCGGCTATGTCCTCGGCCGTTTTCAAGGCGACGCGGAATCTGCACGCGCAATCCTCGATTATGCGGTCCATTATGCCGCGAGCGAGCATGGCCGCGTCCCCTTTTCTCTTTGGCCCGAAGGCGTCAAAGGCCATTTCATCACCCGCACCCCGCCGCCAGGATTTGTCGCCGAATGACCAGCTTTGCTTCCGTTCACGCCTTCGAGGCCGCACTCGCCGATTTGCGCGGGCCCGACGCCGATGCCGCAGCCGATGCGCGCGTCCGGCAGGCCGAACTCACCAAACCCGCCGGATCGCTCGGGCGGCTCGAGGATCTCGCGATTTTCTTCGCCGGCTGGCAGGGGCGGGCGCGACCACAAATAGACCGAGCACGCGCCGCCATTTTTGCCGGCAACCATGGCGTCACCGTCCATGGCGTCAGCGCCTTTCCACCCAGCGTCACCGCACAAATGGTCGCCAATTTCGCAAGCGGCGGCGCCGCGATCAACGCCTTGTCGGGCGCGGCGGGACTCGATCTCACCGTCGTCGCGCTCGATCTCGACCGGCCGACCGCCGATTTCACCGTCGATGCCGCGATGAGCGAGGCCGAATGTCTCGACGCGTTGAACCGCGGCGCCGCGGTTGTCGACGCCGACCTCGCGCTGATCGTCCTTGGCGAAATGGGGATCGGCAATTCGACCGCCGCCGCCGCGCTCTGCGCGCGCAGCCTCGGCGGCGATGCGAGCGAATGGGTCGGCCCCGGCACGGGGGTCGACGGCCATGGCGTCGCGCGCAAGACCGCGGTCGTCGATCGGGCCATCGCCTTCCACGCCGACGCGCCGCGCTCGGCATTCGAGACGCTGCGCCGCGTCGGCGGGCGCGAGATTGCGGCGATTGCCGGCGCAATCCTGCGTGCGCGCCAGCTGGGCGTGCCCGTACTGCTCGACGGCTTCATCTGCACTTCGGCGATCGCCCCGCTCGCGGCCGACAATGCCGCGATCACCGCGCATTGCATCGCGGGCCATTGCTCGGCCGAGCCGGGGCACAAGCGGCTGCTCGACCTGCTCGGCCTCCAGCCGATACTCGCGCTGGGCATGCGGCTCGGTGAAGGCAGCGGAGCAGCGGTCGCCGCGAATATCATCCGCAGCGCGCTTGCCGTGCACGACCGGATGGCGACCTTTGCCGAGGCCGAGGTTTCGGCATCGCTGTGACCGGCTTCGCGCTCCATCTGCTACGTCACGGCGCGCCCGAGACGCCGGGGCTGCTGATGGGCCGCACCGATGGCACGCCGACGGCCGAGGGCATCGCTGCTTGCGCCGCGCAAGCCGAAGATCTCGGCATCGAGCATCTCATAGCCTCCGACCTTCGCCGCAGCTGCGCGGCGGGCGAGGCGATCGGCGACGCAACCGGTTTGCCGCTGACGATCGATCCCCGCTGGCGCGAACTCGATTTCGGCGATTGGGATGGCCGGTCGAGCGGCGCGGTCGACCGCGATGCGTTCGCTCGGTTCTGGGACGACCCCGACGCCAACCCCCCGCCCGGCGGCGAACGTTGGTCGTCGCTCGTCACGCGCATCTCCGCCGCGATAACCGACCTCGCGCCCGTCCCCACCCTCGTCGTCACCCACGGCGGCGCGATGCGCGCAGCGCTCTATGCGCTGTGCGGTTTCGACCAGCGCCAGCTCTGGGCGTTCGACCTGCCTTACGCCGGGCTGCTCTCACTCCGCGTCTGGCCGGGCGAGCCGCCCAGCGCACAGATTGCGGGGCTCTATCCATGAAAGGGCTGATCGTTGCGATCCAGTTCCTGACGCGCCTACCGACACCGCGGATCGCGGTGTCGGGCGACGAATTCGCGGCTTCGATGCGCTGGTTTCCTGCCGTCGGCCTGATCGTCGGCGCATTTGTCGCGGGCGCGGGCTGGGCCGGCGCGCGGATCGATCCGTGGACGGGGGCGTTGTGTGCGCTCGTCATCTGGGTCGCGGTGACCGGCGCGCTGCACCTCGACGGGCTCGGCGACATCGCCGATGCGAGCGGCGCGGCGCACAAGGACCGCGAACAGCTGCTTGCCGTGCTCGGCGACCCGCATGTCGGCAGCTTCGCGGTCGTCGCCATCGCGCTGCAGCTGCTCGCCAAGCTCGTCCTGCTCCACGCCCTGCTCGACGCAGAGGCCGTTATCGCCATCGCGCTGATCCCGTTCGCGGCGCGGATCGGCCCGCTCGTCTGGTCGCGCGCGCTGCCCGATCTCCACGCGGGGCTCGGCGCGCGTTTCCGGAATGCGATGCGGCCGATCGATTTCGGGATCTGGAGCCTGGCTCTCGTGGCGGCGGCGTGGTTTTCGCCCTCGCTGCTCGCCGCACCCCTGATCGTCCTGCTCTGGGGCGCGTGGCTGCTGCGCAAGATCGGCGGCATTTCGGGCGACGGACACGGCGCGGGAATCGAGTTGGGCGAAAGCCTGCTGCTCGCCGCCGCGCTGCTGCTGGCGCATCTGGCGTGAGCGCGCGCTGGACCTGGCACGGCGGCGGGATCGAGGCCGCGAGACGCCATTTCGGTGCCAACGAGGATGGGGGCGACTGGATCGATCTGTCGACCGGAATCAACCCACACCCGTGGCCGGGTGCCACCGAGATGGCGTGCGACTGGCAGCGCCTGCCCGAACCTGAGGCGCTGACGCGGCTCGAAGCCAGTGCGGCGTCCTTTTTTGGGGTCGATGCGCGTCATGTCTGCGCGGTGCCGGGAAGCGAGATCGGCCTTCGCCTAACCGGCACGCTGGTCGGCCGCCCCGCGCGGCATATCGCGCCAAGCTATCGCACCCACGACGAAATGATCGCGGACTGCGCTCCCATCGATCCCGAAGCAGCACGACGGCATGACGGCACGCTGATCCTCGCCAATCCCAACAACCCCGATGGCCGCGTGACGGGCGCCGCGGCGATGCAGCTGCTGCTGACCGCGCGTGGCGCCGATGACTGGCTGCTGGTCGACGAGGCCTTTGCCGATGTCGATCCCACCGCGAGTATCGCACCGTCGGTCGATGACGGGGCAAGGCTGATCGTCTTTCGCTCCTTCGGCAAATTTTTCGGCCTCGCGGGCGTCCGGCTGGGCTTTGTCATTGCGCCGCAAGCCATCGTCGCCGCGCTGCGCCAGCGGCTCGGCGCGTGGCCCTTGTCGGCTGCGGCGATTGCGATCGGGAGCGCTGCCTATGCCGACCCCGACTGGATCGCTGCCACCCGGGCGCGGCTGCCCGCCGACGCCACCGCGCTCGATGCCTTGCTGGCGCGCCAAGGCCATCGACCGATCGGCGACTGCCCGCTCTTTCGCCTGATCGAGGTCGACGATGCGCATTCGCTGTTCGAGCGGCTCGCGCGGCGCGCGATCCTGACCCGCCCTTTCGCCGATCATCCGCACTGGCTGCGGATCGGTCTGCCCGCCGATGCCGACGCGCGCGCGCGGCTCGAAGCGGCGCTCGCCGATGGCTGAGCCGATCGCGCTCACCGCGCTCGCGCTCGATTCCGCATTTGGCTGGCCGCGCGCGTTCTATCGCCGCATCGGTCACCCGGTCGGGCTGTTTGCGCGCTTGATCGAGGGTTGCGAGGCGCGGTGGAACCGTTCCGAATATGGCTTCGGCGCGCGGCGCGCGCTTGGTATCCTGACGCTGCTCATCCTGCTCATATTCGTTGGAGGCTCCGGCTGGGCGCTCCAGCACCTCCTAATATCGTCGCTTGGCGGCTGGGGCTGGATCGTCGTGGCCATCCTTGCCTGGCCCGCGCTCGCGCAGCGCAGCCTTTTCGATCATGTCCGCGCGGTCCGCGAAAGGATCGACGCGGGCGACCTCGCCGGCGCACGAAGCACGGTCGGCAAGATCGTCGGCCGCGACACCGCCGCGCTCGACGAGGCCGGCGTCGCGCGTGCCGCGATCGAAAGCCTCGCCGAAAGTTTTTGCGACGGCATTGCGGCGCCGCTCTTCTGGCTCCTTCTGCTCGGTCTTCCGGGCATTTGGGCGTACAAAGCAATTAACACAGCGGACAGCCTGATCGGCCACCGCGAGGACCGCTGGCGCGCCTTCGGCTGGGCGGCGGCGCGCACGGACGACCTCGCGAACTGGATTCCCGCGCGGCTGTCGGGGCTGCTGCTGTGCCTCGCGGGCGGCGGCGGGTGGCGTGTCCTGAGGCGCGATGCGCGCAAGCACGCCTCGCCCAATGCCGGCTGGCCCGAGGCCGCGATGGCGGGCGCACTGGGGCTTCGGCTGGCGGGCCCGATCGCATATGACGGCGTGATGCACGATAAATACTGGATCGGCGACGGGGCCAGCAACGCGGGCGGCGGTGACATCGACCGCGCGCTTGCCGTCTATCTGCGCGCGTGCCTGCTGCTGTGGCTGATTGCAGGGGTCATCGCATGGCTGCGCTGATGCTGCAGGGCACCGGATCGGACGTCGGCAAGTCGGTGCTTGTCGCGGGCCTTTGCCGCGCGTTCAGCAATCACGGGCTTCGCGTCCTTCCCTTCAAGCCGCAGAATATGTCGAACAACGCCGCGGTCACGATCGACGGCGGCGAGATCGGGCGCGCGCAGGCGCTGCAAGCCATCGCGTGCCGCGCCCTACCGCACAGCGACATGAATCCCGTGCTGCTGAAGCCGCAGGCCGACCGCACTTCGCAGCTGATCGTCCATGGACGGGTGCGCGGTACGCTCGGCAGCGGCAATTTTCGCGAAGCGCGCGGCGCGCTGATGACCGAGGTCCTCGAAAGCTATGAGCGGCTACGCAGCCAGTGCGATATTGTCGTCGTCGAAGGCGCCGGGTCGCCCGCCGAAATCAACCTTCGCGCCGGCGACATCGCAAACATGGGCTTCGCGCGCGCCGCGAACGTCCCCGTCGTCCTTATCGGCGATATCGACCGCGGCGGCGTCATCGCCTCGCTCGTCGGCACGCGCGCGGTGATCGATACCGAGGATGCCGCGATGATCCGCGGCTTCCTGATCAACAAGTTCCGCGGCGACCCGGCTCTGTTCGAAGATGGCTATCGCGAGATCGAGACGCGCAGCGGCTGGCCGGGGTTCGGCGTCATCCCCTGGCTTGCGGCAGCGTCGCGCCTGCCGAGCGAAGATGCGGTTATCCTCGAACGCCCCGCCGACCCGCGCGAGGGCCGCAAGCTGATCGCCTGCCCGATCCTGCCGCGCATTTCGAATTTCGACGATCTCGACCCACTGAAGCTCGAGCCCGGGCTCGAGCTCGTCATGGTGCCGCCGGGCCGGCCGATCCCCGCCGAAGCGGCGATCATCATCCTGCCGGGCTCGAAGGCGACGATCGCCGACCTCGGGGCGCTGCGGCGCGAAGGGTGGGACATCGACATCAAGGCGCATCACCGGCGCGGCGGGCTGATCGTCGGGCTGTGCGGCGGCTATCAGATGCTGGGAAAGCGCATCGCAGATCCGCTCGGGATCGAGGGGGCGCCGGCCGAGGTCGAGGGACTCGGCCTACTCGACGTCGAGACGATACTCTCGCCCGCGAAGATTTTGCGCCACGTCCATGGTCAGGCTCTTGGCGCGGCTATCGAGGGGTATGAAATGCATATGGGTGAAACCGTCGGTCCCGGCATCGCGAGCCCCTTCGCGATATTGGCGGACGGTGCGCAGGACGGCGCCGTCGAGGGCCATGTGATCGGATCCTACCTGCACGGGCTGTTCGCGTCGCCCGATATGCGGCGCGCGCTACTTGCCCGTATCGGCCTTGCGGGCAGCGGCCGCGACTATGCGGCCGATGTCGATGCCGCGCTCGACGAGATTGCCGCCGAGCTGTCGGCGCATGCCGACATCGACGGCCTGCTCCGCCTCGCGGGAGCCGGCGCGTGACCGGGTCGTCGCTGTTCGTGCTCGGCGGCGCGCGATCGGGGAAGAGCCGCTATGCGCAGGCCCGCGCCGAAGTGGCCGGAGACAATCCCGTCTTTGTCGCGACCGCGGAAGCGTTCGACGACGAGATGCGCGATCGTATTGCACGGCACCGCGCCGACCGCGACGCGCGCTGGACCACGGTTGAGGCGCCGCGCGCGCTTCCCGCTGCGATCGATGCGCTAAACGCAAAGGACGCGGTGGTGCTCGTCGACTGCCTGACGCTCTGGGTCTCGAACCTGCTCCTCGCCGAAGCCGATATCGCACTGGCTGGACGGCAGCTCTGCGACGCCATCGCGAGGTTCGAAGGCTCGCTGATCCTTGTCGCCAACGAAGTCGGTCTCGGTATCGTCCCCGACAATGCGCTGGCGCGGGCGTTCCGCGATGCCGCCGGGCAGCTCAACCAGTCGGTCGCGGCGACCGCGCGCGAGGTGGTGCTGCTGACCGTCGGGCTACCCCTCACGCTCAAATCGGACGGCTGATCCCGCCCTCGTTCAAAACATGCTGAATGCTACGTTTACCACCGTCATGAAGCATATCCTCACGCCGCGCCGTCAAATCGGGTGGCATGAGAAAGCATGCCCATCTTGTCGCTGGCGATTCGCGATGGCTTCCTGTCTCCATCGCCCTCGCCGCCGCGGCGCTGACGCCCTCGGCGGCGCACGCCTCGTCGAAGCTGCTCAATGTCAAGGCGTTGGCGGACAGCAAGGCCGCATGTCCAGTCGCCGTGACCGCTGCACCGTCGGCTCCGATTGACATCTCGCGAGCGATTTTGGGCGGCGCGCCGAGCGCGCTCGACCGCATTCGCGCCGACCAGCAGGGCGCTGAGGCGCTTGGGTCCACTATGCCCGTCACCGCTGGCCTCGCCGCTTTCCCGGTTCGCCACACGCTCGAACCCGCGAGCCGCACCCCGATCTCCTTCGCGCCCCCCGAAAGCTGCGCCGCGCCGTCGATCTTCGCCCCGCTCACCGAAACCGCGGACTATGATCCGGCCGCCGAACTCGGCACGCGCGCGATCCTGGTCAAGCGCACGCGCTTCGACACCCGCTGGGACCATGTGCGCCGCGCCGCACCCGCTGCGCTGATGCAAAGCAAGCTGCGCAGCGCGAATGCGTCGTCCGGCCTGGCCGAGCAGGACCTGCTCGCGCGCGTCAACCAGTGGGTGAATCGTGAAATCGCCTATGTGAACGACGACCGCAATTACCGGCAGCGCGATTTCTGGGCGACCGCCGAACAGACGCTGGGGCGCGGCAGCGGCGATTGCGAGGATTTCGCGATCCTGAAAATGCAGATGCTGCGAGCCGCCGGGGTCGATGCCGAGCGGATGAAGCTGGTGCTGCTTCGCGACCTTGCGGCAAACGCCGACCATGCTTTCCTGCTCGTGCAGACCGACGCGGGCAAGGTCGTGCTCGATAATGTGACCGACCGCCTTTACGACGGCAGCCGGGCCAATTCGGTGCGCCCCGTGCTGTCGTTCAGCGAGAACCGGCGCTGGGTTCATGCCTATCGCGGGAGCCAGCCGTCGCCGAACCTCGCCGCGATCCCGGCGTCGCAGAAAAGCTACACGCTCGCGCTGAACAATCAGCGTTCGGTGAGCGCCGACCCGCTGACCTTCAAGACGGGCTTCAGCAAGTAGCTCAGCACCGACTTTTTGCCGGTCACGATTTCGACATCGCATAACATGCCGGGGGTGATCGGCAGCCGCCGGCCGTTCGAGGTCAGATAGCTGTTCGTCGTTTCGACGACGACGGTGAAATAGGCCTGCCGTTCGACCTCGTCATAGATGCTGTCGGCCGACACGCGCACGACGCGACCCTTCAGCCCGCCATAGATCGAGAAATCATAGGCCGTGACCTTGACGTTCGCGGGATCGCCGACCTTGATGAAGGCGATGTCGCGCGGCGTAACGCGCGTTTCGATCAGCAATTTGTCGCCCAGCGGCACGACCTGCATGATCTGTTCGCCCGCATTCACGCGGTCGGTGACGATCACGGTGAACGGGTCGGTCAGATTGGCGTTTGCGTTGGTGTTGTCGGCCAGCGTGTAGCTGTAGCCGACATTGCCCGGCGCCAGGCTGGTGATCGTCAATTGGCCGAGCGGAGTGATGATGACCTGTCCGACCGCGGTGATTGCGGTGCCGTTGATCGTGAGCGAATCGAGGCCGTCGCCGGCGCCATAGACGATCGAACCCGTCGTGGTTTCGCTGTTCGCGGCGCTGTTGCTGCCTGCGGGTTCATTGCCGCGTGCGGGCAGCCCGGCTTCGTTGACGCTCGCGGTTGCCGCCGCCAGCCCGGCGGGCTGGTCGGGGGTGACGATGCGGAGCGTGGGTTCCTCGTCCTGAACCGCCGGCAGCAGTTCGCGGTCTTCGGGCTGCGGAAAGGCGAGTTGGGTGTAAGGCAGCAGATCGCCGAGCGCATAAGCATCCTGGATCGGGCCTTCGGGATCGGCGAAATTGCCGCCCGAGCTGCGAACCCCGGCTTCGGGGTTCAGCTCGCCCAGATTTTCCAGCAATTGTGCGACGGTGCTCGCGGGCACCGTGTCGCCGTCGACGACGATCGCGGGAACATCGACGGCGCCGCCCGGAATGATGAACACCTGGCCGTTCGGCATGGTGATGACAAGGTCGGTGCCCGATATCGTGATGTCGTCAATCGACGCGCCGGCGGGCAGGACGATGCGTCCGCTTGCGTCGGGAACGAGGATGGCCTGGATTGCCAGCGGTATCGTCGATGCAGCCGCCGTCACATTCGCGGCAGCGGCAAGGAACTCGCTGCCCGATACGGCCCGGTTCGATGGTTCGGTCGATGCGCCGTCGCGCTCAGGGCCCGTCATGCCATTCCGCGCCGGATTGTCGAAAGCATCCATGTCAATTTCCCTCGAACGCACCTCGCCCTGCCGCAAAAACGGCACAGCAAAATTTCTTCCAATGTCAGTGCGACCCACTGTCCGAGCGACTCGGACCTTCCCCACCCATTAGGAAGCATGGATTCTCGAGACTCCGCAAGCGCGTTAACACATTTTTAGGCAAGGGAGATTTGGGCGGAGCGCCCGCTCAAAGAGCGCGAAGGAAATTCCAGTGATTCATTGATATTAAAAGAAATATGAGGCGAACTGCAAAAGCGCGCTGCTGCGGATCGGGCCGATTTCCGTCCCAATTCGATCCATAAAATAACACGGCTCGTCGCATGGATCGCGCGGCCGAGAGGCGAATCGGCGCCGTTCGCGCGTTCGCATAGGGCGAACCCGGACGGGCTGCGCGAGGCCATGATCGGCTCGATCGACACACCCGCAAAGTCGCCGCGACAATCCAATATTAAGGGTTGCGGCCGATAAATATTCGCCAAGGGAGACAGTGGTGAGATCCTTGCTGGCCCATATCGCGGATCCGGTCGAAACGGCCGACCGCAGGCGGATGCAACGCCGCACGCTCCGCCTCGATGTCGCCGCGCGGTCGGTGGCCGTCGAATCCGCCGTCATCATCCGCAACCTGTCGCGAACCGGCCTGCTGATCGAAACCGACGCGGCCTTTTCCATCGGCGAAACCTTCCTGCTCGTCTTGCCCGAACTCGGCGCCGCGCCCGCGCGCGTCGTTCGAAGCGACGGCAGGCTTTTCGGGTGCGAATTTCTGACGCCGGTCCCCGCGAGCGCGATCAGCGCAGCGCTATTGAGGACACCGCATGACGAGGAAGAAGGCGATGTTGCCGAAGCCGCCACTGTATATAGTAGCGACGGCCTATATACACAGCGGCCACCCAGCGCGATCCTGTTCACGGCGCTGATGGCCTTGTTCACCGCCGTCGTTCTGCTTTTCGTCTTCGCGCTCGTCTCGCTGAACTTTTCGTCCAACTAGATGGCGCGGCATTGCCCTTCGCTGAAGGGATCGATTGCAAATATCTAGAAAAACTGGAGCGGGCGAAGGGATTCGAACCCTCGACCCCAACCTTGGCAAGAAATTACTGCAAATACCCCAGAGCTTCTTTTTCTACGCCAAGGTACGAAAATCCAAGCATTTGTTGACTTCGGCCTACGATAATTTATCCTAGCCCTACCCTGCGAAGCGGTGATTTTCTATTACGTCCTCATTACTTTTCGAATCGGCCACCCTCGCGTAATATGATGGAGGAACTTGTGGCGCTTGCGAAGCTCAATAAGCGGACGGTCGATGCGCTGGCTGCACCAGCGACAGGCCAGGCATTTCTTTGGGATACCGAGATCAAAGGTTTCGGTGTCCGTGTCGGCGCAACCGGGACGAAAACCTTCGTCATCCAGTATATGAATGAGGAAGGCCGGGTTCGGCGAGTGAAGATCGGGCGCTTCGGCGTGATGACGGTCGAGCAAGCCCGCGAGCTCGCGAAGATTCAGTTGGGCAAGGTCGCCTCTGGCGAAGATCCCGCAGAGGAGTCGCGCCGGGTCCGGAAGGATCTCAATGTCGCCGAGATGTGCGAATGGTATCTCGTCGAAGCGCGAGCCGGCCGCATTCTTGGACGGAAGAACCGCCCGATCAAGGACACCTCGCTCAACATGGATGAGAGCCGCATCCTGACGCATATCATCCCGCTGATGGGCAAACGCCTCGTGCGGAAGCTGACGATCGCCGACGTCGAGGCAATGCAAAATGACATTGCAACCGGTCAGACCCGAAAGCCTCCTTCGGGCGGGCGCGGCGGCCGCCCGACGGGCGGTGCCGGCGTTGCCGGGAGGAGCCTCGGCACCCTCCAGGCCATCCTAGGCCATGCAAAGCACAAGGGACTGATTGCGGAACATCCTACGAAGGGCGCGAAGAAGCTCGCGACCAAGAAAAGGACCCGGCGTCTCAGCATCGCCGAGATCGAGCTGCTGGGTCGGGCGATCGGCCGGGCCGAACTGGGTTCCGAGAACCCCGTTGCGCTCGCAATTGTCAGGACGCTCCTTCTGACCGGCTATCGGCGCGAAGAGGCGCAGGCGCTGCAGCGGCAGTGGGTTAACCCCATGGGCGGCTACGTCGCGTTCCCCGACACGAAGAGCGATGCACAATTTCGGGCGATCGGACCCGAGGCGATCAAGATCGTCGTCGCTCAACCCGAAATAGCCGGCTGCCCCTACGTCTTTCCCGCGTCGAATGGCGAAGGCCCGTTTACCGCCGTCAGCGACTGCTTGGCCCGACTATGCCGCTCGGCCGGCATTGAGGGCGTAACGCCGCATACGCTGCGCCACACCTTCGGCAGCATGGCGGGCGAACTCGGCTTCTCCGAGCTCACGATCCGCGCGATGCTAGGCCACGCGTCGCAAAGTGTGACGCAGGACTATGTTCATATCGATGAAGCCGTGAAGCTGGCGGTCAGCCGCACTTCGGACGAGATCGCAAAACATCTTGAGACTGGCGTGCGGAAGGCGGCAAAGATGAAGTTCGCCGCCTGATCAAGGCGGCGAACCGTCGCGCGCCTCCATTTGCTCGAGAAGCTGCACTCCGATGATTTCCAAATCGGACTTGCCGATATCGGCAACTCTCCGGATCGAGAGGTCATGCTTTAGTATGGCAAGGTCCATCATCAGATCGGGCTCGCCATTTTCCTTCACGTAAGTGGGAACCAGAATGAACGAGCCACCCGCGGGATAGTTATCGAGAAAGAACCTCAGATTCGTGTCGGCGGCAGGTTCGAGCAGCTTGAGGCGGCTCGGCATGCTCACCAGCGTACCAGCGAAATCCCCTGGCTCAGTTCCCGCCATCAATAGCACCGCATAGTGGGACGGGGGCCGACCAGGTAGTTCGCGCAAGATCGCGATGTGGATAGCCCCTTTGGCATCTCGTGCGCCGAACCGTTCGCGCCAACGCTCGAAAATTTGGCGTCCCGCCTCGCGATCCTCAAAGTGCAATCCGACGATCGGGAGATCATGCTGCAGACCGAGCATCACGCCGATCCAGCGGGCCTGCTCCCATTGCGGAATGTCCAAGATCGAGCGCACTTCGACGCTGCGGTGATCGCCAGTCGCGTATCGCTCGCTGATTGTTTCTTCTTCGGGATCAGCCTCTGGCACCCTTACAATTACCGGCCGGTCGGCCTTCGGCGGAAACCGCTCGAGCGATAGCTCGTTCCAATCCGTCAGTCGCGACGCTGGACTGTTCATCGCCCGGATGCGGCTGTTCGAACTCGCGACTGCGGCGCTGACGCGCTCAAGGAGTGATTCTTCCCGAAAAAGCTTCTCCAGAGATATTTTTTGCCGGTCGGCGAGTGAGGTCGCGACGAGCATCAGCGTTGAGAGAAGCAGGAATTGGCTATGGGTTCCGCTCTCACCGAGATGATCGGCGGGTGTCGATCCGGCAGGCCAATGAAGTTTGGCGCGCATGTTATTGCCATCGAAATCAACGTTCGGTGCTGTGGCAACATCGCTTTCCACGAGATCGATATCAAAGCGCTCGACGAATGCTCCGATCCGCAGGCCGATAACCGTAGCAAACAGCGTGTCGATAACCGCCAGCAGGGTTTGGCCGGCGAGCAGCGCTGTGTCGCTGCCCGATAGATGCACCGCGACGCGCATGCCGATAACGCGGGTCTCGATGCTGTGCGGTCGCGGGCTGCCGGTAACCAGCGGCCGACCACCGAGGTCGCCCGCTGGCTGGTTGGCCGCGCGCGCGAACATGCCTTCAAGTCCCCCTTCCGGCTCCTCCTCGGGCTGACGTTCACCCAGGCGCTCCGCATAGCCCAAGGCGTAGAGAAGCGCGCCGCAGGACATAGGCAAACCAAGGCGTTCCAGAACCGTCGGGAGGCCCGCCATCGCCTCGAAGTCATCGGCCGAGCTGTTGAGAAACTGGCAAGTGAGGACGCCATCAAATTCCTTCAACCTCTCGTCGACGCGAACCTTCGAAGCGTCGTCGAGCGGCAGCAACTTTCGGCAACCATTCACCATCCGGATCGCGTCGAGCGCCTCGGGCAGCAGCCGCAACTCGATGTCTATCCAGATGAGGAGCATCAACGCGGGAACGAGGGTGACCGATGGATGGCTATCGTGCTCCGAATCTGCAATTATCGATGCGACAGCAAACAGCGCCGCGGCACGCGCAGCCCAGAGCGTACCGGTGCCCCGATAGGCGACCGCGAGCATGTAGCTCGCTTCGATGAGCTCTTCCGCATATTCGCGCTTGGTGAGTTGATGCGTGGCCCGTCCGAGCAGACGAATTATCTCAAGACGGTCCGCATTTGTGTCGAGCCGCCGCGCCCTTCGCAGCAAAATACGTCCACTCTCGCCTTCGCCGACCCGCTTGCCCATGAAGTCTGCGAGCTTGTCGACCAGTTCACCATAGGCCGGATCGTTCCCGGCAAGCGGCCCCACCTCCTCGATCAGCTGCGCGAGCCGCTCGGCATCATATTCAGCGAGCCCCGACGCCGCTTCGAGGATAGCTTCGGCTTCCTGCCAAAAGGGGGAGATTTCGTCGCGTCGATCGAACGCAAGGGAGGTGATCTCGAGCATTAGGGAGGTCGTGCGCGCTTCGAGCGCATTGTTGGGACGGTCCTTCTGACCCGCAAAAAATTCGAGGCGAGCGACCAACGCGGACCGGCGTTCCGAGAGGCGAACCTGTTCGGCTGAACGATAGCCCTGTGCGACCGCCGTAATCAGGCATTGCAGAAGGTTTGCAAGGCGTTCCGCGTGTCGCGCCGCGGGCGAGCCAAACGCGAGTTCAGCGAACGCGTCAAACTCGCGGTCCAGGAGGTCAAACTCGTCGAACCAGTAGAAGGCCGTCCAAAGCCGCTGATAGCGTGCTTCGATCTGCTGGCTGAGCAGACCATGTTGATCGGCGATGCGGATCGCCCGATCAAATCGCCCATGGGTCTCGAAAGGCGGCCGCTCCAACTCCTTCGAAAGCGTCGCAGCGAGCAGGGCGTCGGTCACGCGCTGCGCCTCGATGCCGGCATAAGCGGCAGGGTCCTGGATTGCCTTCTCCAGATCTTCGAGTTGCTGCGACCGCGCGTAGTCGGCTGGCCCGACACGCGCCTTCTCGTTTCGCTTACCGACTCCGAGATAGTCGACAGCGATATCCTGATTTCCGTGCGTCAGAACCCGGTCGATGATCCAGCTTCGGTCGAATATCTCGACGCGAAAGCCGAATTTCTCTGACAGCTCATCCTGAATCTTGGCGACATCTTTGGAGCGGCCATAACGCGAGGTGACGACGAACACCTTCGTATAGGGACGCCCAGTCGCCGCGATCCCCTCGATGTCCGATCGCGCCTTCTGCTGCCACTGCTTCTTCGCGCTGAAAGCAAACGCCCAGCGCTCGCTTCCAGAGTTGGCCTCGCCGACATAGTGAAGTGTCGTAATCTCGTCGGAGACCGCAAAGGTCTCACTGTCGGCCTTGCTGTCACCGCCGCCCTCCGGGCCCGTCGCAGGCTTCAGATTCTTGCAGACGATCCGCTCGCAAAGCTTCCGACAGAAAATCTCGAAATCATGGGTCTCGTTGCGCGCCGTGACATACTCGAGGCGCTGCTCCAGCTCATAGGCTTCGAGGATGAAGGCAGGCTCGGACCCGCTATCGGAAAACTCGTCGGGTCTCAGCTGGCGCATGAATTCCGAGGGAAGGATGGCGCGTGTTGCCGCAAGCTGATCGGCCGAATCGTCGGGCTGGTCCATAGAACAAGTCTAGAACATCGCGATTTCACACGCGAGCGGGAATTCCTTCCGGCCTGCTCCGCTACACTTTCGGGAGAAGCGCCAGAGCGACTCTCAAATCCGCATCGGTCTCACAAGCTTCGATCGGGCGACGACCGGCAAGCTTCGGGTGCGCACTGTTGAGAAAAAGGTGCGCGCGGTCGGGATCGCGGAAGGCCTTGTTGGAGGCGGTCGTGAGCCGCTTACGAAATTCCTCCGCCGCTTCCGCCGCCAAAACCCGGCGCTTCCTCACGTCCTCGGCGCGCTCGATATGGCTGAAGGCTCGCCAATAGAGATCGTCGCTGCCACACGCCCACTCGGTGATCGGCACTCCATCGACCACCGTCGATGCGAGCCAGGTCTCGGCCTCGTCCTTGAGCGCGTTTTTCGCGGCAATGGCGAAGTTCCGCCGCCGGCTTTCCTTTGCGTCTTCGATCCGCTTGCGCTCGGCGGCTTCCTTCGCCTCGCGCTTCTGTCGGATACCGTCGCGCCACTCCTGAAAGGGCAATCCGCAAAGATCGTCGACGATGGGAAGGTCGCGATAGCTGCGCGACATGTCGAAGATCGCCCGGACCCGCTTGTCCAGCGCGTGAAAATCATCGCCGCCTTCCGCCGCCACCTTCCAAGGATTTCGGCCGTCGACATTATATCGCCGCATCCAGCGCCGGCTGAAACCATCGGGATCGGGATGGCCGGCATCCTTGGCGATGCAGGCAACGGTGCGCTCAAGGTCGTAGCGATTGTGAACGCGGGCATGAAGATCGGGGTCGACATAGAAGCGCTGCTCGTCACGCTCCCACACCACAGCCTGCCGATCGGTGAAGAGATTGAAGAGATATTCGGTCACGGCTTGGCTGGGCGACCCGAAACTCTCCCGCGAGTAGCCGGCCGCTGCCAGCGCGTTCGGTTTGTAATTGCTGAGGTCGGTGCGCAGCATCCATGTCGGCAGCACGCTCTCGAGATTGGCCTCGTTCGGCCACTCGCCATGGATATGGATGTCCGATCCCGCCGAGTATTTGATGCTCGGCGTGTAGATCAGGGCATGCACGAGCGCCGCCTGCCAAAGCTGCGGCCTTACCGTGAACCAATGGCCCATCCGGCTCTTGGCCCCGAGCAGATAGTCCAGTTCGGCATATTGCAGGTCGGCCATGATCTCCGCGACCCATTCGGTATCGACGGGAGGCTTCTGCGGTCGCTCCCGGATATGCCATCGGAGCGCCTCGCCCTTGCGCGTCGCTTCCGCCGTGACCCGCTCGGACAGGCGCTGCGCGGAACGCTCGCGATCCGGATGATGGATCCAGTGCCGCGGTGCGTCGTGCAAAATCTGCTGGTCGAGTTCGGCGCCATCAAGCTGGCGCCAACGCACTCCGTAAAGATCGATCTCGATCATCGGGCAGCCTGCGCGCGCGACCTTCTGCTGCTTCTCCTCATCGACCGCGTGCGACACCTTGAATTCCACCGCGCGGCGATCGGACCCGATCCACACCATGGCATCGGGCTGAAAATCGCCCTCCGATGTCTCTAGCCTCACCTCGTCGAGCGCGAATTGCCCGCCTTCGAAAACGACCTCCTCCAATCGCTCCTCGCGGAGGACAAGGCTTGGCAGGGTGACCCACCGGACAGCAGCCAGCAGCAGCTTGGCGTAGAGATGCAGGGCCGTCTCGCCTGAGCATCGGCTGTCGGACTGGTGCGCGAAATGCTTCCGCATCTTCTTCGGGAGCCGAAGGGTCAGTCGTTCCTTGCATCCAAGGCAGGTAAAGGGGCCGTCGCGGTGCGATACGATCTGTTCGACGTGCCGAACCACGCCATCGCCGCATGCAGCGAATGGCACCCGCAAGCCCGAGGGATCGGGCTTCGTTGTGCAAGGCCGCGGAGGTTGGGTCGGCCGCTCAGGAGCAAAATGCTCGTCCACAGGGCGATCATAATCGACCCTGTGTGCGCATACAAAATACTCTTTACCGCCTAACGCCGCGCCTTCGCAAAACCGCGATCGGTCGCGACGAACCGTTCCAGCATCGGCGGTATGAGCCGTTCGATCGACAACGGCTCCGACAGGCCATTTTCCTTCGCATGTGCCGCGGCATAGTCAGCGAGATCGCGCGCAAGCTTGCCCGTGAGTTCGACAGTAGCCTTGACCGGCTTCTCCTCGACGATCGGCCCAAGTCGCAGCCGACTCATCTCCAATCCGCCTGCGGCTCGAGAATAAGGTCGCGGGTGACGACTACGCGGAGCGCGAAACCCGGCCGGATGGTGAGCGTCGGACGCACCGCCAGTTCGCGCTCGACGATGCGGCGCCCGGCCTGGCTCGTGCTGTCCTGCATCCCGTAGCGGAGCGCCCGGGCGAGTTCGTCGTCGCCGCCGACGCTGAGCTCGCTCCCGACCCCGAGCAGGGTCGAGACGAGCGCGGCGCGGACCATCCGGCCCCAATGATTGTTCACCCGATCCTCCAGCCCCGACATGCCTGCGGCGTCGGCGCCGGGCTGCCGTTCGAGGCGGATCGATCGTCCGCCGGGCAAGATGAGGCGATCCCATGCGAGGAGCACCCGGCTCTGTCCCGCCGCGATCTCGCTGTCATATTCGCCGATCAACCGCGACCCTTGCGGGATGAGCAGGATACGCCCGGTCGGACTGTCATAGATATTCTGCGTCACCTGCGCGCTGATCTGGCCCGGAAGGTCCGAGCGTATGCCCGTGATGAGCGCTGCCGGAATGACAGTCCCGGCCTGGACGATCAGCGCGGAGCTCGGGGCGATCAGCCGCTCGCCACTTTCGAGGGGCCGTTTCGAACCCGATGCCAGAAACTGACGCCGCCCCTCATTGGCCGTGCGAGGCTCCGCCGCCTGTTCGGGCGCGGCCGCCTCGGCGGGCACAATATCTGTTGCTGCGGAACTTGCGGTTCCGCCCCCCAGAAAGAGCCGGCTCGTCTGGGCGCTCTCGCGCTCCTGCAGTGCCCGCTGCCGCGCCTGTTCGGCGGCCGCCACGCGCGGATCGGGAGGATTGCGCCCTTCCGCGCCGATCGGCGGGACGGGGATGGCTTCGCCGCTCCCCTGCGCCGCAACGATCGGCCGGCCAAGGTCGCCGGGGAGCGGCGGACCGAGCTTCGGCACGGCGCCATAATCGGCGGGTGCTCCGGGGACCGCGTCGGGCCGCGCATTGTTGCTCGCTTCATAGAGCTCCCGACGCTCGGCCGGGGCCGGCGTTCGCAGCGCCCACATGAGCGATGCCGCAATCGCAAGACCGCCGGCCCCGCCGATAACCGCCAGCGTTTTCCGTGACAGACGCATGACCCGCGGAGTCTCACCCGCCAAGCGGAACGCATCGGGGCTCGCAGGGGCGATCGGCGCAACCTCGGCCTCGGCGGGCACAGCTTCCGTGCCCGGCTGTTCGGGCGCCGTCACGACCGGCCTCGCGCGCGCGGCGTTTCGCGTTCGATCCGCACGGCCTTGGCGCCGCGCCCGCTCCCCAGCCGGAGTTCAGCGCGATCGAAAAGGCGGTCGACGATCATGTAACGGCCGTCGACCCGGTAGTTGAGCAGCTCCGCCGCGCCTTTCTCGCCGACCGCGAACAGCGGGGGCATGTCCGCGGTTGCGATCGCAGCACCGAACTCGACGAAGAGCTGGCGCCCATCGTCGAAAACGCGCACCGGCCGCCAGGGGACCTTCGCGCCGGAGATGCGATACGCAAAACTCAACGCCGCGAAATCGATCCCGCCTGCAACCGGAGCGAGCCGCGCCTGTTCGGTCTCGGCGGAGCGAAGCGCGATCAGCTCGTCCTGCGGATAGGACCAGGAGACCGCCGCCATATAGGTGGCGGGGGTCGCGCGCAGCTCGATGTGATAGGTCCGACGGCTGGTGTTGATGACCAGATTCGTCATGATGTCGGGGCGCGTGGGCTTCACCAAAATATGGACGCGGCGCGACGCGCCCGTCCCGCTCACCGTATCGCCGATCACCCAGCGCACGGTGTCGCCGGCCGCGACAGGCCCCGGACCGACAAGCTCCTCGCCTTCCTGCAATGCGATGTCGGTGACCTGTCCGGGGGCGGTGTAGACTTGGAACAGCGCGCCATCGGCCCAGGCATATTTCTGGATGGCGTTGAGGAAGGTCGCGCGCTCGGGCTGGACGCGCGCCGCGTCGTTCGCGCGGCCGACCTGCGTGCGCGGATCGGCGGGTGCCGCCTGCGCCGGCAGCGCGAGCGCGGCAGCGCCGAGAAGAAGGGTAAGGCGGATCATTGGCTGAGCTCCTTCGACCAAGAAATAGCGGTGACAAAAACGCCGAGCGGGTTCCGGCGCAGGGCGTCGGGAGTGCGGGGCGGCTGGATCGAGGTGGTCAGGATCGCCGACCAGCGCGACGTCTCGACCAGGCTGCCATCCTGATAGCGGCGCTCGGTCCAGGCGATGCGAAAGCTGTCGCGCGATGCGCGGATGACGCTCGATACATCGACGGCGACCTGCATCTTGCCGACTTCGGCAAAGGGATCGTTCGCGCGGGCGTGATCGCTCAGCGCCTGCGCGCCCTTGGGCGTGGTGAAGTCATAGGCGCTGAGCCAGTCCTTTCGGAGCACCACCGGATCGGCCGGGATCGAGCGGACATGCTCGATGAAGCGCGCGAGATGGAATGCGATCTGCGGGTCGGTCGGCGAAAAGTCGGCATCGGCGGGCGCCACCGATCTTGCCTCGCCGAGCTTGTCGACCTCGACGACCCAAGGGGTGATCGTGCCGCGGAGCGACTGCCACACGAGCGCCGAGGCGAGTCCGCCCGAAAGCGCGAGACAGCCGAAGAAGGCGAGGCGCCAGCTTTTCGCCTGGGTGCGGGCCGAGCCGATGCGGTCGTCCCAGACCTGCGCCGCGCGCTGGTAGGGCGTAACCGGGACCGGGGACTTGCCATAATGTTGGGACGGGCGTCGAAACATGGGTTCAATCCTTCTGGCTGATGTCGGGAGCGGAGCCGGCGCCATGGCTGTCGCCGGCCTTGAGGGTCTGCGAGGCGATGGTGGCGCCCGAGGTGACGGCCTGACGTCGCTTCATGGCGGCCGCCCAGGTCGGGGGCGACGCCGCGCCGTCGCTCGCGGTGGCAGCGCCGGCCACGGACTTGCCCGCCTGCCCCGCGGCATAGCTTTGACGCAGGCGGTCAGCCGCGGCGCGGAGCGGCGAACCCGCGCCGCGCGCCGTGTCACGCGCCACATTGGCGAGCCCCGCACCGAACGCCCGCATCCCGCTCTTCCCGGCCGCGCCCCGGGCATAGGATGCCGAAGCGCTGCCGGACGCGCGCGAGGCGCCGAGCGCGGTGCGACCGACGGCGCTGCTCGCCGCGCCCGCCGCCAGCGTCGCGCCGGCGGCCCCGGCGGCGATCGTGGCGCCGGCCGCGAGGGTCGTGCCTGCGGCGGCGCCTGCGCCGAGCTGCGGGCCGCCCGCCACGATGCCGTTGGCGACGCTCGGACCGAAGATGCCGAGACCGAGCAGGGTCAAGGCGCCGAGGGCGATCGCCATCACCTCGCGGATGTCGGGTTCGGTCCCGAGCCCCGCGTCCATGAAGCGCTGGAAGAGGGTCGTGCCGATGCCGGTGATGACCGCGAGCACGAGCAGCTTGATGCCCGAGGAGATGATATGGCCGAGGACGCGCTCGGCCATGAAGGCGGTACGTCCGAAGAAGGCGAAGGGCAGCAGGACGAAGCCCGCGAGCGTCACCAATTTAAACTCCAGGATCGTGACGAAGACCTGCACCGCGAGAATGAAGAAGGCGATCACGACGATCACCCAGGCGATCAGCAGGATCAGGATCTGGACGAAGTTGGTGAAGAGCCCCACCGGGCCGACAAGATCGGCGGTCGCGTCGAGCAAGGGCTCGGCGGCATCGAGGCCGGTGGACGCGATCATGCCGGGGCGCATGAAATCGCCGATCGCCATCGCGCTTCCTGCCGCTTTCAGGCCCAGCCCGGCGAAGCTCTCGAGCAATATCGTGGCCAGCGCCTGGAAATTGCCGATGATGAAGGCGAAGACGCCGATATAGAGCGTCTTCTTCACCAGCCGCTGCAGCACATCCTCGTCGGTGCCCCATGCCCAGAAGAGCGCCGCGATCGTTATGTCGATCACGATCAGCGTCGAGGACAGGAAGCCGACCTCGCCGCCGAGCAGACCGAACCCGCTGTCGATATAGGTCGAGAAGACCGACAGGAAATTATCGATGACGCCGGTGTCGTTCATGGCTTGCTCTTTTCGGTCCGGAAGAAATGGCGCCGCTTCGCTTCCCAGGCCGCCTCGCATTCGGGATCGGCTTCGGTGGCGGTTCGGCAGCGACGAAGCGTGTCGCCATAATCGGGGGGTGCGTCCGCCCCGGAGATCGCGGGGGCGGACGCACGGGGCGCGGGCGGATCGAGCGCGGCGACAAGGGCAAGGGTCAGCGCAAGACCCAGGACGATTGCCCCCATCACCAGCCCGCCCGCCCGGCCCATCTCAATTGCCCTTGCGGAAGCGGCGGAAGCGCTCGCGGCCTTCGGCCTCGGCGGCCGCCGCGCGCGCGGCATCGAGCATCTCGGCGCGGCCCTGCGCACTCATGACGGCGGCGAGATCGGCGATCTGCTGCGACTGGATGGCGAGCAGCTGGTTGCCCGCCTGCGCGGCCTGCAGCGCGCCGGTTGCCGACTGGCTGGCGCCGACGATCGTCGAGATCGACGTCCGCGTTCCGCCCATGTTCGTGACGATGCCGGCCTGCACCTTCATCGCATCCTCGAAGGCGCCGACGCTGTCCTTCCAGCGCGCCTCGGCATTGGCGACCATCTCGGCGGCAGAGCCCGTCAGCGCTCCGCCCTTGTAGCGCGCCTCGAACCCCTTCTGGATGTCCGACACGTTGAACGCGATGCCCTCTGCCTGCGCGAGGAGCTGGCGCGTCTGGTCGACCTGCGCCTCGAGCGTGCCCAGCGTCGATGTCGGCAGGCTGTTGAGGTTCTTCGCCTCGTTCATCAGCGAGGTCGCCTGATTCTGCAGCTGCTTGATCTGGTTGTTGATCTGCTCGAGCGTGCGCGCCGCGGTCAGGATATTCTGCGAATAGTTGCGCGGATCGTGGACGATGCCGCCGAGCTGGGCGCTCGCCGGGACGGCCAGCATCGCGCCCGACACGGGCAGCAACACAAGTGCCGCGGCAGCGACGGCGCGGACGATATTCTTCTTCATCGGGGGCACTCCTCATTGGGGGCGGCAATGGTGGGGAGCAGCTCGGCCGCCCATTCGAGCTTGCGGTGGGAAAGCCAGGCGGCCGCGAACCCTTCGGGGCCGTGCGCTGCGAACAGCTCCGCGATGCGCGTCTGATCGGTCTTCGAAGATGCCGCGGTGAAGGCGAGCGCAACCTCGCCTAGCCCCAGGTCGAAGAGGCGATTGCCGCGCCGCGACTGGCAATAATAGTCGCGCTTCGGGGTCGCCCGGCTCAGTATCTCTATTTGCCGGTCATTGAGACCGAAGCGCTCGTAGATGCGGGCAATCTGCGGCTCGAGCGCGCGCTCGTTCGGCAGAAATATGCGGGTCGGACAGCTCTCGATGATCGCGGGTGCGATGCTAGAGGTTTCGATGTCGGCAAGGCTCTGCGTCGCGAAGACCACGCTCGCATTCTTCTTGCGGAGCGTCTTCAGCCATTCGCGGAGCTGCGCCGCGAAGGCCGGGCTGTCGAGCACGAGCCAGCCTTCGTCGATGATGATGAGCGTCGGCGAGCCGTCGAGCCGTCCGGCGATCCGGTGAAACAGATAGGACAGGACGGGTCCCGCCGACGCGGCGCCGACAAGGCCTTCGGTCTCGAAGGCCTGCACGCGCGCGGCCCCGATGCGCTCCTCGTCGGCATCGAGCAGCCGCCCCCAGGGTCCGCCGACCAAATAGGGCGCGAGCGCCTGCTTGAGGTCGCGCGACTGGAGAAGCACCGCGAGCCCCGTCAGCGTGCGTTCGGCGACAGGCGCCGTCGCGAGTGAGGTCAGCGCCGACCAGAGATGCTCCTTCGCCGCCGGGTCGATCATCATGCCTTCGCCCGCGAACAGCGCGGCGAGCCATTCGGCAGCCCAGCTCCGCTCGGACGCCTCGTCGATCCGGGCGAGCGGCTGCAACGCCACGCCGCCCTCGCCATCGTGGAGCGCCCCGCCAAGATCCTGCCAGTCCCCGCCCATCGCGAGGGCTGCGGCGCGGATCGAGCCGCCGAAATCGAACGCGAAGATTTGCGAGCCCGGATAGCGGCGAAACTGCATCGCCATCGTCGCGAGCAGCACCGATTTGCCTGCCCCCGTCGGACCGACGACGAGGCAATGACCGACGTCGCCGACATGGAGGGAAAGGCGGAACGGGGTCGAGCCTTCGGTCTTGCCATAGAGCAAGGGGGCGTCTCCGAAATGCTCGTCCCGTTCCGCCCCCGCCCACACGGCAGACAGGGGGATCATGTGGGCAAGGTTGAGGGTGGAAATCGGCGGCTGGCGGACATTGGCGTAGGCGTGGCCGGGCAGGCTCCCGAGCCAGGCCTCGATCGCGTTCATGCCCTCGATCGTGCAGGTGAAGTCGCGCCCCTGGATGACTTTCTCGACCAGCCGGAGCTTCTCGGCGGCGAGGGCCGCGTCGCTGTCCCACACGGTGACGGTCGCGGTCACATAGGCGACGCCGGCATGATCGGCGCCGAGCTCCTGCAACGCCATGTCGGCGTCGGCCGCCTTGTTCGAGGCATCGCTGTCGACGAGCGCCGATTGCTCGTTGGTCATCACCTCCTTGAGGATCGCCGCGATCGACTTGCGCTTGGCGAACCATTGTCGCCGGATTTTCGTCAGCAGCTTGGTCGCGTCTGTCTTGTCGAGCATGATCGCGCGGGTCGACCAGCGATAGGCGAAGGCCAGCCGGTTGAGATCGTCGAGGAGGCCGGGCCAGGTCGCGGTCGGAAAGCCCGTGATCGTCAGGGTCCGCAGATGCTGCTCGCCGAGCCGCGGCTCAAGCCCGCCGATGAGCGGCTGGTCCGTCAGCAGCGCGTCGAGATAGACTGGCGTCTCGGGAACCCGGACACGCTGCCGCTTCGTCGATACGGTTGAATGGAGATAGGTCAGCGTCTCGCCGTCATCGAGCCATTCGGCCTCGGGCATGAAGCCTTCGACGAGATGAAGGATGCGGTTCGACCGGTCGATGAAGCTCGCGAGATGCTCCTTCGGATCGACCCCCGAGCGCTCCATACCCTCATAAAGCCAGCCCTCCGCCCGCGAGGCATCCTCGGCCGGCGGCATCCACAGGAGGGTCAGATAATAGCGGCTCTCGAAATGCGCCCCTTCCTCCCGGAATTGCTCGCGGCGCTCCATGTCGACAAGAGCGGATGCCGGATCGGGAAATGAGGATGCGGGATAATCGCTCGACGGCAGCCGCTGCGCCTCCACGAACAAGGCCCAGCCGGAGCCGAGGCGCCGGATCGCATTGTTGAGCCGGGCGGTGACCGCGACGAGTTCGGCGGGGGTGGCGCTGTCGAGATCGGGGCCGCGGAAGGCCGCGGTTCGCTGGAACGAGCCATCCTTGTTGAGCACCGCGCCCTCGGCGACCAGCGCGACCCAGGGGAGATAATCGGAAAGGCAGGCCGACTTCGAGCGATATTCGGCGAGGTTCATCATGGCCGCATCCAGACAGGATATTTGAGGTGACGCTTGGCGACGTCGACGAATTGCGGGTCGCGGCGCGCCGCCCAGACCGAGAGCGCATGGCCGACGATCCAGAGGACGAGACCCGCGATCCAGAGGCGGAGGCCAAGGCCGATCCCGGCCGCGAGCGTGCCATTGGCGATCGCGAGGGCGCGCGGCGCGCCGCCGAGCAGGATCGGCTCGGCGAGCGCGCGGTGCACGGGCGCGAAGAAACCGGTGACTTCGGCCGGGGCATCCATCAGACGACGGCTCCGCCGCCGAAGGAAAAGAAGGTCAGGAAGAAGCTCGACGCCGCGAAGGCGATCGACAGCCCGAACACGATCTGGACCATGCGGCGAAAACCGCCCGACGTGTCGCCGAACGAGATGGTCAGCCCGGTGATGATGATGATGATCAGCGAGATCACCTTCGCGACGGGCCCCTCGACGCTTTCGAGGATCGATTGCAGCGGCGCTTCCCACGGCATCGACGAGCCACCGGCCCGAGCGGGCAAGGCGGTAACGAGCGCGACATAGAGAGCGGTCGAGGCGAGCAGGAAGCGCGGCGCCTCCCGCCGGGCGGCGTGGGTCATGGTCAGTCTCCTTCGGGGGTAAAGAGGGGGGTGATGCGATAGTCGCCGGTCGACGCATCGAGACCGTCGACGCGGGCGAGTTCGGCAAGGCGCCGCCCGGCGCCGTCGCGCACGAGAACGGCAACGAGATCGATCGTTTCTGCGAGGAGGGCCCGTGGGACCGTGATCACGGCTTCCTGAATGAGCTGCTCCATGCGGCGGAGCGCGCCGATCGCGCTGCCCGCGTGGATCGTGCCGATGCCGCCGGGATGTCCGGTGCCCCAAGCCTTCAGAAGGTCGAGCGCCTCGGCACCGCGGACCTCGCCGATCGGGATGCGGTCCGGCCGAAGCCGAAGCGAGGAACGGACGAGATCGGACAGCGACGCGACCCCATCCTTGGTGCGCATCGCGACGAGGTTCGGAGCCGCGCATTGGAGCTCGCGGGTGTCTTCGATCAGGACGACGCGTTCGCTGGTCTTGGCGACCTCGGCGAGCAGGGCATTGGTGAGCGTCGTCTTGCCCGTCCCGGTTCCGCCGGCGACGAGGATATTGAGGCGCTCGGCGACCCCGGAGCGTAGCGCCTCGGCCGCCGGTGCGGACATGATGCCGGCTGCGACATAATCGCCGAGCGAGAAGACGGCGACCGCGGGCTTGCGGATCGCGAAGGTCGGCGCCGCGACCACGGGCGGCAACAGACCCTCAAAGCGCTCGCCGCTTTCGGGAAGCTCGGCCGACACGCGCGGCGACCCGGCATGGACCTCGGCGCCGACATGATGCGCCACGAGCCGGATGATGCGCTCACCGTCGGTGGCCGCGAGCAGGATACCGCTATCGGTGATCCCTGCGCCGAGGCGATCGACCCAGAGCCGACCGTCAGGATTGAGCATGATTTCGATGACCGCGGGGTCGGCAAGCCACTCGGCAATTGCGCCGCCAAGCGCTGTACGCAGCATGCGGGCACCACGCCCCTGCGCCTCGAAACGGACCGGCTCTGCGCCCATGATAGTCCCCGTTGGATGGTCCGGGCAAGGACGCCCGGCTCGACGGGGACGAGTAAGAGACGCAGAGATTCACTATTTTCAACAGAGATTTGCGCGCGTCGTACTGTGGGTAAGAAAGACAGAGAATGGCGTAGGCCGCGATGCGATCAGTTCCGATTCGGTGGCGATTAAATGAAGGTCGGCGGGTTGTGCCGAGCGTAATTTTGACAACAGTGTCAGGATGAGTGATTCGGGGTCGCAGCATTCGGACGAGTTCTTGAGGTGGACGCGCTTGACAGAAAAGCAGCGGGCCTGTCTCGATTTGCTGCTGGAACGAAAAACCTCGAAACAGATCGCCCGCGACCTCGACATATCGAAGCAGGCGGTGGATCTGCGGCTCACCACCGCACGCGACACGCTGGGCGCGGCCAACCGTGACGAGACCGCGATCATCTATGCGCGGCTGCGCCAGACCTATGATCGGATACCATGTGATCCGGTCATACTACCGCCAGCCCCCGAGCTGGTGCCATCCGACTTCCCGGACGGTGACCCCGCCAGCTTGCTGCATCTGAACGATAATTTGGCAAGCCGAGCCGGGCCTCGGAGCGAAGGCTCTCCGTTCAGGGATTTGCTGAGGCCAAATTACAGGCCTCAGGCCCGGGTCGTGATCGTCGTGAGTTTGCTCATTGCGATCCTGCTCATGGTGATCGCAGGCCTGTCGATCGGTCATTCGCTGACCCGGCTCGCCGCGGCCTGATCCCAACTCTTGTTGAACCATGGTCCGGGAGCGCGGTGCGCTTCCCCGGAGAGGAGAGTCTATGCAAAATCTGAACAACGTTGCGGCCGAGCGGTTGCAGAAAGTGGTGCCTGCCGCTGAGGCACAGATAGACGGCGCCCTTATCGCCGTATCGTCGCTCATGGCGGAAGTGGTAACCGCACGTCGCGACACGGCAGGCGTCCCCGCTGCCAAGGGCCATGCGACGATCCGCCGTATTGCCGAGGCGCAGCTGGCGCTGGTTGGTGTGAGCGGCGACATCCTTCGTGTTCATGGCGACCTTGCCGACATCGGCCGTGAAACGTCGGGCCTCGATCTTCACGAATGCCCGGCAGTTGCCGAGGCTGGCCCGGCGAAGATTGCCCTGGTGAGCTGAGCGACATTGACGATGGGCCATCGGCATGGTGAATGAGCGCGATGCTGCGGATCGCAATCTTCGTGACATTGCTGCTGGTGGCTCTCGTCTACGCCCTCCGGAAAGGGGGCGGCCCGGAGAAGGCAGTAGCAGCCATTCTCCTGTTCATGCTGATTTCCGACCAAGCTCTACACCTGATATTCGCGGTGAATTTCCTCTCGGTCGATGCGGGTCACCTCCTGATCGATCTGATAGCGGCGGCCGCGACGATGACCGTAGCGCTGACGGCCTATCGTTTCTGGCCCATGCTGGCGGCGGTCCTGCAATTCCTTCCGCTGCTGGCTCACACGACCCGCGCGATCGACATGGACCTTCATCCGATAGCTTATCTGACGATGCAGGTTGCTGCATCCTGGCTTCTTCCGCCGCTCCTCGTGGCCGCAACCTGGCAACACCAAAAGCGATTGGCTCAGGCCGGCAGCGATCGGTCCTGGTACATTTCATTGCGACCATCGAGCCGGAACGCTGCGAAGCACTAGCCGACCAGCTTCTTGCTGCGTTTCATTCGATCAGCCGCATTTGGGCGCAGTCGCCCGAAGCACTTGCTCGCGTAATTGGCGACGCGCCGCAGGTGGCAGAGGTCATTCTCGAGGCGCGCAAGCTCGCCGCCGAGAGCTTTTCAGGCGACCTTCGAGGTATCAGCATCGATCCTTTCGATCGGAGGCTGCGCTCCTATCTTATCATGTCGATGGGCTCGCTTTCCGACGAACGGCTCCGCATCCTTTTTCTCGACGGCGGGCGACATCTTCTTGCCGACGAAGTTTTGCAAAGCGGTACACTTGCCCAGCTTGCCATCTACCCCCGGACGATCTTCCGGCGTGCGCTCGAACTCAATGCCGCCGGGCTGATCCTCGTGCACAACCATCCGAGCGGCGACCATCGCCCCAGCGTCGAGGACATCGAAGCGACGCGGAAGCTCGAAATGATCGGACGGTCGCTCAACGTCGAGATCATCGACCACATCGTCGTGACATCAACCCACTGTCATCACGTCATCAGCAATGACACTCTTGCCGGGACGCCCATTCCGTCAGCCTCCTTCACATTGCGAAGTCCGGGAGGTCCCGCGCGCATCGACCACGGGGACATTGCGCTGGCCAATGCAAGGGCCGCAATGCGCAGGCGCCTCCTCCGCCAGCAGCTGATCGGGACACCCGAACTATTCGGCGATCCCGCTTGGGAGATGCTGATCGATCTCTTCGTTCACGAATGCGAACGCAAGCGTCTCTCCATCAGCGCGCTGTGCGTCACATCCTCGATCCCAATGAGCAGCGCGTTGAGGCTGGCACAGCGCCTCTGCGATGCCGGGATTACGCGCCGCGTGCCCGATCCGATCGACGGCCGCCGGACTTTCATCCGGCTCGACCCAGTCATTGCCCACCGGATGCGCGCCTATTTCGAAGCTGGCGCCGAATGAGGGTGGGTCAATGCTCGCGCGCGCCGCCAGCATGTTCGGCGGCAGCGCGCACCATCTGTGCCCAACTGCCGACATAGGCGGCACGGTTCCGGTACTGCTCACCGGACTCGGCGGTCATCAGGGCAACGCCGCCAAGAGTTTCGGCAAATTCGGTGGTGGTACAGACGCCCTTTCGTTCCAGCAGGCCGCCGATCGCCGCCAGGACTGTTCCAACCGCGAACAAAGCGTCTTCGTCCATTATTCTCTCCCAATGTGATGGAGCACCGGGGATGCCAGCATTCGCCCCCGGAGAAAAGCGAGCATGACCAGACAGATTGGTCCAGGATGGAATGCTGATTGCGACAGGTCTGGAGTTTGGGGGAGAGGCCCGTCACTATGCTGCCGAATGCCTGCACTAGCCGGGCAGCATCGGGAGATGGACATGAGCATATTCGACAGCTTCGCACGCCCGCCCTGCGCAGAAACACTTGGCTGGGAGCTTATCGAGGCCGAGGAAGCCACCGGCACCATACGGGTGAGAATGGAAGGGAAGCCCGCCTTCTGTAATCCCGGAGGCAATATCCAGGGCGGCTTCGTCGCTGCGATGCTCGACGATACGCTGGGACCGACGGTTCTCGTGAAATCGGGGGGCGCCTATTATTGCGCAACCATCTCGCTCAACATCAGCTATCTCGCTCCCGCGCGGCCGGGCAGCTTCACCGGTGTCGGCCGGATCGTCCAATTGGGGAAGACGGTCGCCTTTCTCGAGGGCGAGCTTTTCGACGCCGAGGGCCGATGCGTGGCGCGCGCGACGGCCTCGGCACGGGTGGTGTCCACGGGCGGCCTGGATCGCGGCTGATGCCCGAACGCCTTTTCGATGTCGCGCCCGATGGGCAGCTGTTCTTTGGCCCCGGCGTTTTGCGCCGTTCGCCGTTCGCGGCTGATGTAGCCTATATCATAGCGCTCTGGGCCCACATCGATGGCGATCTCGCGAGCATCCTCAGCCGCATGCTGAAAGCCGATATCGCGGTGGGCACGGCCATGTATCTTTCGCTCGTCAATTCGGGAGGCCAGAGGTCGGCGCTCAACGCCGCGGCCAAGGAAGCGCTTCCTGAATGGCAGCAATTGCTCCTGCAGACCATCGGGTCGGTGGCCGAGACCTCGCGAACCGAGCGTAACCAGTTTGCGCACCGCGTCTGGGGTCATAGCTCCGAACTGCCGGATGCAATCCTGCTCACCCATCCGAAGACGATCGTGAACCATAATGTCAGCCATCGACAAAGATCTGAGATATTGCCCGATGGACGCGGCGTGATCAGGCCCGAACCCATCGATGACAAGGACATACTGGTTTACCGGCAGGGCGACATCGACGCTGCCGTGGCCGGAGCCGAGCATGCACAGGAGCTATACCGGCTCTTCTATGCTGTCGTCTGCGGTTCCGGCGAAGGACCCAAGGCTCAGCTCCTCGCGGACCCCATAGTGAGAAAGCGCCTCGACGAGATCGGCAAGAATGCGAGCGAGGAAGCGAAAGCCATATTAGGGATCAAGGCCAAAGAGAAACTGAAGCACTGACCATGCGATACTGGAACACGGGGGACACGCCCACCAATTCGAACCTTGGCGCGCTCGAAAATCTGGCGCGGCCCTGGGCCGGGATCGACGCCGAGCGCCTTCTCGGCGTCATTCGCGGAGTGATCCGGATCGAGAAGATGCTGCCGAAGGCAGTGGGGGCGCATTTCAAGCTGCCGCATCTTTTCGTCGGCGCTGGCCCCTATGATTGGGACGCCGCGCTCCGGGATAAATATCATAGCGAACTGTGCGAGGCACTCAGTGCGGGCCTTGCCGGTGTACAGGCCGACCCGACCCTTGCGAAAGATGGTGGGGCTGATCTCAGCGATCGCCCTCCGACACGGGGTGAAGAGCTTGAGTTCGCCTGCAGGGCCTGGAGCCGCAATCGAACGAGCAGCAATCTCGACGATCTGCGCATCGCATGCAGCGTGCAGGGGATGCAGAGCCGCTTCGACAAGCTAGAGCGCTGGCTGGGCCGAAAGCGCCCGGGCTCGTCTCCCCATACGGTGGCCTATGAGGTCGAATGCGCGCTCGGCGACATCGATCGCTACGCCGATGACTATCACTCCGTCGAAGCGAGCTACCGCTATGCCGAGAGACTACGCGAGCGCGAGCAGCAGGGCGAAGAGGACTGAACGAACTCCGGCTTTCCCGGAAATGCGGCAAGATATCCCCAGACGCACCCCCGACTGTTGATAAAATTGCGATTCACCCTGTTGACAAGCGACTCGCCTGAGGGGCACTCCAGCCCGGAGGGCTTATCCCTCACGGTAACCCGCACGCGCATCTGTAACAGCGCGCCATTTTTGCGATGAATCCGTGAGGTTTGTGATGACCGACATGCCCCCTCTCCCGCCCGTAGGTGATCGTCCGATGACTGACCGTGAGGCCGAGCTCGCCCAGTTCATGGCGCTTGTGCAATTGGGCCGCCACAAATCGGCGGTGCTTCTCGAGCTGTGCCGAACTCCTCTGGCCAAATATCTGGCTCTCGCGATACTGCTGCTAGCGGCTGCCCTGTGCGGTGTCCCCGCCGAGGCCATCAGCTTTCTCTTAAAACTGCGGGCTGGATGAGCCGGTTAAAGGCTTCAATTGGAACCGCCGACATCACGCATCAGCTCCGCGGCGAGCTTTGGTCCAACTTCCATCCTACGTGAAAGGGCATCGACGAAAGCCTCCCACCGCCGCTTCCCGCTGGCCTGCGCGGCCGGCAATGCATCATCGGGCAAAGGCGCCGTGCTCGTGAGCCAGTGTCGAACGAACAGGGCCATCGCTTCTCCCGACATTTCGCCATGCCATTCGATGCGGTCGAGCTGGCGGCCGATGCGGTCGAGGCGCCGGGTCAACAGCGCCTCGATCCGCTCCTCCTGATCGGGCGAGAGAAAGGAGCGCAGTGCAGCCTCCAGCACTTCGGTCCGGGTGAGGCCGCGTCGGCGGGCAAGGTCTGTCAGGTCGCGCGACAGGCCGGTTTCGATCCGGAATGTCTGTTTGACATGCGATCGGATCACAGCTGGATCCCATCGTCGGGATCGAGCGCGGCAGCTTGAGCGCGCCGCGCCATCCGCCGATCCGCGGCGGCGCGAAGCCGCGCTGCATCGGCTTGTGCTCCGTCCTCGGTGAAATCAAACTCGCCATTGACGCTGCGCGGCGGCGGCGGCGCGATATCCTCATGGACGGGAAGTTCGGGTTCCTGCCGAATGCCGCCATTGGCCGCGTCATCGTCCTCCGCCGCCTTCGCTTTCGTCTCCATCGGCTGCTGTACCCGGTCGGCCATCCAATCGTGGCCGGCGGGAAGACCGCGACCGGGTGCGGGCGGCGGAATGACGCGGCCGGCCAGGCGCCGGTCGCCATAGTAGCGCGCCTTCTTGGCCCGGATCGGTGCGAGGCCGGCGGCCATCACGATCTCGTCGTCCGGGGGGAGCTGCATGACTTCGCCGGGGGTGAGCAGCGGCCGGGCGGTTTCGGTGCGCGACACCATCAAATGGCCGAGCCAGGGCGAGAGCCGATGGCCGGCATAATTCTTCATCGCGCGTTGCTCGGTCGCAGTGCCAAGCGCATCGGAAATCCGTTTGGCGGTGCGCTCATCGTTCGTCGCGAAACTGACCCGGACGTGGCAATTGTCGAGGATCGCATTGCTCTGGCCATAGGCCTTCTCGATCTGGTTGAGCGACTGGGCGATCAGAAAGGCCTTGATGCCATAGCCCGCCATGAAGGCGAGCGCGCTTTCGAAGAAATCGAGACGTCCGAGCGCGGGAAACTCGTCGAGCATGAACAGCAGCCGTTGCGACCGTGCCTTGGGATTCAGCTCCTCGGTCAGCCGCCGCCCGATCTGGTTGAGGATCAGGCGCATGAGCGGCTTGGTCCGGCTGATATCGCCGGGCGGCACCACGAGGTAGAGCGAGACCGGGCGCTCGCTTCCGATCAGGTCCGCGATGCGCCACTCGGAATGTCCCGTGACCTTGGCGATCACCGGATCGCGATAAAGACCGAGGAAGGACATGGCGGTCGACAGCACGCCGGACCGCTCATTCTCGCTCTTGTTGAGCAGCTCCTGCGCCGCCGCGGCGACGACCGGGTGGACGCGATCTCCCAAATGGCTGGTGGTCTTCATCCGGTGGAGCGTCGCCTCGATCTTGCGCTCGGGGTTCGACAGAAAGGCCGCGACACCGGCAAGGCTCTTTTCCTCCTCGGCGTAGAGAACATGGAGGATCGCGCCGACGAGCAGGGCGTGGCTTGTCTTCTCCCAGTGGTTTCGGCGCTCGAGGCTTCCTTCGGGATCGACCAGCACGTCGGCGACATTCTGCACATCGCGTACTTCCCACGCGCCGCGCCGGACTTCGAGGAGCGGATTATAGGCGGCCGATGCGGGGTTGGTCGGATCGAAGAGCAGCACCCGGCCATGCTTTGCGCGAAAGCCCGCAGTGAGCTGCCAGTTCTCGCCCTTGATGTCATGGACGATGCAGCTCCCCGGCCAAGTCAGCAGGGTCGGCACCACGAGGCCGACGCCCTTTCCGGATCGGGTCGGCGCGAAGCAGAGGACATGCTCGGCGCCATCGTGACGCAGGTATGTTCCGGCCATGCGCCCGAGAATGACGCCATCGGGGCCGAGCATGTTGGCAGCCCGTATCTCACGCTCCTGCGCCCAGCGTGCCGATCCGTAGGTCTCGGCCCGCCGGCGCTCGCGCGCACGCCACACCGACATGCTGATCGCGACAACAACCGACAGCAGCCCGCCCGACGCGGCGATCGCGGCACCGCGATAGAAGATCGGCGGCGCATAGGCGTCGAAGGCAAACCACCACCAGAAGAAGGCGGGCGGGGGATAGACGGGATAGTCGCCGATGCGGAACCAGGGGGCACCGAGCGCCGCCTGAAATCCGAGCGCTTCCGCCGTCGCTTGGGTCGCGGTCCAGACCGCCGCGAGGACGATCAGCAGCACCGCGAAGATCTGGCCCCATAATATCCTGTCGCTCATCGTTCATCCTTTCTCAGATTGCGATCCCGCGATCGCGGCCAAGGCTCCAGTCGATGCCGCCCGCGGTGGCGGTGCCGGTGACATGCTGCCCGAGGTGCCGGTCGAGCGCCGGGCGCCAGGGCACGAGTTGAAAGCCAAGGCCGTCGTCGATCATCGCGAAGCGCCCCGAGGCGAGCGACACGCGCTCGCGGTAGGTCCCGCTCACCGCGTCGCCGGTGGCCGGCGGGCGATGCGCGAGCCCGGTGCGCGCGGCGATGGTTTCGCAGGCCGCCTCGAGGTCGCGCCGCTTCAGCGTTTCGATGAGATCGGGCGCCAGTACGAGCTTGCCGTTCTGTCGGCTCGCGAGGCCTTCGCTCGCGAGAAACTCGGCGCGCGCTGCCATGGCGCGGCGAACATCGATGCCGAAGCCCGAGGTTCCTGCCGTGGGCTTCGCCGCGACCAGCTCGCGGTCGAGCCAGGTTGCGCCGCGCGCGGATGTCTGGTCGGCGACCGCAAGGTCCGATCGCAGGGCGAGCGAGAGATGCTCGCCGCCGTCGCGTCCTTCCCAGCGCCGCAGCTCGACGACCGCGCCCGGCTTCGCGTCCCCGGTCCATTGGAGATCGGAGAATTTGATGTGATGGGTCCGTCCATCGGTCCCGTCGACGATGGCGAAGGCGGAGCCGGCAAGCTCATCGTCGAGGCCGCGTGCGACCAGCCGCCCGACGAGGCCCGAACGCTCCGCCTCGCCGTGAAGGGCGAGCCTCGATGCGTCGAAGGAGAGCCCTTGCATGCGCATGGCGCGGTGGACGCCCTTGATGATGTCGCCTCGCTCGCCGAGGTCGCGCAATAGGGTTTCGGCGCGCGGATCGATCTCGAAAATGCCGGGTCCAAGGCGCGTCGCAAGCCCAAGCGCCTCGAGCTTCGCCGCACGTCCGATGAGATGCCGATCGCGGCCCGGCGGCGAGCTTGGGTCGGGACGAAGATCGACGATCCCCGTTTCGCCGCCGCGTTCGCGCAGGCGCGCATCGAGCCCGGTCCAACACTCGGCGCCCGTCTCCCGCACGAGGCTCGCGTCGATCTCCTGTTCGTTTCGCGGGCCGAGTTCGAGGGTCGCGATCTCCGACGCCCGTCCGCGCACGCCTTCCGACATATAAGCGCGGTCGACGACCAGGTCGCTTCCGTCCTCGGCGACGCCGCGCAGGAGTATATGGATATGCGGATTGTCGGTGTTCCAGTGATCGACCGCCACCCAGTCGAGCCGGGTCTCGAGATCCTTCTCCATCCGGCCCATGAGATCGCGGGTGAAGGTCCGAAGGTCCTGCAATTGCTCCGCATCTTCAGGGCTGACGATGAAACGGAAATGATGGCGATCGTCGGCGCAGCGATCGGCAAAGGCCTCGCGGTCGGCGGTATCTCCAGACGCATCGAACATCATGGCATCGCGACCATCGCGGGTGACGCCGTCGCGTTCGAGATAAGCGATATGCCGTGCGAGAGGCGCGGAGCGAAACTGCGCGCCCTTATGCCGGACGATGCGCGCCATGACCGTCACGCGGCGCTGCGCGGGGCCGCGCCGGATCGTCGCAAGCGCGGCGCGGCCGCGGCCATGCCGACCGGTTCCGCTGCGACCGCCGCCGCCCCGACGGGAGCGGGTGTAACCCGAGCGGGCGGCTGCCTTGCGCACCTGCGCCGCGAGCCTCTTCCCGCGCCGCGCCGATCCCGAACCCGCATCGCGACCCCTTCCCGGTCGCACCCGAAAATCATGCTCGTCGCCGCTCACAACGCCGGTGCCATATCGTAAGCGCTTGTTCTGCCTCGGAAATCCAGAGGTCGATATGGCAGCCGGAGGGGGGTGCCATACGCATAAAGCGCTGTAATCCAACCACAATCTGCCGGCGAGCTGGCAGGTCTTTTATCTTGCCATCCCCCCGAACCCCTTCTGAACGCCAAGCAGTGCCTATCCATGGACCGGCGCACTCCAGCAAATATCGCCAGGACGACCATCACCGATTGTCCCCGGAAAGCGGGACGAAGAGGGGCGAGGGAGCAGGCGCGGAATTCGACGGCCCAGCAGGCGCGGCGTCGCCGCGCTGCACCGAAGTTGCAGCCGGCGTGTCCGATCGCTGCTCGGCGAAGAGCGAGGCGCTGCGCCAGCTCGGCGGTTCGGCAGTCCGCGCCATCGCAGATGACGGAGCAGCCGGCGCACCGAGCGCGGGCGCGATGGCTGCGACATAAGCCACCGTCTCGGCGGGCAAGCCGCGCCGCCCCGCTGCATAGGCGTCGGCGCGGCCGGGGCCTGCATTATAGGCAGCGAGCATGAGGCGAACGTCGCGATATCGGTCCCACATCGCGCGCAGATAGGCCGCGCCCGCGAGGATGTTGGCACGCACGTCGAAGGGGTCGGACCCGAGACGATGCTGCGCCGTCAGCATCGCCCAGGTTGCGGGCATGATCTGCATCAGCCCCATTGCACCGGCATGCGAGAGCGCCCGCGGCTTTCCGCGGCTCTCGACATGCATCACGCGCCATATCCAGACCTCCGGAACGCCGAAGCGATGCGATGCCTCCGCCACATGAGCGGCATAGGGGTGGGCCGCGGCCGTCGGCTCTTCCGCCGGTGCCGCGCCCCATGCCCGGTCCGGGGCGGCGCTCGCCGAGCAGAGCAGCAGCAAGGCGAGGCGCACGGCGCGGACGCGCGCCGAGCGAGCCGGATGCATGATGCTCACGCTTGTTCGCGTGGAACGGGACGCGTCCAGAGGAGATGATATTCATCCTCGTTCTGCGTCGAACGGAGCAGATTGGCGCGCAGCGGAACCGCGAGCGCCGGATCGTCGATCTGCAGGGCGATATAGGAGCCGGCGCGTTCGCTGCGGCGTTCCCAGCCTGCCCCGATCTCCACGCCGGTATCGGCTTCGACGAGCAGGACGCGCCAGGCCGGCGCATTTTCCGCGTCGTTCGGCTTCGCCGGAACGATCGCGATCATCGCATCGAGCAGCAGCGTCCGGATCTGTCCGGCATAGCCGTCGCCAGCAGTTTGAAAGCTTCCGATAATCATGAGGACATATCCTTTCCTTCGAGGGTGAATGCGGAGCGATCGGCGTCACGGCGCCAGCGCAGCGGCGCGCCGGGCGCATCGCGCACGAGAAGCGGGTGCGCGACGCCGACGACGCCGGTGTCGGGGAGCGGTCCGAAATATCGGCCGTCGAGACTGTCGGGCGCGGGGTTTAGGAGGAACAGTTCGCCGGGGCGCAGGAGATGGCAGCCGAGCCAGCGCGGCAGCGACCGCCCGAGGCGGTCCGCGTCCCGCGCGCGCGCTGCCGGCGCGCCGTCGATCGTCACGAAGGTGCCGCTGCGGCAGACGAGCGCGCCTTCACCGGCGGCGACATGCTTCAGGAGCGGCACGCCGCGCGGCACATAGCCGCGCACCGCGAGGCGCGTCGCGACCGCCTCGGGCGGGTGGAAGAGGATGAGGTCGCCGACCTCGGGATCGGCGCCGACATCGACGCGGTAGAAGCCGATCGGAACGCTCGGGCTCGCGTTCCAGATGAGGCGCGGTTTCGGCGCGAGCGCTGCCGCCGCGACGAACAGCCCCGCGAAGAGCGTAGCGCTCGCCGCGGTTGCGCGGAACCAGCGGCGGTTCATGGCGCGATCGCCTTGCGCTGGAGCCATGCCCGGTGCCGCTCCGGACCATAGGGCCGGAACGGCAGTCCGGCGGCGATATGGCTGCCGATGTGGCGCCAATGATCGGGCGCCGTCTCGCACGGGTCGAGCCCGTCGGCCTCGATCGCATCGATCGCCGAGAGCACCTGCTGGACCTTCGGCCAACCGTCGACGCGGAGCAGGATGTCGCCTCCGGGACGCACGTAGGGATGCGTCGCGAAGGGGGCGCGGGGCGCGGGCGCCGCGATGACCGAGATGCTCGAGAAGATCGTGCCGAAATCGTTCGCGCCCCAACGGACGAAGCCGAAGACGGCCTCGGGCCGGAAGGAGACGATGCGCGTCCGGCGGCTGACGATGCGCTCGGCGGCGACGCGGCCGAAGCGCAGCCAATTCTCGAGCCGCTGCTCGATCCAGGTCAGCTCAAGGTCGGTGAGACCGCTCGCGGTCGCCGCGACCGGCTGCACGCCGGGAGCGGGCGGGATGTTCTGGGCGGAGCGCATCAGCGGCGGACCGGGCGCGCGGGATGGACGACGCCCTTGCCGGGATCGGATGTCGACTTCTTGCGGCCGATCTCGGCCCAGGCGTCGAGATCAGCGATCGCGTAGACGATCCGCCCGCCGAGTTTGCGGTATTCGGGACCCGTTCCGAAGCAGCGATGTTTTTCGAGCGTCCGGCTCGACAGGCCGAGGTGCAGCGCAGCGTCGGGCGTCTTGAGGTAGCGCGGCGAAATGGGGGTATGCATGTCGCTCAAAAGGGGCCTCCGTTCGCAGCGCCGGGTCCCGTGGGGGGCTCCGGCGGAGAGGCGGCGACATTCGGAAATCGGGATGCGGTTTAGGAACGGACAAAGTGACGACGCGCGGAATGTCCCGATCAGGCGGCGCCGAGCAGCTCCTGATAGCCGCCGTCGCGCATCGCGACCGCGGCGCGGTGCCAGCGCGCGATGCGACGGCGCTCGCTCGATCCGTCCCAGTCGGCGGCCGAGAAATCCTGGGCATCGTCGAGGATGAGGGCGGCGGCGATGTCGCGCGCCGAACGCCCTTCGGCGGAGGCGTCGAGGAGCCGCAGCCACTGGATGAGACGCCAGCGCTCGGATGGTCCGGGGGCGCCTCCCCGCAGGAAGCGATGCGTCGTGACGCCCGCCGAGAAGCGGCGCTGTACGGCGAGGCTCACGGCCATCCGCAGCTCGCTGTGCGGATCGGCCGGATTTACATAGGCGAGCCGTTCATCGGCGAGGAAGCGGCGAAGCCAGAGGCGGAAGCGCCGTCCGTCGGCCACGAACACGAGATGCCACTCGCCCGGCAGGATGATCTCGGAGGCGATATCCGCGGAGGCGATGAGCTCGGCGAGCCGCGGCGCGGCAAAGCCGTCGGGCGCCGGTTCGGCGATGGCGACATGCGCGCAGGCCTCGGGCTGCCAGAGCGCGGGGGATTCGGTGACGGATCGGTCAGGGTCTAGGGCGAAAGACCAACCCCCATCGTCGCGCCAGCCCAGCGAGGCGCGCGGTGCGCCGCCGCGTCGGCGCCAACGCGGCCGAACGATAGGCGCGGCGATAGGCCGGGCTTCGGCGCAGGAACTCCTGCGCGAAATCGGCGCGATCATATGTTTCGAATATTCTCGGAAAATATGGCGATTGCCAATCGACGACCTGATCCATTCGCACCTCCGGCTGATCTTCAGGAATGAAAGCAAAGCCTATCAGCAGCTTGCCCGCATCGGCTGGAACATGGTTAGCGGCATGCAAAGGATCATCGTAACGCATTGCGGCGGAGAATCCCCGCGCGAAAAGCCTCAAAATGAGAGTATCGCCGCCCGGCTTGCGGCCGGGCGGCGTGCTCGATCAGTCCCGCCGCTGGGGACGGGTCCAGACGAGGTCATAGTCGCCGTCGCTTCCTTCGAAGAGCTGCGCGAAGATGGGCGCGGTGAAGCTCGGGTCGTCGAACTTGGTCGAGAGATAGGTGCGGTCGTCCTGGCTGGTCTTCTCCCAGGCCGCACCCACCTCGACGTCGCCGACATAGATGCGGTGGGTCGGAGCGCTGGGTTTGGGATTGTCCTCGGGGACGATGCGAACCGCGTCGACCGAGAGGGCGAGGCTCGCGATTGCGCCCCGATATTCGCCCTTCGCTTTCTTGAAGGTTCCGATCTTGGCCATCTTGAAGTCCTTTCCTTGCTTTCGAGCCGCAGGATCGCGGTCTCGATGCGCATCGGTGGCCGGAAAGGAGACCGCGCCGCAGCCGCAGGCCCGGAGCGAAGCAAAGGACGGCAGCGCAGCGATTTTCTTGGTCCGCGAGGAACGGCGGCACGCCGGGGGAAGAAAATCGGGGAGCGCCGTTGCGGCCAGCGGGCTCAGCGCAGCGGCTTGCCGGCAGATCGCGCAGGGAAGAGACCGTGTTCCTGCGGCGGGAGCGAAGGACTCAGAGGCGGTCGGAAGCGGGCGAAGCGGAGGCCGGGATCGCGGGTGCGCGATCGTCACGTTCCCGGTCGCCGACACCAATTGCATCCACCGAAGACCCGTTAAGTCCCCGGACCGCCGCCACGGCGGCGACGACGGCAGCGAGCATAGGCAGGATCGCCACCAGCATGCCCTCCGTAGCGAAGAGCCGCACGATCCCCGTCATGCCATAATAGCCTGCGACCCCCGCCGGGAGGAGGAAGAGCATTGCGACACAGGCTCGCAGCAATGTCGATCCGCCGTGCGCGTAGAGGTGCCGTCCAGCAAGATGGAGCAGGATCCCCGCCAGGAATGCCATCGCAAGGGCAGCGCCAATGCCATAGCCCCGGTCCAGAAGTTCGAAGGCGAGAGCAATGCCGGTGCCAAGCGGCAGCGCGAGTGCCGCCAGCCGGAACAGAAGCCAGATGAGATAGAGGCCTGCGGCAGCGCCGAGGATAAGCATGAAAGTCACGAGCGTCCTCCCTGGGGACGCGCTCTCCACCACCACCACAGCGCGGTCTGCACCGTCAATCTAGCAGACAGCCGCCCGCGACGGAACCGGAACTGGAACCATCGCGGGGCAAATTTTGCGGGCTCAGCGGTTGAACGGGTCATATTCGCACACGATGTGTTCGGGGTCGCCGTCGAACTCTTCGATGGGCATCACCGCATAGCCTTTTGTCGTTTCGATAAGGACGATGATCGTCATCATCGTGCGGGCGAGGCTCCAGCCGAGCGATTGAGCGGTGGAAAGCGGCATGGGTTTGGCTCCTGTCCTTTCGGAGCGGGACCGTTCCCGCTCGACAGTCGCCCCGCCGGCCGGGGGCGGGCCGCAATCACCGCAGCAAGGCTGCGGCCGCACGCGAAGCGTAGCGGACCCTTCACGGGTTGATTGAAGGAGGCCCGGCTTCGAGCCCAGGGATCAGCGGCTATCGAGAGCGGGTATGGTTTCGCGGGGACTGGAGGCCCTTGCGCCTTCCTCCCGGACCACAATCTGCGTGCGCCGTGGCCCCTGTAGTGGGACTTGGCGATCGTGCCTCTCCACACGAGGTTGCTTGCCTTCTGCCTTGGGTAGGGGTAGGGGGTATCCCTATGGCACATCTTTCAGGCGATAATTCCGAACTCATTGCGCGCGTCCGCCGCATCAGCGGACAGGTTGGCGCGATCGAGCGAGCGCTCCAGTCGCAAGCGCCGTGCGCCGAAGTCCTGCATCTTGTTGCGGCAGTCCGCGGCGCGGTCGCCGGGCTCATCGAGGAAGTGATCTCCGATCATCTCGAGGAGCATGTCTCGCGCCCGGGGCTGACCGACGCCGAGCGCGCGGCCGGTGCCGAGGAGTTGCTCACCGTTATCCGCCGCTACAGCAAATAGGATCGCATAATGGCCACTACCCCCATCGCGGACGCGCGTGTCCACGATCATATGTTCCTGGGCGCGTCACATGACGAGAATGCCCGGCGCACGCTGCTCGTCGTCGTTTTGACCGCGCTGATGATGGTCGGCGAGATCATCGCCGGCTACATCACGGGATCGATGGCGCTGCTCGCCGATGGTTTCCACATGGCGACGCATGCCGGTGCCCTCGGCGTGGCGGCGATCGCTTATGGTTATGCGAAGCGCAATGCGCACAACGCGGCCTATAGCTTCGGAACCGGCAAGGTCGGCGATCTCGGAGGATTTGCCTCGGCGATGGCGCTCGGGCTTGTTTCGCTCGGCATCGGCGTCGAAGCGGTGTCGCGACTGTTCAATCCGACCAACGTCGCTTTTCTCGAGGCGACTGTCGTCGCGGCGGTTGGCCTTGGCGTAAACATTGCGAGCGCCTTCCTGCTGTCGGGCGGGCATCACCATGGTCATGGGCACGGACATCACCATGGTCATGGCCATGGCCATGGCGACGATCATCATCACAACCATGGGCCAATGGCGCAGAGCGGCGACAATAATCTGCGCTCGGCCTATGTGCATGTGCTTGCCGATGCGTTGACGTCGGTGCTCGCCATCGCAGCCCTGCTTGCGGGACGCTATCTCGGATGGGTGTGGATGGACCCCGTAATGGGGATCGTCGGCGCGATCGTGATCGCGCGCTGGTCGTGGAGCCTGATGCGCGACACGGCCGCGGTCCTGCTCGACCGGAGCGACGATCATGTGGCGGAGGAAGTCCGCGAGCTGGTCGAGGCGCCCGGCGATGCCCGGATCGTCGATCTTCACGTATGGCGCCTCGGACCCGACGCGCATGCCGCGATCGTCAGCGTCGCCGGGCCTGCCGGTCTCACCGGCGCGGCGATCCGCGAGCGCCTCGCGCCGGTCCACGAGCTGCGTCACGTCACGATCGAGTGCAACTGAGCGATGCGTTCGCCCTGCATCGAATTATGTGCGTTCGACGGTCGGACGGGCTGGTGCCCCGGCTGCGGCCGCACCCAGTCCGAATGCCGGAGCTGGAAGAAGGCCTCGCCATTCCAGCAGCGCAAGCTGGCCTCGGAGCTTCCGCGCCGATTGGCGAAACTCACGCAGGAAAAATGACGGCCCCGCCCGAAGGCGGGGCCGCTGGGGTCAGCTCGGCGGGTTCCAGATAAGCACCTTCTTCATCGGATCGTCGCCGGGCGCGTTCGCGATATTCGCGTAGATCGTGCCGAATTCGGGGGCCGAAAGGGTGACCGAGACATATTCGGTGCCGTTCGACTGCGACGTGCGGGTCCAGCCGGCGCCGACCTCGTAGCCGTTCTTGCGCGCGATCACGCGGAAGTCGGGCTCATTGTCCTTCACCTTGCGGCCGTTCGGGACGATCGCGATCGGCGCGGTGACCAGAAGGGTCGTCAGCGTGCCTTCGAAGCTGCCGTCGGCCTTGACGGTGAGATTTGCGATGGTGGCCATGTCGTGTCTCCTTGGGTTGCTCGGGACCATCCCCGATGGCGCCGACCGAAGGGCCCGCGAGCCGCCGTCACCGAGCGGTACGCGAGGGCGAACCCCCGCAGGGGGTTGACGGCATGAGGCGAGCCGAGGCCCGCAGTCAGGCAGCCAAGGAGGGAGTGGTCCTGCAACCGGAGCATTTGGCCACCATCAGTGAAAGTCATGGCTCCGGACGCGCAACGCAGGCTCGCGGCTGTCGGGCCCGCCCCCGTTCCGCGCCCCGTCCCCGCGTCCCGGCGCAATGGAAAGCGCGCTGCGCCCGACCTGCCGCAGCATCGCGTCATGGTCGGTTATCCGGTCACAGATGACATGAATGATCTCGCCTTCCTTCTGGACGCGGCCGCGCATCGCGATCATCGACGCCGCCATGACCTGGCGCCGATAGATGTCGAAGCGATCGGGCCAGAGGATGCCGTTGGCGATACCGGTCTCATCCTCGATCGTGACGAACAGCACGCCCTTTGCCGAGCCGGGGCGTTGCCGGACGAGGATCACCCCGGCGACCTCGATATTCCGGCCATCGCGGATCGAGCCGAGATCCGCGCAGCGGACGATCCCCATCCGGTCCAGCTCCTCGCGCAGGAAACTTAAGGGATGCGCGCGCAAACTCAGTTGAAGCGTGCGATAATCCTCCACCACCTCGCGTCCTTCGGTCATCGGCCGAAGCGCGGTCGGCGGTTCGAGCCCTTCGGGCGAGAAGTTCGCCTCGCGCGCGTCGGCGGCCGCGAAGAGCGGCAGCGGCGCCTCGCCGAGGCCGCGGACCTTCCACAGCCCCTGCCGCCGGTCCTCGGACAGAGAGGCAAATCCATCCGCTTCGGCGATCCGCTCGATCGCGGCGCGCGGCACGCCGGCGCGCCGCCATACATCCTCGACGCAGTCGTAGGGCACATCGCCGCGCGCCCCGACGATCGCGGCACCATGTATGTTCGCGAGCGATCGAACCTGGCGGAAGCCGAGGCGAACCGCGAGATAGCGCCCGTCGCTCCTTTCCAGCGTGCAGTCCCAATGGCTGTCGTTGATCGAGACCGGGCGCACCTCGACGCCGTGATTCCGGGCATCGCGCACGATCTGCGCGGGCGCGTAGAAGCCCATCGGCTGCGCGTTGAGCAAGGCCGCGCAAAAGACGTCCGGATGATGATGCTTCATCCAACATGAGGCATAGGCGATTTTCGCGAAGCTCGCGGCGTGGCTCTCGGGAAAGCCATAGCTCCCGAAACCCTCGATCTGCTTGAAGGTACGCTCGGCGAAATCCTTGGGATAGCCGCGCTCGACCATGCCGCCGACGAGCTTGTCGTAGAAATGTGATACGCCGCCGGTGAGCTTGAAGGTCGCCATCGCGCGGCGAAGCTGGTCGGCCTCGACCGGCGTGAAGCCGGCACCGACGATCGCGACCTTCATCGCCTGCTCCTGAAAGAGTGGCACCCCCAAGGTCTTCTCGAGCACGGCGCGAAGCTCGGGCTTTGGATATTCGGGCTTCTCCTTGCCTTCACGCCGCCGAAGATAGGGGTGCACCATGTCGCCCTGGATCGGGCCGGGGCGGACGATCGCGACCTCGATCACGAGGTCGTAGAAGCATTTGGGCTTGATCCGCGGCAGCATCGACATCTGCGCGCGGCTCTCGATCTGGAAGACGCCGAGCGTGTCGGCCTTCTGGATCATCCCATAGACCGCCGGGTCGTCGTCCTGCAGGTCGGCCATGCCGACATCGATGCTCTTGTGTTCGCGGAGCAGGTTGAACGCCCGGTTCATGCAGCCGAGCATCCCGAGACCCAGCACGTCGACCTTCATGAATTTGAGGACGTCGATATCGTCCTTGTCCCATTCGATGATCTGGCGGTCCTCCATCCGCGCCGGCTCGATCGGCACAAGATCGTCGAGCCGCTCCTCGGTCAGCACGAAGCCGCCCGGGTGCTGGGAGAGATGCCGCGGCGTCCCGATCAGCTGCCGCGCTAGATCGAGCGTCAGCCGAAGTCGATAGTCATTGGCGTTGAGGTTAAGCTCAGCGATGCGCTCCTCGGGGATGCCGTCGACCGACCAGCCCCAGACGAGGCCGGTCAGCATCTTGGTGAGATCCCGCGGTAGCCCGAGCGCCTTCCCCACCTCGGCGACCGCCCCGCGGGTTCGGTATCGCGTGACCACGGCGGTCAGCGCGGAGCGATGACGGCCGTAGGTCTCGTAGATCCACTGGATGATTTCTTCGCGCCGCTCATGTTCGAAGTCGACGTCGATATCGGGCGGCTCCTTGCGTTCACCCGACACGAAGCGCTCGAAGAGCAGCTCGTGCTTGATCGGGTCGATCGAAGTCACGCCGAGCAGGAAGCAGACGCAGCTGTTCGCGGCTGACCCGCGCCCTTGGCACAATATGCCGCGCCGCCGGCTCTCGGCGACGATCGAATTGACGGTCAGGAAATAGGGCGCGTAGCCGAGCTCGCCGATCAGGCGCAGCTCGTGATCGATCTGTTTCCGAAAGGCAGGCGGCACGCCGCCCGGAAACATCCGGTTCGCACCTTCCTCGGTCAACGCCGCCAACGCTTCCTGCGCGGTGCGGCCCTCCATCACCTGCTCATAGGGATATTGGTAGCGGATCTCGGCAAGGTCGAAGCGACAGGCTGCCGCGATGTCGGCGGTCGCCGCGATCGCGTCGGGGAACAGCGCGAAGCGCCTTTCCATCTCGGCCGGGCTCTTCAAGGCCCGGTCCATGAAGCGTTCGCGCTTGAACCCGAGCGCATCGACCGTCGTCTTCTCGCGGATCGCGGTCAGCACGTCCTGCAGCGGGCGCCGTTCGGGCGCATGGTAGAGGATGTCGCCGAGCGCGACGCTCCGCACCGCCACTTCCTGCGCCAGCGCATCGAGCGCGCGAAGCCGCGCGAAATCGCCGGGCCGGCGGCGCAGCGCGAGCGCGAGAAAGGCGCGCGGGCCGAAGGCGCCGCTGAGCTCGGCGAGATCGAGCCGCGCCCGTTCGTCGGCTTCACCGGGCAGGAGGATCGCGACGAGGCCCTCGGCCGAGGCCGCGACGTCGGGCCAGTCGAGCCAGCAATTGCCCTTGCCGCCGCGCCCCTTGCCCAAGGAGAGCAGCCGGGTCAGCCGCGACCAGGCCGCGCGGTCCGTCGGATAGAGGAGGATCGAGCGACCGTCGCGAAGGTCGACGCGCGTCCCCGCGATCAGCCGGACGCCGGTTGCTTCCTGTCCCGACAGACCGCGCACCATGCCGGCGACGCTGCCCCGGTCGCAAAGCCCGAGGGCCGAATGGCCGAGGGCAGCGGCGGCCGCGAACAATTCCTCGGGCGAAGAGGCCCCCCGCAGAAAGGAAAAATGGCTCGTGGCGTAGAGTTCGACATAGGTCGTAACGGGGTCCGTCATCCGAACACGCCGTGCATGTACCAGCTGAGGTCACCCGTCTTGTCGGTGATCGCGTCGCCGCGGCGGAAGAGCCAGAAGCGCTCGCCGCTTGTCGCCTCGACCCGGAAATAGTCGCGAACCGCCCACATCTCGCCCGGGCGGCGCCACCATTCGCCATGGATGCGCTCGGGGCCATCGCCTGCGACCACCGCATAGCTCCGCCCGCGCCACGCGAAGCGGCGCGGCGGATGGTCGGGAAGCAAGGCGACGACGCCCGACAGCGCCTCGGGCCGCGCGAGCATCCGGATCGGCCGCGGCCAGACGGGCCAGCCGGCAGGCTGGGCCAAAGGCCCGGCGCGCACGATCGCGCGCTCGGGGACATCGCTTTCGATCGCGGACAGGCGGAACAGCGCGGCATCGCCGGCGCGGCCGGCCAGCGCATCGACGAGCGGAGCGAGGTCGGGCGCCTGGCGTGCCGTGTTGAGCACGGCGGCGATCGCCTCGGGCGCCAGCGCTTCGACCTGCGGCGCCGCGAGAACCATCGTCTCGATCCCGAGCCCCGGCTCGATCCGGTCGATCCGGAGCCTGAACAGGCGCAGCAGATGTTTCGCATCGCGCGTCGCGCGCGCCGTGCCGACGGTGACGAACTGCGCGCCCATGTCGAGCCGGTCGCAGCGCAAGACGAGGCTCCGCACGCCAAGACTGCGCTCGCGCAGCGCGAGCACGAGATCGCCGAGCAGGTCGGCGATGACCTGCTCGATCGCCTCGGCGGTCCCGATCGGCTCGAGCAAGGAACGGCGCGCCTCGGGCATGTCGAACGGGACGACGGGCACGATCGGCTCGGGTACGAACCCTCGCGCCTGGTCGAGCCGCTCGACCGCGCCGCGCCCGAGCCGCCGGGCCAATGGCCCGCGCGGCATCGGATAAAGATCGGCGATCCGCTCGATCCCGAAGCGCGCCGCCGCGGCGAGCGCCTCCGGCGCCAGCCGGAGCGCCGCCAGCGGCAAAGGCGCCAGCGCCTCGCTCTCGCCTCCTTCCGGCAAGATCCGCACGCCCGCGCCGCCATCGCGTGCGAGCGCGTGAGCGGCGCCGGGCGTGCCGGCGATCGCGACACGCGCGGTGAAGCCGAGGCGCCTTAGAAAACCGAGCAGACGCGCCGCGAAACGCTCTTCGCCGCCGAAGAGATGCGTCGTGCCCGACAGGTCGAGCCACAGCCCGTCGATGCCCGACACTGCCGCCGTCGGCGTCCAGCAGCGGGCGGCGTGGAGCGCAAGGCGATCGAGCCACGCGCGATCGGCGTCGGGTGCGGCATCGAGTATGTCGAGATCGGAGACCAGCGCGCGGGCATGGGCGGCCGCCATGCCGGGCACGAGGCCGAGATCGAGCGCCGCCGGACAGGCGGCGGTCACGACGTCGCGCTGGCCGGTTCGCGCGACGACGATCGTCGGACGGAGGCCCCAGAGCGGCGGCAGCGGCGCAGCGATCCCGCCCGACGTCCCGTCGTCCGAGCGCAACGCCCGGAACACCGGTGCGGCAGCTTCGCTCCGCCGTCCGAGCTCGCGCATCGTCGGTCGCTGGTGCGCCGGGAGGGCGTCGAGCGACGGCTCGCCGGAGTGCGTGCCTTGCGCCCAGCGCGCGCCCGGACGCCAGCCGCCGCCGCGCGGCACCGAACAGGTGCCGGGATTGTCGTCGACAGGCTCGGGGAAGCGCGGACCCGCCCGCGCCCGATCAGGCGGCGTGCCCGAATGCGACGGTGTCCGTTCTGCCCGGCGCAACCGCTCGATCGGCAGTTGCGGCAGGAAGAGCGAGGCGACCCTGGTCATCGCACGCCTCCAGTTCGAGGGAAAAAGGCGGCCCGCCGCGCTGCCGGACCAGCTCGACATTCCAGCGCCCGCGCCCGACGCCGGGCGAGGCGAGGCGGCCCGACGACAAGGTGCCGATGCGCCAGCGGGTCATTGCGAGCGACGGATCGGCGAGCGGGCATTGGCCATAACGCCGGTACCGGCGATAGAGGATCATCGGCGTGTTGCCCTCGGATGCTGCCAGTTGCAGCCGGCGCGTCGCGGTCTGATCGGCCGCTTTCACTTCGGCAACGACGCAGGCGAGCGAACCGTCGCGCAGCGCGTCCTCGCACAGCGCCAGCAGTTCCTTGTCGGTCCTGCCTTGAGCATAGAGCACGCGGTCCGGACCGAGCCCCGCCTGTTCGAGACCGGGGGCATAGAGATCGAACCGCGTCAGCGCCCAGAGCGCCGACACGTCGGGCGCCGCCGCGAAGCGCGACGCGATTCCAGCCGCGAAGAGCGTTGCCGCAGCGTCATCGCTCCAGCTTGCCGAGGCGCCCGTGACCTCGTGCAGGCCTGCGCCATCGAGCCCGCCGCCAGCGAGAAGATGATCGACCGGCCCGACGCCGAACGGCAAGACCGGCCCGCGCGAGGCGGCTACACGCGCCACCGCCGCGCGAAGCACGTCGATATCTCTGGCACTTGGCCGAGGTGCAGATTGGGGCGTCGTGCTCATGGGAAATATCGACTCAAATGTTCCCTTTATGTTCCACCGAGTCAAAGGGCGCGTCAAGCGGGCCGCGACGAACCGCCGGGAATCGGTGCGCGCCTTCCGCCCGGCCTCTGTAAAAGCGAAACAAATTGGGCTCATGATCGTGACGGCTGCGTCCTGCTGACGGAACGAGGATCGCCGCCAAAGCATTGGAAGACCGGTGACGGACCTATTGCGAGGCGAATCATGCGTGAGAATCACAGCCGCTATTCCACCGTCTCGATCGTCCTGCACTGGACGATCGCCATCCTGATCATCGCCAATGCCACCTTTGGCGGCTGGATGGAGGACGCCTCGGACAGCGAGAAACTTGGCTATTATCATCTGCACAAATCGGTCGGGATCACGATCCTCGCGCTCAGCATTATCCGGCTCGGTTGGCGCTTCGGCCATCCCTGGCCGGCCTTCCCCGGCGGCATGCCGTCATGGGAACGGATGCTCGCGCGCACGACCCATGTCCTCTTCTATGTGCTGATGATCGGCGCCCCGCTTCTCGGCTGGGCCGCAGCGTCGGCGGGCGGGGCGCCTGAAGTGCCGCTTTACGGCGCCGTGCCCGCGCCCAATCTTCCGCTACCGCTGAACGAGGATCTCGCCGAAGAGCTCGGCGACATACACAAGCTGATGGTGAAGGCCATTTACGTCGTGCTCGCGCTGCATGTTCTCGGCGCGCTCAAGCATCATTTTTTCGACAAGGACGAAGTGCTCCACCGGATGCTGCCGCTGTTTCGCAATCCGCGCGGCTGACACGCGTCGGCGTCACGGCATGCTGTCGTCGCGGCTGAGCAGGCCGAGGGTGCGCTCATCGCGCTCGCCGCCGAACCAGCGGATGAGCGCGGCGGAGAAGAGCGGCCGCCGGCTCACGGCCTCGAACAATGTCAGCGATGAACGCAGCTTGACGGCGTCGACCTCGCCGAAGACCGCCACCGGGTCGCTTGCCGGCAGGTCCTGGATCGCTTCGACGCATTCGGCATAGCGCGCGCCGAGAAGCGGATGGGCCAGATAGGCCCGCGCCTCATCGGCTCCCGCGAGACCGTAGAGCTTCGACGTCGCGCTTCGGCCAAGGCCTGCCAGCTGCGGGAATATGAACCACATCCAGTGCGAGCACTTCTTGCCGCGGCGAATCTCGCCGAGCGCGCGCGGGTAGATTTGCTCTTGCGCGGTCACGAACAGATCGAGTCCCTCTTCGTTCGTCATAAGGCAAGAGCGCCTTGTGCAGGCGGCTTACCATATACCTGCGTCACCTCGAGGCTGCCTTCGGGAAGCCATTTCAATATGTCCTCGGCCGGAACGCGCGGATCGAGCCAAGCGGCCCATTGATCGCGTGGCAGCGGAATGATCTGGCGATGGTGATAGGGTGCGATGTCGGGACCTGCGTCCATGGTCAGGAGGCTGAAGGCTTCGCCGACATGGCTGTCGCGCCAGACGCCGGCCATGCAGAACCAGCGATGGTCCTTCAGCGTGAACAGCCACTTGTCGAGCCGCTTCTGCGCAGGGTCGGTGGGATCGGTGAACTCATAGAAACCGTCGCAGAGGACGAGGCATCGCTGCATGCCGAGATCGCGGCGCTCCGAGCGCACATTATAGACCGGTTTGCCGCCCTGTCCGGGCCAGCTCCAGCGCCGGTTGACGAGCGATCCGGCGGCGGCGCCGTCGCTGCTCTTCACGATCGGCGCTGTATCGGTGATGCGGACATCCTCGCGCGCCGGCACGTTCGGTGCGCCCTCGGGCATGTCGATCTTGATCTGGAGGTTGTCGAAGTCCTCGGCGATCGACGCGATGTCAATTTCGAGCCGATAATCATTGCACATGCGCGTCGGCCCCCTCGCCCTTGCGACTCAACATCGTTCCCATTATGTTCCACATATGGGTATCGCGCCAACCCCTTTCGATCCCGACGCCCCGAGCGGAGGCGTGCAAGCGCTCGTCCGGCGCAATCCCGACAATATGACCGAGATCGAAATGGTCAAAGCGGTTTGGGGTTCCGACCCGCGGTTTAGCGACGGGATCAATTATCGTTTCGTGCGCGCCGAGGGCCGCGCCTTCCCGGCGCGCCGCTGCCTGATCCCGGCGTCCGAGTTTCGCATGGGAACCGGCGATCACCGCTACCGGGTGACGCTCGACAGCGGCAATTTCTTCTATCTCGCCGCAGTGTGGGACCCGCCACTCGCCGACTGGCCGCTGTCCTACCGCATCCTCACCATCCCGGCGGGCGCCGATGTCATTCCCTATCAGTCGCGCCACGGCGTGATCATCCAGCGGCGCGACGCGAACCATTGGCTCGACGGCAGCCTGCCGAACGAGCTGCTGTTCGAGGAACCGCCGCGTCGCACGCTGTTCGTTGAGCCTTTGCGCAAACAGGCGGAACTTCCGCTCTAGGTCATGATGTCGCCGGCCCGCAGGGCCCGAACAACCGCACTCTTGGCGAGCCCGCAGCGGGGCGGCGTGCGATGCGCTCCCGTGCCTAGCCGCCGCCCCGCAAGGATAGCGAGCCGAGTGTGCCGCGCGGCCAAAACAAAAGTGCGACCCCTGGCCGAGCCTGCGAGGCCAGAGCGCGCTCATCAGATGCCGCGCCCGACATGCCGCCGCGCGGCCGTCCCGCCGGGCACGCCGGCGGGACGTACCGGCTCAGCCGTTCAGACGATCCTTGACGGCCTTCGCGGCGCCGAAGGTCAGCTTCTTCGAAGCCGCAATCTGGATGGTTTCGCCAGTCGAGGGATTGCGGCCTTCACGCGCGGCCGATTCCTTGACCTTGAACTTGCCGAAGCCGTTCACCGAGACTTCGTCGCCCTTGGCGGCGGCGTCGGTGATCGCAGCGAAAACGGCATCGACAGCCTTCTTCGCATCGGCCTTGCTCAGACCAAGTGCGGTTGCGACGCTGTCCGACAGTTCGGCGTGGTTCATAAAATCATCTCCTTGAGCGGCCGGAAGGATCCCGGCCGGGCGGGCGCTATAGCGCCGCGGACGGATCGGCGCCATCTGCGCCGCGCCAAGGCGCGGCACGGCGAGTTGCACTCGGTGGCGGCGTGCGGCAGTAGCGGCGGATGCTTCCCCACCGCCTCATCGCATCCGCCCTGCTCCTGCTGGCTGCCGCCTGCTCGCCCGCGACCTCCGCACCCGCGAACCCGTCTGCTCCATCGAAACCGCTCAAGCTTGCGAGCTGGAACCTGGAATTTCTCGCCGCGAGGAACGGCGAAGGCTGCAACCCCAGGGATGACAGCGATTATGCCGCGATGCGCCGCATCGTCGACGACCTCGACGCCGATGTGATCGCCTTTCAGGAGGCCGAGAATGAGACCGCCGCGGCGCGGGTCTTCGACCCCGCCAAATATGTCGTGATCATGGAAGCGCGGAAGGGCGCGCCGGGCGGCACCTGCGGCGGCAAGTTCCCGTCGCAGACGGTGATCCGCCAAGCGGTCGGTTTTGCGATCCGCAAGGATATGGCCTTCGATCGCCATGCCGATGTGACGTCGCTGATGCGCGGCAACGAACAGCTTCGCTCGGGCGTCGACATCACGCTCCGCCCCGAGGGCCGCACACCGATCCGCCTTCTCGGCATCCACCTCAAGTCAGGCTGCTTCTCCGGGAACGAGGCGAAGGCCTGCCCCATATTCCAGGACCAGATTCCGGCGCTCGAAGCCTGGATCGACGCGGCCGCCGCCGGGCCCGAGCGCTTCGCGGTGCTGGGCGACTGGAACCGGCGGCTCGCGCTTCCCGGCGACGCGATCTGGACTAAAATCGACGATGGCGATCCGGCCAACGCCGATTTGATGCTCGCCGACGCGGGCCAGCCGCCGGCCTGCGATCCGCGTTACGACAGTTTCATCGATCATATCGTGCTCGACCGGCGCGCCGCCGCCGACCGGACGGGGTTCAGCGAAACGCTCTATGCGCCCGGCGAGAAGCATTATTCGGACCACTGCCCGATCGCGGTCACGCTGCGGCGATAGAAAAATTCCGGGCCTCGAAGTAGCCCACGGAACCATCGCGCGCCCGGCACGTTTCACTTACCTGTCCAGACGAAAGAATGGCAGAATTTGATCGCATCTTCGGATGCAATCTAGGGAAGCCCCGCTGCAGCGATGTAGCGGGGCTTACCATTTCCGCTCCGCAGATATGCGGGCGCCATGCCGCAGGCGAGAAGCCAAGCGGCCCGACGATCATTCTGCGTCAGGCACGTCCTCGACACTTTCCCGACCGTCGTCATCAGGAAGGGGAACCTGCTCCGGAACTTGCTCGGGGCCGGTCGGGGGAGAATCGGGATGCGGGTCGGGCGGTGCGCTTGCCATGACAGCTCCTATGGACGTTGCCACTGGGAAACGGCCGGCAAGTCCTGCGGTTCCGGCGAGCCCGAGCCGCCCTGCGATCAGGCCGCAGGCCCCGGCACAAAATAGATCCAAAATGGTTTGATCTGGCGGCGGCACTTCCGTTTCCCCCCTGTTGACGATAGCGTGCCGCGCCATGACCGTGGGGGAAGAGGAATCGATCGGACCGGGATCGTTGTGGCTGCGATGGGATCCGCACGTCCACGCCCCGGGCACGATCTTCAACGACCAGTTCAAGGGCGATTGGGAAGCCTATCTTGCCGCGATCGAGGGTGCGACGCCGGCGATCCGTGCGCTCGGTATTACCGACTATTACGGGCTTGAACTCTACAAGGAGGTTCGCGCGCGCAAGGAGCAAGGTCGCCTCAAGGACTGCGACCTGATCTTTCCGAATATCGAGCTTCGGTTCAGCGTGGGAACCGCGCGGTCGTGGATCAACGCCCATCTGCTCGTCTGCCCCGACGATCCCGATCATATCGAGCAGCTCACGCGCTTCCTTCAGCGCCTGACCTTCAAGACCACGACCGACACCTTCGCCTGTAATCCTTCGGAGCTGATCCGCCTGGGACGTTCGCTCAATTCCGAGCTGACCGATGATCGTTCAGCGCTTCGCCACGGCTCCGAACAATTCAAGGTAAGCTTCGATCAGCTCCGTGAAGAATATAAGGGGATGAGCTGGGCGCAGGAGAATATCCTGATCGCGGTCGCCGGCGCGAAGGGCGATGGGACATCGGGACTTCAAGATGGCGCAGACCAAGCTTTGCGCCAGCAGATTGAACATTTTGCTCACATCATGTTCGCGTCGAGCCCGGCGCAACGTGAATTTTGGCTCGGCCGAAAAACCAGTCGCGAGCATATCTGCGAGACCTACGGCGGGCTCAAGCCCTGCATGCACGGCAGCGACGGGCATTCTGTGGAACGAACGGGCGCGCCCGATGGCGACCGCTATACCTGGATCAAAGGTGCGGCGACATTCGACGGACTGAAGCAGGCCTGCATCGATCCCGAGGGCCGCGCTTACGTCGGGACCGAGGCGCCGCCCGCAGCTGCGCCGTCTGAGACGATCCACCGTGTGACCCTGACGAATGCGCCGTGGGCCCCCAATTCGGTGATCGATCTCAACCCGGGCCTCGTCGCGATCATTGGTGCGCGCGGGTCCGGCAAGACCGCGCTGGCCGACATGATCGCAGCGGGCTGCGATGCCCATGCCGACCAGCTCCCTATGCAGTCTTTCCTGGTTCGGGCGAGCGAATATCTCGACGATGCGACGGTGAAGCTCGATTGGGGCAATGGCGTTGTCACCGAACGCGGCCTCGATAATGCCGCGGCGGCATGGGACGGCTACGCCCGCGCTCGATACCTGACACAGCAGTTCGTGGAATCGCTCTGCTCACCGGAGGGAATGACCGATGGCCTGCTGTCGGAAGTCGAGCGCGTGGTCTTTGACGCCCACAGCCCGACCGAGCGAGAGGGCGCGGTCGATTTTGCGGACCTTCGCGACCTCAAGGCAGCCCGGTTCCGCGAGGCGCGACGCCGCGAAGAACAGAAGCTCGAGGAATTGTCCGACCGGATCAACATCGAGCTCGAGAAGCAATCTCAGATCGTGGCCATTCGGAAGCAGGTCGACGAGAAGAAGCTCAAGATCACCCAGCTCACCGAGGACCGCGGCAAGCTTGTCCGCAAAGGCAGCGAGGACCGGATCAAGCGCCTCGAGGCCCTGACCGAGGCGGCAAACGAAGTGCGCGCACGGGTTAGGCGCCTGACCAATCGCGAGCAGAAGTTGCTACTCGTCCAGGACGAGGTTTCGGACTTCCGGACCCATCAGGCGCCCGAAAATCTGCGCGATGCGCAAGAGCGCCACAAGGATGCCGGCATAGCCGGAGAGGCGTGGGACCCGTTTCTGACGCAGTACAGCGGCAATGTGGACGGCATCATCAACGACAACCTGTCCTCCACCCGGAAGAACCGTGACGGGTGGCGCGGGATCGATATCGCAATCACCGATCCAGCGACCCCGCTCATCGCCGACGATGCCGATCTGACGAGACTTCCCCTTGGCCGGCTCGATGCGGAAATCCGGCGGCTCGGCGATATCATAAACGTCGACAAGGAAACACGCGAACGGTTCAATTCCCTGTCGACGAAAATCACGACCGAGACCGAATTGCTCTCGGTCCTGCAGGACAAGCTGAAGGACTATGAGGGCGCAGAGGAGCGCGCCAAGGGCCTGCCTACGGAAAGGCAGTCAAGCTACCGGCGGATCTTCGAAGCGGTGTTTTCGGAACAGCAGGTCCTCAACGACCTTTACGCACCCATCCGGGCGCGAATGGACGAGACGGGCGGGACGCTCGGGAAGCTTGCATTCACCGTCACCCGCCGAGCAGACATGGCGGAGTGGGCAAAGCGCGGCGAGGATCTGCTGGACCTTCGCCGACAGGGCCCGTTCCGCGGCGAGGGCAAATTGCTCGAGGCCGCGAATGACGAGCTTCGCGGCGTTTGGGAGAGTGGGACCGCCGAAGAAGTGACCGAGGCGCTCAAAGACTTTCGCCAAAAATATCAGAAGAGCTTCTTCGAACATGCTCTCGCACAGCGCAGCGATGCCGCCGCATTCCGCGGCTGGCTCAAGCTGTTCGCGCGCTGGCTCTATGGCACCGATCATATCGAAGTCCGGTACAGCGTCGATTATGATGGGGTCGACATCCGCAAACTTTCGCCGGGCACGCGCGGCATCGTACTCCTGCTGCTGTACCTCGCGCTCGACAACGCAGATGAGCGGCCGCTGATCATCGATCAGCCCGAGGAAAATCTCGATCCCAAGTCGATCTATGATGAACTCGTCGGCCTGTTCCTCAAGGCCAAGGCGAAGCGCCAGGTCATCATCGTCACGCATAACGCCAATCTGGTGATCAACACCGACGCCGATCAGGTCATCGTTGCATCGGCCGGCCCGCATCCGGGGGATGGCTTGCCCGAGATCGCCTATGCGAGCGGCGGCCTCGAAGATGCACCGATCCGCAAGATGGTCTGCGACATTCTCGAGGGCGGGGAACATGCGTTTCGCGAGCGCGCACGGCGCCTGCGCGTTCGCCTGGAGCGTTAGTCTCGATATTTTGCACGGGCTCAAGGGGGAGCAAAACCAATGAGGAAAATCATTCTGGCTGCGGCGCTGATCTGCGCGCCGGGACTGGCGCAGGCGCAATCGGGCTGTGCAGCCTATACGGGCACCATGGTGCAGCCCCAGACCTTCGACCAGGCTATCGCGTCCATCAAGCCCGTCGCGCCGAAGGACGAATTCGAGACCAGCGATGCATACCGCGCCCGGCTCGCAGCAGCGGGCGGCTCCGGCCCCCTCATCATCTCGAAGAAGATCGAAGGCGCGGAATATCTGGCCTATAATGCCGATCTCGGAGCCTTCGAGGTGAAGTCCTACCTGTTCGACAATACGAACTTCAGCGCTTGGGACACCTTCTATTATGCAAAAGTCGAAAGTCCGAAGGCCAGCACCCTCAGCAACCTCGACGTGACGATTTCGAGCAGCGAGGTCACGACCGGCACCTATTCCGCGCAGAATGGCTTCGGGGCGAAGGCCACCATCAGCAAGATTACCCGGACCGAGAACGCGATCTTCGAGGGTGAACCGGCGCGCTATGGCGAAGAGCTTTTCATCGCCAACAAGGGTGGGGTCATCGGGACCATCCCCATGAGCGTCGCCGAAGCGCAAGCCTTCAAACCCCAAGCCAAGATTGCCTTTGTTGTCGTGCCGAAGCTCCCGAATGTCGTTCGCGCCACCTACCCCTATGGCAAGACGACGATCAGCAATCCGACCGATATCACGGTGAATTCGACGGTCCTGGTCGCCGACATTCAGTGCGGCCTGCTCATGGACGGGACGAACAAGGTCGTCGCAGCCTTCACGACACGATGACCGCGTCAGAAGATCCCGGAGACAATTCCGGTCATAATGCGGCCGATCACCGCGCGGAGGATGAGGCAGAACGCCCACAGCCGCCGGTCGACGAACTCCTCGTTCTCGACGAGCGCCAACTCATCCGGATCGAGGCCGTACACAGGGGTTTCCTCTACCAGCATCTTTTCGCGGCAGCGTGCCTTCTCCTCGCGGGAAAGGCGGGAGCCGAACATATCATCGTCGAGCGGGACGAGGACATTGAAGTCCAGCTTCCGGACGCCCGTATCTATGCGCAGGTCAAAACGCGGCAGGACGTCCTCAATCCCAGTGATATTTCAGGAGCACTAGAGCGTTTCGAGGACATACGTGCGGATCATCAGAACGGCCTGCGAGCTGGCGACGCGAGATTCGTGATCGCGACGAATGCGCCTCCGTCGCCAGCCCTGCTCAAGAAGATTGCCGCGGATGACTGGCCTGACGATGTCGAGCTGCATTGGCCAGGCGGTCCTGAGCCCTCCGACAATTGCCTGCCTCGACCTGCCGACAATGTTGCCGGTATGGCTGCATATTGCTCGGATCTCGCGGCGCAGCTGCCATTCGGGTTGCTCAGGCCGGAGACGCTGACCTGGAAGCTGGCCGCCATGGTCATGCTCGCATCCGCTGGCACGCCTCCGCGCGAGGATCACAGTTTTTCCCGCGAGGAATTGCCGGACCTGTTCGAGCAGCTCGTGGTCCAGATGCAGCAGCTTCCGGCGCCGCCCCCGGTGTACCGCGCCCAGGTCGACGAACCCGCCCTGCTAAGTGACCAGCCCGTCCGCATCATAGCGGGACTTTCGGGCTCGGGGAAAACCGCCTGGATGGCCGAGGCCGCGGTCCATGCTGCGCTCCCGGTCACCTATCTCGACGTTGGGGACACGCCGGGACCCGCGCTCGCGTCAGCGGTAGCGCGCGAAGTGGCGGCGAAGATGTTCGGTCGCTCCAACGACAAGCTCGGCGAAATTCTTCTGCCGGGCGCGAGCGGATTGGACATGGTGAGCGCGCTGAGCATCAAGCTCGGCGAAGACGGCCTTCACGCGGCTGTCGTCATCGATAACAGCCACCGCATTCCCGCGGCCGATATAGAGGCGCTGGTAGCACGGGGCCCCAATCTCCGATTTGTCCTGCTGAGCCAACCGGGTCGGCACATCGCCGAACTCGAAGCAGGACTAGATATTCAAGCCGAGACTCTGAACGGCTGGGACGAAGACACTATCGCGGCGGCAGTTCAAGATGCTGGTTGCCGTGCCGATTTCGGCGATTGCGAGCGGCTATCCAGAATTACCGGAGGCCTGCCATTTTATGTACTCAATGCGGCGACGATCGCGGCGCGCGAATATGGCGGCGACATTAGGGCCTTTTGTACGGATATCGAGCAGCAGACCAATATCGTCGAGACGGCTCAAGAGATTATCCTGAGGCGCGCGTTCGAAGGCTTGCCGCCGGTCGACAGAGAAACGATCGCGGTCCTGAGCCTCGCCGATGTCGCGCTCTCACGGGACGAAGCCAGTGCCTTGCTTCAAGCCGCATGCGACATCGACGCGAAGGCGGCCACGGCCCGGTTGCGCGCGCTTCCCGCAACGGGTGCGCTGGAATTATTCGGGAATAGCGGCCTAAAAATTCACGACGCGGTGAGGATACTCGGCAAAGCGGACGTCTCGGCAAAGGGTCAGGACTTCGAGCAGAAAGCCTTGGGCTCGCTGCAGCGGGTCATCGTAAGCTCGATCCGGACCAACTGGAGCCTCGCGAAGTTAGGACTGCTCATCCGTCTGTTCGGGCTTCTCGGTCAGGCGAGAATATTGGTGCAGTTTGCCACAGACGAATTGTTCCACGAACTCGGGGTCTGGCCGGAAATCGAACCCTATCTGCTGACGATCGCGGCCGATCCGAACGGAGATGCCGAGACAAGGCTGTGGGCGCTCGACGGCCTGGTCTTCAATGATCTGCGCGAGGGAGATTATGAGGCCGGCCGGGAGCGGGTCGACGAGATGGAATCGCTGCTGAGGGCGAACGAGCTCGGCGACGAGGAGTGGATGGCCTGGGGCATGAAGCGGATGTTGCTCTTGTCCGAGCTTGGCGACATTGATGGCGTCCGGGCCATGCTTGACGAAGTTTCGGATCGACTTCCCGACCAGCCCGAACATCTGCGCGTGTTTCGCTACAATCGCGCCCTCGCCCTCTTCAAGCTCGGCGACAACGATACAGCGGTAAGTGAGGCACTCGCCCTCATCGGCGAATATTATCGGGAGCTCGGGATCAGGCCCGACGATGTGATAGGACGGAACGCCCCCGAACTTCGGGAGCTTCTTCCCAAAGACGAAGATCTCACCGATCGGCTGAAACATCTGGCAGACAGTCACGATCTTTTCGCGCAGGCCTTGGGCCGGAAGAGCCAGCGATCTACTCTCGCACGCATCCATGCGATGAAATTCTACGAACTGTCGCAATCCTACCAGTCATTCGTCCGGGTTGGTCTCGATCTTGTCGAAGAACTGGTCTGGGTGAACGACTTCATAAGCGCCCGCGAGGCCTTCGAACGGAACATCTTCCCCATCTTGCAAGGCGCGGGCCTCGCGGGGCCCGTTCTCGAAGCTCGCGCTCTATATGCGGTGGTTCTTGCGTACTGCGGCGACCATGATGCGGCGGCGAACGAGGTCGAGCGGCTGCTGCCGTTCGAGGATGCGATGGATCCGAACCATCGCGCGGCATTCCAGGAGCAGAAGGCCATCATTCGCGAGGTTCGGCGCAAAGGCGGTCCCCCGCAGCGACAGGTTGTGATTCCTGCCCCTTTGCAGGCGCTGTTCGATCAGCGTCGCGGTGCCCCCAGGGAGGTTGAGCCGAGGAAAAAGGTCGGCCGCAACGAAAAATGTCCCTGCGGTTCTGGCAAGAAATACAAAATCTGCCACGGGCGATGATCGCGAGCGGCTAGAGTCGGTCGTAGATGGCGTTCGGCAGAAGTTTCATCAGGCCAGCGACGAGCCACCAGCGTTTGGTGACATAGGCATGAGACTTACGGGCGCGGATGGCGCCGTAGATCTGCTTCGCCGCCTTTTCAGGCGAAGCAACCCAGAAGAGTCCGTCACCCTTCGCCATCGCGGTGTCGACGAAGCCGGGCCGCACGTCGGTCGTTGCAATCGGCAGGCCCCGGCGCGCCATGTTCTGGCGTAGCGCCTCCATATAGTTGGAGACGAAGGCCTTGGACGCATTGTAGGCAGGCGCGTCGCCGCTTCCCCGCAATCCCGCGATCGACGAAATGGCCACCAGATGCCCCGTGCCTTGGGCGATGAAGTGCTGCATGCCGATATTGGCCGCGGCCGCGAAACCTTCGACATTCACCGCGATGGTCTCGCGTTCCGCCTCCCAGACAAGATCGGCATTTATGTGGCCGACCCCGGCACTGATCACCAGCAAGTCGAGCCCGCCAAGCCGCTCGATCAGGGCGGCGAGTCCGCGTTGCATCGCGGTCGTGTCGGCCACGTCGAACGCCTCGTAGATTATCGAACCGGAAGAATTGCCAGCGAGATTGGCGAGCAGGTCGCGGCGCCGACTGGTGACGCCAACCGAATAGCCATGATGCGAGAGCAGCATCGCCAGCTCTCGGCCGATCCCTGAACTCGCGCCGACTATGATCGCTTTGTTCACGGGCAAGCTCTTGGAATGCGCCGGAACGAAACTGCGATCACAGCCTTCGTCATCAGATTTCGAATGCCTTGAGGAAGTCGGCCATAATTTCCGCGGCATGTCGCTGCCGCAAGATCCGGGCGTTCAGCAGATCGGGGTCGGCCGAGACATCGGCTTCGTCGTCTTCGAAACTTGCCACGGCGACGGGCCCGTCGCGCAAATAGCTCTCGTCGGGATTGGGATCGCGGAAGCGAGCCGCCATGCGAGTAAGAGCCTCGCGTATCGCCTCGGCATGCGGACCGGTCAGTGCAGCCGCGAATGCGGATTGCGCCGCGCCGACGCCACCTTCCAGATTCTCGATGCAGTAGATCAGGTCGTGCGCATCCTTGCGCTCGAACCTCTGATCGAAAGCAAAGGCCTTGAGACAGGTGAAGGTGACGATATCAGCGTAGCGCACGACCTCGGTGGCACGGCCCTTACCGTTCAGCAGGTCCGCCGTGATTTCGACGGTCCCGTGATGGTCGAACACCATGGAAGCGTGGGGGATGTTCAACGCCGAGACATTTCCGTCCGAAGGAAGTTCCTTTACCTTGCCGCCTCCAAGTTCCGGCGAGTCCGCCAGAAACTCGAGGATCATCGTCGTGCCGTCCTCGATCTCGGCGCGCCACCGCCAGGATTGCTTCGCACCCTTTTCATTCTCGGCGCGCTCGAAGTTCATCGCCTTTAGATTTTCTTCTAGCGTACTGTAGGCTTCGGTCGTCGTGAGGATTCCGACGTCGACGACGATATCGACGTCACCCGTGCCCGCATGTTTCGGGACTTTCGGCGGCCTGGCGGTCACGAGATAGCGCGGCGCGAGTCCGCCGACGAGAAAGACCGAATCCTTCCATGGTCCAAGCCCGCGCAGGAGCGTGACCAGTACGCGCTCGCACGCGTCGGTGACCATGTCCTCATAGCCGCTGATCGTCTGTGGTTTGGGCATTATTTATCCAGACATTCGCTACGGAGGTGCATCGCCAATTCACGGGAACGGCCGGACGCCTGGAGCAGGTCGAGATAGACCTGCAGCGGCGGCGCATAGCAGACGCCATCGATCCGTTGGCCGACCGCGACATCGCGCCGGCTCTTCGCCTCGATGATACCGAGATTCCACCCCTCCGCCACGGGCCGGGCGTCGAGATTGAGCAGCGCCTCGATCAGCTTCTGCCCGGGCTCGATCCGGCAACGAAGCTGCGAGATGGAAGAAAGATAGGGGGCATAGATTTGAGCGGCTACCTCGCCGGTGACCGCATAGGCGGCTTTCGCCTCGTCGCACGCCTGATCAAGGCGCAGCGCCAGCGCCAGTGCGTCACTCCCTTTCGGGACATAGTAACGCCGCACTGTCGGCGCCTTCTGATCGCTCGCATAGCTGGTCCAAGCTTCGAGAAGGGGCCGTGCGGCGCGCAATCGACGCTGTTTCGACGGACCCGCCCCCTGCACATCCACCCACTCGCGCCGTTCGAGTTCCGTGAGGGTCTCGGAAGCCGTAGCGGGCGATACGCCGCTCGCATCGGCGAGATCCTTCACGCCCAGCCAGTCCTGCCGCCTCTCATAAATTTCATGGAGTGCGCGCGCCTTTTGCCCCTGAAAAATGGAATCGAATTTCTTCGTCCCTTTTTTCGGAGCCGGTTTATCGAGAAATATGAATGCCTTTTTCCCCGGAATATAAAGCGAGCCTCCGAGGTCGTAATATCCGACGCGCTCTTCCCGAAAAATCTCTCGAGCGCCCGGCGAGATCGCACGGGCGACAAAAAAAGGAATGATTTCCCGGTCGTCACCGGAATTGCTGAGATGGGCCTGATTATTCCGAAGCTGCCAGATTGCTTCGCGCACATCGCGCGGAAAAAGCTGCGCCTTGATTTCGACAAGCAATAAGAGCGGCTGGCGGCCGATATATGCGCCGATCAGGGCGTCGGCGCGGCCGCGAGGCCCGATTTCGACCTCATATCGCTCGATTTGCGCGTGCGACTGCGGCAGCGCCAAAAGCGCCTCCAAAAGCGCATCGAGCAATTCGCGCTGAGAATTTTCAAATTCGGCCATATTTTGTGCCCAGCAAAAATCACCCTAAAAGTGAATATTCGGAAAAACCTTGATATTTGCTGCGCAGAAAATTTGCATTAAAAAAATGGAAAAAATTTCATCTGAAATCTGGAAAGCGTCGAAACTGGCAACGCTCCGGTGGCGTCAACGAAGGATTTTGGCGTCACCGCGCCTCGAGGGTGATTTCACGCCTGCTGAACTGAGATGGCAATTTGATCTCGATATCGCCCGATGTGATAGCCCAATCGGTCGTCACCAAGGCTGGCTCTTCGCCACTATCGTCCTCGGACACCAGCACCTCAACATAAATAGCCGCGCTGGAAGTTGGACGAGCATGGTAAGTCCGAATATCCAAATCAGGCTCTCCCCGCCGCGAGATGACATACTCATGACCCGTCTCACGAACGTCGGCTTCGACCTCAGCCAAGACTTCGACCTCAAGGACAAAATCCTGTCCCTCCTCGGATTCGTCGACGAGAAACACGCTCGAAATCTCAAGATCGAAGAACTCGACATCTTCAACCTCGATATCGACACGGCGCGGACGATAGGAGTTAAGGCGTGCCCTCAGCCTTTCGAGCAGGGACGCGTCTCCACGGACATGCGCTTCAAGACGCTTCACCAACTGGGCTGACGCCAGAGCCAGCGAGAGAAGCTGGGCAACGGAGTCCAATTGGATCAGATCGTCCCGTCCCTCGCAGAATTTCACCAGGTCCGGATCCTTGCCAACCACATATATTCTGGGTCGACCGGGCCGGATCCAGGCGAGGAGGCTCGACAGCACAAAGGCGTCCGGAAACTCGCTCTTTTTTTTGCCCTCCCCAAAGGGCGCAGCACCAGCAAAATAATCGTCAAAAATCGCTTTGTGATCGGCAACAACGGGGATTTCGGTAAATTTTGCTGTCGCTAGGAATTCTCGAAAGCGCGCGTGAAGCAGTGCCTTCCGATCGGCTGGATCGGTATCACCAAAGGGACCGCTTTCTCCAAGCTGGCCAAAAATCGCGCCGTGCTTCTTCGCTGCTGCTTCCGCCTCCGCCAGCGCTTCCGAAAGTCTCGCTTCAACCTCCCGCGTGGTGATGGAAGTCGTGATCGGCTCGAGCGTGCTCTTCGACGCTAGATCGATCAGGCTGGACCAAGTTCGCGATTGCCAGTCGAGACCCGCCGCACGAAAAGCCTCGGTATCGATGAAAGCATATGGTGTGACGAGGCGCTGTCCGCGCGGTGCTGGTGGTTCGCTCATCGTTGCAAACTAGCTTTTGCGACGGATTTCCTCAATCGTTCCCTTGAGCCTCGCCGCCCAATGCGACGCTTGAGAGAGAGCTAAGAATGGCGCAAAACTGGCTCACATAGGCCGATGGACGGAGAACTAGCCTCAATTTGGTTCTAAATCTCAAATCGCCACTGCATGGACCGGGTCGCCGACGCTAGAGTTGATCGTCGGAGGTGACGATGATCATTTTCAAGATGCTGGCGATCGCCAGCCTGACGATCCTGACAGCATGTGCTCCGCCGGAGCCACGCAGCGTTCAATATTTCGAGGCCAATCTCGATGAGGCACGCGACGTCGTCCAAAGCTGCACGGCGGGCGACAAGCGCGGCGATGAATGCAGCAATGCCAATGTCGCGGTCGAGACTGCCGAGGGAAAGGCCAAATTCGAGCGGTTCCGCGGGAAAAAGTAGCGGGTCTCAACCTGCCTGACGCGCTGTTGTCTCAAGCTCAGCGATGCGGTCACGGCAAATAGTCTCGACGATACCGGCGAGATGCTGAACCCGCGCGCCGAGCCATTCCAGTTCGTCGGCGGTGATCGCGTAATGCTTCGAATAGCGCGCCTTGATGTACGCTTCCTTCAACTTTTCGAACCGCGACCGGTCGGCCTTAACTTCTCGCGGCCATGCCTCGATCAATCGATCATCGATCCGCTCGGCTTGGGTGCGCAGGAAAACAAGATTATGGATGTGCGGCGTGTGGAAAGTGCATACCAATAAGATGCAGTGGTAATATCGTTCCGTCGCCTGATGAAGCTGAAAGGCCGCATTGTTCAACCAACCTGCAGCGACAGCGCTTCGATAGTGATGAAGAAACTGCGCTCCGCTAGGATACCACTCATCAAAATACTCGCGCGCCATCTCGAGCGCCGCATGCGGCGTCATCGGCTTGGGTTCTGCGAGCTCCTTCCCGTCGGCCTCGTACAGCGCGATCCCGTCACGAGCGACGTCGATGAAGAAATAGCGACCCTGCGTCAGTCCGGCATTCACCTCGTCGAGACTGTGAACGATGAAATTCACCGGCGTGCGGAGCCGCTTCGTTACCGACAGCTCACGAATGAGCCGGTCGTCGAGCTTCGACCAATAGTCCGCCCGATCGGTCAGCCGCTTGTCGTTGACGATGATCAGCAGGTCATAGTCCGACTGATAGCCCTTCGCCGTGTGCGGCTCGTCGACCCACCCACCCCGTGCATAGCTGCCGTAGAGGATGATCTTGGAAATCCGGCCCTTGCGCTTCCAGTCCTGCGTCGCGAGCGCCAGCGCATCCTCGAATTCCTCGAAGATGATCTCGACGACGCGCTCGATCTCGCGTTGCTTGTGCGGGGGAAGATGTTCGAGGCTGCTCTGCATTGGGGTCACCCTAACAAGGTGGCGGCACCCTTGCACCCGGAAGATTGTTCCGATGCGCAAGGATGCCGCAAGATGGCCGCCGCTCAGTCGGCGGGTGTCCAGATGATCGCGAAAACATCGTCGCGATCCTGCCCCGCGGCCCGCCCGAGATTGGCGTAGATGCGCCGCGGCCCGAACTCGGGGGTCGCGAGCGAGAGCGAGACATAGGGACGCCCCGATTGCTCGGCGACGCGAATCCAGCCGGCTCCGATCTCGACGCCATCGGACCAAACGCGATAGTCGGGCTGCACATCGCTCGCCTTGCCGCGGTTGGGGCGTATCTCGATCGGTGCCTTGATCGACAGCGTGATGAGCTGGCCCACAAAGCCCTTCTCGATGCTGCCGCTGACGATGCCGATGCTCGCCATGTCGATACTCCTGCTGATTTGCCCGGGACCATCCCGGGCGTGCAGCCGGGCGGGTCGGCGGCTTGAGGCGCTTGCGCACCCGAAGGGCCGAAGCGCAGCGGAGGAGTGAGGCTACGCCTCGCTTGCGCGGGCGCCGCCGCCGACCAGATTGGCGGAGCGCTCTTGGGTGGGACCGGTCGAACTTCGAAAATGGAAGAGCGATCAGGGCGAGCGATCGCGCCAAGGATATGACGAAGCCGAAAAGGGAGCTGCATCGATACGGATGCTTCCCGGCCTCGTCGCGGCGATATATAGGCCTGCTCTATCGGGCGTGGTTCTTCTGAAGGCACGCGCTCGACGGTCGTAACTCTGCTGAACAGGATCGTGTCGATGCCGTGGCCCAAAGGTACGCGCGCCCTCGTGCTGCACAATGCAAAGGCGCGGCAGGGCGAGCAGGCGCTCGTTCCCGTTCGCGAGCGCCTCGCTGCCGGCGGCCTTCTGGTGACGGTCGAGCCGTTCGAGAGCTTGCCCGAAATTGCACGCGACGTGACACGCTTGCATCAGACCGCCGATATCATTGTCGTGTGCGGCGGCGACGGTTCGATCTCATCCGCCGCGCCCGCGGTGATCGAGAGCGGCCTGCCGCTGGGAATCATTCCCGCCGGAACCGCGAATGACTTGGCGCGCACCCTGTCGATCCCGCTCGACTTCGCGGCGGCGGCCGACGTCATTGTCGAGAGTCACAGCCGACGGATCGATGTCGGCATGGTCAATGGCCATGCCTTCTTCAATGTCGCGAGCATCGGGATCAGCAGCGAACTTGCGCAGAAGCTCGACCCGGCGATCAAGAAAAGGTTCGGCCGCCTCGGCTATGCCGTCGCCGCGCTGCGGGTCATCCTGGCTGCCCAGCGGTTCCGGGCGAGGATCAGGGAGAAGGGCGAGTCGAGGACCGTCAGCACCTATCAGGTCGCGATCGGCAACGGGCGTCTCTACGGGGGAGGTAATGTCGTAGAAGAGAATGCCGCGATCGACGACGGCACGCTCGATCTTTATAGTCTCGAGGTCAAAAACCTCTGGAAGCTCGCCCTCATGCTTCGCGCCTTCCGGTCCGGCACGCATGGCGCGTGGAAGGAAGTGCGCACCGCCAAATGCGTCGAGTTCGATATCGAGACGCGGCGGCCGATGCCGGTGAACACCGACGGTGAGATCGTCACCGCGACGCCTGCGCATTTCCGCGTCTTGCCTCGAGCGATATCGGTGCTCGCCCCGTGCGAATGCCCGACCACCGCACGGCAATTCCCGCTCTACCATCACTGACCGAGCGAAGGCCCAGCGCAGTTGCGGCTGCAGCGTGCGGCGACGATTTTCAGTCGTTCGAAATGGCTCTGTGACATCGCGCCGCGCGGACGTCCAAAAATCGTCTCGTTAAGTATTTGAAAAATTTGAGTTCATATCGAAGGTTGAAAAACGAGGAGGCACAGGGTAGTTAAATTAATAAATTAAGCAGTGTGACATCGACCATGACCACCATCGCGCAATATCTTTCAGAGCATGGCCCATCGCGCTCGTCGCTGATTGTCGAGGCGCTCGTCGCTGCCGGAGCGAGCCCAGAGGCAGCGCGCCAGCGCGTCGCTCGGGTCGCAAAACCGATACGCCGCTTTCCAGTCCCGATGCTGCCCAAGCGCGAAGCCTTTCTCTATCTCGACAAGGATCGGAACAGCGAACGCTTCTGGCAGAATTTCATTCGCGACATGCGCGCGACCAATTCGGTCTTCGCTGCATCGGTCGATGGCATGATCGCACGCGGCGGCCTCATCCGTGCCGACCAATTCGCGTCGATCAGCGGCGCGACGGTCATCCCGCAGCGCGGACAGCTGCCGGTCGAGACGGTCGCGCAACGCCTGATCGCCGCAGGGTTCATCAAGGAAATACATAATATCGACCACGGCCGATGTTTCGAGCTCGCGCCGTCGCTGGCTTTCGGCACGCCTGCCGGACTAAGGGCCCGCGACCTCACAGAGGGGATTCTGCTCGACGGAATGCGCGAATGGGCGAGGAAGATCGGATTTGCGAGCTACAATCTGATCCGCATCCGCGGCGACGAAGAACTCCAGCCCATCGGCCCCTTCGCCTTCGATTTCGCCGGCCCGAGCTACCTGCTTCCGCTCCAGGGTCCCGGCGGCAAGCCCGGCTTCATTGTCGCCGACGTGTTCGCTGAGGGGCGGCTTACCGCCGACGAAATCCAGTTCTTCATCCGCAAGGCGAGGATGCTCAAGGCGACCCTCAAGAATATCGGGGTGTTGTCGATCATTGTCGCGGAAGAATTTACCGGCGAAGCAATGAAGGCTGGCCATGCCGCGGGCGTGATGCTCGCCACGCCGAAAGATCTGTTCGGCAAACGGGTTGGGGTGGCGATTGCGTCACTATGCGAAGTCCTAAAAAATGCCGCCAAATATGCATCGTCCAGTCCTGAGCGGCTCACATACCTCCTCGACAATTTGCTCGACATCGAGGGACGCAGCCTCAACCTGCGCGGCATCCTATTCGAGTTAGTGGTCGGCTACCTCGCCCGGCGAAGCGCTATCTCTATCGATATGGGGGTTACCGCGCGAAATCCTGCGACCGGCCAGACCGCGGACATAGACGTTCAGGCCATCACCCAGCAGTCGAGCGCGGTGACAGCGATCGAATGTAAAGGCAAAGAGCCCGGCGGATCACTGTCGCGCGCTGAGGTCGAAATCTGGCTCAAAAAGATTCCGATCTTTCGTGCGCACTATGCGAACCATGCCGCCCTACGAGAAGCCGAACATCGCTTCGAGATATGGACGAGCGGAACGATCGATGCCGACGCTCTCTATCTTCTCAAGGAAGAAAAGGCCAAGCGGTCCAAGGCGCCGATCGACTGGAAGGACGGGGATGCGGTTCTTGCGTTGGCGCGTGCCGGAAAGGAAAAGGGTATCGCCGACGCGCTCAACCAACATTTTTTCAAACACCCGTTCGCCGAGGTCGGCAAGACGCTCGCGGCCGAAAATCCTCCAGAGTTCAATTTCCCGTCGTTCATGATGCCTGCTTTCAAGCCAGACACGGGACCCGGCCCCTCGGGGCTGCCCGCCCTTCCCGACCTTTCGGGGATGGTCACCGAATGCTCACTCGACGACGAACTAAAGGGCGCGAAATAGCCTCGCGGTCCGCAGGAATTTGACTCGATCTGGACCTATCTCCGCACAGCCGGCTTGCAAGCGACAGGGGCAAAGCTATGCTTTGAGGTGCATCGGGCAAGGCGCACGGTGCCAGGCGTGAGAACCTGCTTAGCTTAGTTTTCCTATTCCATCCTGCCGGGTGGCCGCTGCGCATGTCCAAGCCCTCGGGCTAAAGGCGGCGGCGCTTGTTCGCTAAGCAAGTTCTCAACGCCCGGCTTGCCGCCTTCGTCCCGAACGGGAAGGCGGCAGGTATGGACTTCGAGGACAAGGACAGCGAGCGACCGGGTATTGCCGGCGGCGACCCCTTGCCGCCAGAGGATTGGGAGCGCTTCGGCCGATCGGCGCGCATCGAGGCGATCTACTCCGAACACCGCCCCCAAATAACCCGCTTCTTCAAGAGCCGCGCGCCGACCCAAGATGTCGGCGACCTTGTGCAGGAAGTCTTCAGCCGCTTTGCGAGCGCGCGCGGCGGCCTCGCTGCGCTGGTCGAAGGCCCCGGAGCCTATCTCGTGAAGAGCGCCCGGATGCTCCTCGCCGAATATGGTCGCGCCGACGGGCGCCGTCACCGGTCGCAGCACGACAGTTTCAGTGACGAGCATGAGGGAGCGAGCGACCCGCACGCCGCGCTCGAAGCGCGCGACGTCCTTCGCCGGGCAGAAAGAGCCATTTCGAGGCTATCTCCGCTCACGCGCGAGATTTTCCTGATGCATCGCTTCGAAGGACTACGCTATCCCGAGATCGCTCGAATCAAGGGAATCAGCGTGAAGACGGTCGAAAGCCACATGACCAAAGCCCTTGCCGCCATCAAGCGCGCGCGGGGTAAGCAGTGAGCCGCGCCGAAAGCGAAGCCACCGCCTGGCTCGACAAGATGATGGGCCCCGATGCCGACCAGCACCGGGCGGCGTTCGACGAATGGCTGGCCAAGCCGGACAACGCCAAGGCCTATGACGAAGCGCGCGACAATTGGAACTGGTCTGCGGCGATGTCGCCGTCCCGGATCGAGGCCGATGTTCGGGCCGATGCCCGGGAGCGTGAACCCGGCGGGCGGCGATGGGCTTTTGCCACAATTCTCGCTGCGGTGATCGCGGTCGGGTTCGCCTGGTATCTGGTCGGCCGCGACAGCGATCAGCCGATCATCGCCACCAATTCGGCGCAAGGCGAGAGCCAGCTCGCCGACGGGACGCGCGTGACGCTGATGGACGGCGCCCGCATCGAGACGCGCTTCTCGGACGGCGAACGCCGCGTCATTCTGTATGACGGCCGAGCCAGGTTCGAGGTCGCACACGACGCGTCGCGTCCCTTTCTCGTCGAGGCCGGAGATTCGGTCACGCGCGCGCTCGGCACCATCTTCGAGGTCGATCTCCGCGCGGATGTTCCGCGCATCGCGCTGGTCGAAGGCTCGGTCGAAGTGCGGCGCCTCGAAGGCGGAAAGGCACTTCGCCTCCGCCCCGGCGAACGCGCCGAGGTCAGGTCGACCGGCCCCCAGACGATCAAGAGCGAGGAGGCGAACGCCCCGGCCAAATCACTGTGGGCCGACAATCTCCCGCTTGGCGCGATCCTCGACCGCGCTGGCCGCGAGAATGGCGTCAAGATCAGCTTGGCCGATCCGGCGCTGGCATCGCTGCAGGTGACGGGACGCTTCGACATGACCGATGCCCGGAAACTTGCGCTGAAGCTCGGCGCCGCGCTCGATCTCAAGGTCGAGTTCGGTGCGAACGGACCGATTCTCGGCGCGAAATCCGAGTAGGACACCCAAGAAAAACCCATAGGGTGTTCGGAGCCCCCGTCATTTTTTCCCTTCAGACGGCCAAAATCGGCCGCACGGGAGGGATGAATGACGATGAAATTTTTCGCGGCCGTTCTGGCTTCGGGCGTCTCGGCGACCGCACTCTATGCACCCAGCGCGTGTGCGCAGACGGGCGAGCAGACCTACAATATCGAGGGTCAGCGCCTTAGCGACGCACTTCGCAAATATTCGGACATTTCCGGCCGCGAGGTCATCGCGGCTTCGAGCCTGCTCGAAGGCCGACGCAGCAACCGTGTCCGCGGGCGACTCTCTCCCGACGCCGCCCTTTCCCGACTCCTCACCGGCACGGGCCTGACGATCGAACTCGTCGAAGGCGCATGGGTCCTTCGCTCGGGAAACGTCGATGCCGGGGAGACTGGATCGACTGAGACGAACGGCGAAGCGATCATCGTTACAGGCTCGCGCATTCGCGGTGCAGGACCGACCGGTTCTCCGGTCGTCACCATCGACCGCGAAGCCATCGAAAAGAGCGGCTATGGCACTGTTCAGCAGATGCTCCAATCACTGCCACAGGCATTTGGCGGCGGCCCCAACGAGGCAGTCTCGACGACCACGACCCGGAACGGCGGGGGTTCGGATTCGACTTTCGGCTCGAGCATCAACCTGCGCGGCCTCGGGACCTCGTCGACCCTCGTCCTCATCGACAATGCGCGCCCAGCGCTTGGCGGGATCGGCGGCGTCTTCGCCGACATCTCGCTCATCCCGGTAGGCGCGGTCGAACGGATCGAAGTGCTGATCGACGGCGCATCGGCGATCTACGGCGCCGACGCGGTCGCCGGGGTGGTGAACGTGCGGATGCGGAGTCGCTTCGAGGGAGCCGAGACAATGCTGCGCGCGGGCACCGCCGATGGCGATACGACCGAGTTGCAGTTCGGCCAAATCTTTGGTCGTGACTTCGGCGGCGCACGGCTGGTGCTTGCTTACCAATACTCGCAGCGCGGTGCGCTCGCGGGCGCCTCCCGCGATTTCGCGCGCGAGGATCTGCGGGCCTTCGGAGGCCCCGACTATCGGACCAACTTCGCGGTGCCCGGGACGATTACGGCCGCGAATGGACAGCGGTTTGGCATCCCGGCCGGACAAGACGGCCGCGCATTGACTGCCGCTCAGCTGATTCCAGGTGTCCAGAACCGCTACGACGGTCGCGTGAACAGCGACATTTTGCCGAGAACGCGCATTCACAGCCTTTATGCCGCTGCCGAATTCGACCTTACCGACACGTTGACCTTTCGCGCAAGCGCGCTCGCGGCGCAGCGCCGCTACAGCCGCGTCAGTACCGGAGACTTCATCCAGGCCGCGCGGGTGCCGGTTACCAATCCTTTCTACGTTGATCCGATCGGCACGAACCAGCCGGTCAGCGTCGCCTATCGCTTCGTGAACGACTTGGGACCGCAGATCGACAGCGGCCGGGCGCGCGGCCTCACCGCCTCAGCGGGCTTCGACCAGGAAATTGGCCGCTGGCGCGTGCAGGTCGGCGGCGCCTATGGCCATCAGCGCGGCATCGCGAACAAGGCCAATCTCGTCAATCGCCCGCGCCTTGCTGCGGCGCTTGCCGACACCAACCGAGCAACCGCATTCAACGTCTTCGGAAACGGCACCGCAAACAATCCGGTCACCATCGACAGCATTCGCGGCACATTCCAGTCGGTCAATGATTTCGAAAGCTGGTCGGCGGCGCTCCGCGGTGACGGCCCGCTCTTCCGCCTGCCCGGCGGCGAGGTCCGGCTCGCGATCGGCGCGGAGTATCGCCGCGAGAATTTCGACTATTACACCGTCAACGGATTCAGCCTCGCGACGCCCTTCACCGACCCATTCGACATCATTCCGAGCGTGCGGAAGGTTCGCGCAGCCTATGCTGAACTGCTCGTGCCGGTCTTCGGGCCGGATAACGGGATGCCGGGTTTCCGCAGGCTCGACATTTCGTTGGCCGGGCGCGCCGAGAAATACAGCGACGTCGGCCGAAGCGAAAATCCCAAGGTCGGCGTCCGATGGGAACCGTTCCAGGGCATTGCGCTGCGCGGGTCCTACGGAAAATCCTTCCGCGCGCCCGCCTTCGACGAGCTCATCGGCGAGGCGATTTCGCTGTTTCAGACCGAAGCGGTCCCCGACCCCGCTTCGCCGACGGGCACGACCAACATACTCGGCCTGTTCGGCTATGCACCGGACGTAGGTCCCGAAAGAGCGACGACCTGGACCGCGGGCATCGACGTCGCCCCCTCGTCGCTTGCCGGTTTCAAGGCGTCGGTCACCTATTATGACGTCGACTATCGCGACCGCATCGGGACGGCGAGCGAGGATTACACCCGCTTTCTTGTCGACCGGGCGCGCTTCGGCGGGCTGATCACCGACAATCCGTCGCTGGCACTGGTAGAGGGATATTTCGCACGTCCCAGCTTCGTGAACGCAGCAAACATCGCGCCGGGCCAGGTCGCCGCGATCCTGGACGGTCGCATCCGCAACCTCGCCGCCGAACGCCAGCGCGGGATCGATTTCGATGTCGGCTATTCCCCCGCATTCGCGGGCGGAACGCTCGACCTCGGCATCGCGGGCACGCATATCTTCTCGATAAAACAGCAACTGGCTCCGGGCGGGCCGCAGGTCGATGTCGTCGGCACCTATGCCAAGCCGGTCAAATGGCGCCTTCGCGGTCGCTTCGGTTGGGCGACGGGCGGCTTCTCGGCCAATGCCTTCGTCAACTACATCGACGGCTATCTCAACCAGGTCGTGACGCCGATGGAGCGGGTCGGTTCTTGGACCACGTTCGACCTCAGCATCTCGCAGCGCATCGGGGGCGGCGATGGCGTGGAAGGGCGGGGCCTGCGGCTCAGCCTTGGAATCACCAACCTGTTCGACAAGGATCCGCCCTATGTGAACAACCGCAGCGTGTCGTCCGCGCTCGGCTACGACCCCGAGAAGGCGAGCCCGCTCGGCCGCATGATGTCGCTCCAGGCCACCATCCGATGGTGAGCAAAGCCGCGATCCTCGGCTGTCTCCTGGCCGCGGCATCGCCCGCGGCCAGCCAGACGACCCCGCGCGAAATCGCCGAGATTGCCGACCTGTCGGGGCTCGCGGTCTCTCCTGACGGAAATTGGATCGCCTATCGGGTCGAGCGCCCATCCACCGTCACCAACCGGATCGATATCGACTGGTATCTAGCGCCCACGGACGCCACCGCCCCTCCCCGCGCGCTCGGACGACTCGGCACCGCGATGTGGAACGACGCCGGGAGCGTCCTGCCCGGCGAAGCCACATGGATGCCCGACGGCAAGGCAGTCGTTGTCCGTGCCCTTGTCGACGGACGAATCGGCCTGTGGGTGAGTCCCATCGACGGGTCGGGATTCCACGAGATCGGGCCAAGCGAAGGCGAAATCGAGGCCTTTGCCATCGCCGCTGACGGTACCGTCATCTCGCGCGAAGGACCTCCGCGCGATGCGATCGCGCGGGCAGAGGAGGCCGAGCGCGACACCGGTATCTTGTTCGACGCGCGCGTCGATCTTGCCCAACCCCTCTATCGCGGCGCCTCAATCAATGGACGTCCTTCGACGCAGCGCTTCTCTGGTGACTGGTTCGACCGCGTGCCGCTGCTCGAAGATACACCGCGCGCTGTCGTTGCCCGAGACGCATCCGGCACCAGCGAGCGCCCGGCGAACGACGCTGAACGCGCCCTGCTCAAGCCGGCGCCCGGGCCGGACATCCCCGAAAGCCTCCGCGGCATTCTTCGGCAGCGCGGCGTCTGCGTCGCGGCGAGCGGCTGCCCGAACGATGCGGAGCGTATCGCATGGCGGAGCGGGCTTGCCGACGGCCGCGTCCTGATCGCACTCCGCGCCCAATCGGGCCAAACGACCCTGCATGTGTGGACGCCCGCGTCGGCGAAGTTCAAGATGATCGCGGTCTCGGCAGGACAGCTCTCGAGTGGGCGGAGCGACAGCAAGCCCTGCGCTGCAGGCGAAAAAGCAATCTTTTGCGTCGAGGCGGCCGCGTCGGTCTCACCCCGCCTCGTCCGGATCGAGGCCTCTGGCCGCAAGAAGATCATCGATTCCCCAAATTCATTTCCTGGCCGCGACGGGCTCCTTGTCGAAACGATCGCGTGGCAGGTGAGCGGCAGCCGTGCGTCGGGCATACTCATCCGCCCGAAGATCCCCGGGCGGCTGCCGCTCTTCGTCACCTACTATCGCTGCAATGGATATCTGCGCGGCGGAACAGGCGACGAATGGCCTCTGCGCGCGCTTGCCGCGGGCGGCATCGCATCGCTCTGCATCGACGTCCTCCCAGGCGGCGAGATCGCGCAGGATCGCTACCAGATCGGCATGGAAGCCGTGCGGGCCGCGATCGACACCCTCGACCGGCGCGGAACGATAGATCGCAGCCGCGTCGGCATGGGCGGTCTCAGCTTCGGAAGCGAGGTTGCGGTATGGACTGCCATGCACAGCGATCTTCTCAAGGCGGTTTCGATCGCCTCGGTCCAGATCGAACCCACGTATTACTGGTACAATGCTCGCCCGGGCCGCGAGACATTCGCCCGCAATATCCGGCAGAACTGGAAGCTCGGCCCGCCGGATACCGAACCTGCCGAGTGGCAGGCGCTTTCGGCCGCGCTCAATATTGATATGATCACGGCGCCGATGCTGCTGCAACTTCCCGAGAGCGAAGCGCGCCAGTCGGCCGAACTGATGAGCAAGCTTGCTACCAACGGTCTCGGCGAGACCCACCTCTTCCCCCTCGCCCCGCATCTGAAGGTCGAACCCCGCCAGAAGCTCGCGGCCTATGAGCGCAATCTCGACTGGTTCCGCTTCTGGCTCAAAGGCGAGATCGACCCCGATCCAGCGAAGGCCGATCAGTATCGTCGCTGGCGGCTGCTCGGCCCCATCAAGGGCGAGGCTTCTACCGACCGCACCCAACGTTCGACATCGGCGATTTCGAGCAGCCGGAAATAGGCGAAGTCGCCCTCGACGAGATCGTGCGCGAGGTAGGTCTCGATCGCAGGCTTGTCCAGCAGCCCGCGTTCCGCCAGCCGCCCGCCGAGCAGGAGGTCGGCGAGCGCACCGCGCTGGCGAAGATAGCTTGCGGTACAGAGGGAATCGAGCCGCCCTTTGCCGCGCCTCCAAACGACCTCCGGCGGAAGTCGCGACGCGAATGCGGCGCGGGCAACCGCGCGGTCGCGACCGCCCCTCACCCACGCCCAGCTCGGAACAGTAAGGCAAAATTCTACCACCGGCTGTGAAAGCAGCGGCGCTACGACATCGCGGTCCCGCCAGCGGCGCGGCCGGTCGACGAAGTCGAGGATGCGCCGAAGCGCGCGCACATGGTTGCGCTTGCCGCGCGGCGCATCCTCCTCGCCCGCATCCCAGGGATGAGCCGGCGGCGAGGCCGGCACCTGGTCCGCGACGCAGAAGCCGGTCTCACGGCGCCAGCCGCTCGGGCCGTCCCGCACCGCCCGATACGCCAAGCGAGCGGCCTGCCAGACCGTTGCATCGCCCGCGCGCGCGACGTCGCGCATCGTCTCGAATGCAGGGCGCCGCGGCCCGAAATGACGAAAGGCGTCGAGGATCGGCGCGACGCTCGTGTCGAAATCGAAGATATTGTCCCCACCGATGCCCCCGAAGATCGCGGCATCGGAAACGGGGAACGCCGATTCGAAGGCATCGTCGATCCCGCCGAGCACGCCATAGGCGGAGGGCCGCGCGTGAAGGACAGGCGGTAGCGATACCAGATCGATGCCGGTATCCGCGTGGGGCATTTCGAGAAGCTCAGCACCGCAATGCGCCGCGACGGCGCGCGCGTAGGGACGCTCGTCGCCGTCGGCACCGGACGAAACGAAAGTGACGGCAGAGAAATTGGCTTGCGCCGATGACAGGCCTGCCGCGACGATCGAAGAGTCGAGTCCGCCCGACAGCTCGAGCAGGATGTCGCTCCGATTCCCACACCAGCCTCGCAAGCACCCAAGGAACCGACGTTCGAGGTCTAGCGCAAGTTCAGCGACTGGTCGAAGATCGGGCTGCGAGACAGCCTTCCAAGGCGTCCACAAAGTCTGGACAGCTGACTCCTCGGCCAAAAACTTGGCACAGCTGCCGGGCAATAGCTCGCTCACACCTTCAAGCCCGGTCCGTTCGGTCCGCAGATTGGCGTACGCCAAAGTCCCGGCGATGAACTGCCAATCGAATGACCCGATGCCAAGCATTGGCGCGACCAGCTCGAGATCGTTCCAAAGCAGAAAGCCGTCTTCAAACCGGGTCCAGTAGATCGGCATGCCGGTGAGCGCGGCGCGCGCGATCTCGACCGATGCATCGTCGACGGTGAAGGCCAGATAGCTTCCCCAGCCGTCGCCGGGCGCGTGGCAGGTAGCGCCCGAAAGCGAATAAATGTCCCCGAGCAATAGGGCACCGCTTTCCATCACTTGGTCAGCAATGCCGGCGCCTGCATAGACGGTCAGTGCGCCCGCATTCTGAACGCATCGCAATGCGTGGCGCTCGGCAGCTGCCGCAAGCGCCAGCCCCCCGGACGTGGTTCCCACAAGTGCGAGAATGCCGCGTTTCATCCGATCGCCAATATTGGTGTGAAGTTGCGGGCCTCGGCCGAGGTTCCGGTCAACACCGCGCCGGGACTCTGTAACCAGCAATGTGCGGCAAAGGGGCTGAGACGCACCCCAAAAACCAGCCGCGCGCCTAGGCCGTGCGACAGGAGGATGTGGTCGAGCGCTAGCGCGTCGATCAAACATCGTGGCGGGGTCCGCGCCATCCAGCGCGATGCTGCATAGGATGAAGCGATGCCCCGAACCGCCGCTTCGGCGCCCGGCACGCCGAGCCGAAGCTTTGCGTTCCGCATGGCTTCCACCGTTGACGCGATCCGGTTTGGCCGCATCGAACGTCTTGCCCAGCGCAGCGCGCGGGACGCTGCGAAACCCATGCGGAGCGATGTCGGTCCGTCGGCGACCGCCGACAAATCGTTGGCCGGAATGTGAGGCGAGGCCGGATCGAGCTTCGTCGGCTCGCTCGACCGTGCGAGGAATCCTGTCGCCACAAGACGCCCCATCGCCTCGCTGTCGTTCGGCTCGCCTGCCCGAAGCCGCTCGAAGGCCGCGCGGTCTTGCCCGCGCAGCGCGAAATATTTGTCCCGGACAAGGTCGAGGAAGACGAGATCTCCGTCGACTTCGCAATAGCCCGTTCCGGTTGCCAGTTTCCAGCCGGTCGTCATGGCGCCGCGCGAGACCCGGGAGCCGCTCGATGCTGGACGGCTCCCGGATACACCAGTCAGTCCTGGACGAGACCGGGCGTCGGCATACGGCCGCCGGCTTCGACATACAGGCCCCAGTCGCCGGCGGTGTCACCGGAGACCGAGCCGAGTTCGACGAGCGTGTCGTTATCGCGTTCCATGTTGCTTCCCTTCTCAGACACAAGGAAACGACCGGGGGCCGGCCTCGGGCCGGTCCCCGGAGCGCTGGTCAGTCCTGGCTGAGTCCGAGCGGCTTGAACTTGCCGTTCGTTTCGATGCCGACGTCTTCGCTGCCCGCGGTGTCGCCGGTAACGCTGCCGAGTTCGATCAACTCATTGAGTTCGCGGTCCATGATCGCTTCCTTCCATGATTGCCGCGGAATTGCGGCCCTCTCGAAGCTAGGGAGGCCGCGCCGTATAGGAATTTAATACGACTCATATTCTCCGAATATTATCCAGCGGCTCGGACCGGCGCCGGATTTCGGCCGCGACGCGGCCGGCATATGACGCGCGGCGGCGATGGAAGCGCGTGATTTTACTGCGTAAAGCGCTCCATCGACCGAACCGGTAATCGTCCGCCATCGCCGTGAGCGCGTCGCCCACAGACCCATCGACACGAACCTCCAATGTGCGGATTGTCATGCTTCGCTCGACACAATTGATGATGGTAGCGCGAAGTTCGCCGTTGCTGCTGCCGATTGCGATGGTCCGGAAGAGGCCATTGAGCCCCTCAGGATAGGCCTGGTGATTCGCGAGCGAGATCAGTCCGCCTGGCAAATCGGGCCTCGGCGTCCTCCCCTTCAACGCCAGCGAGAGAAGGGCGCCGGTCCACCAATAGAGTTCGACCAAATCCGCCTCATTAAGAAGGGGCTGCCGAAACCCCTCCTGATGCCAGCTCTCGATGATCCGCTCGCCCGACAGGCGATACAGGGCATCGCGAACGGGGGTAGCGCTGGCCGCCAGCGACTTTGCGAGCTGCGCCGCCTCGAGGCGCGTACCGGGCGGATAGGTGCCCGACAGGATACGCGCCTTGAGGTCCAGATAGACCCGCTCCATCGTGGTGCCCGGGCTCATGCCGCGAGCGTCCCGTCTCCGCCCGCCGATCTTTGGTCGCCGATATAGTCGGCAAGAAGCGCCTGCTGGTCGGGCCGGAGCGCATCAACGGCTGCGATCGGGTCGGGGGGATAGCCGCGGAACAGGATCGAGGGACACTGGCCCTCGAAGTTGCCGAGGTTTGGGCGATGCTGTACATAGCCGGTCAAGGCCGCCAGCTCCGGCGGAAAGTCCTTCGCGACGTCGGGTGGATAGGCGAGCCACTGGTTCTCATATGGTTTCAGCCAGCCAAGGCAGTAGCTGATGATGATCCCGCGCCGCACCGACGCGCTGCAATTGCCGCCGGCTCCGTGGAGCGTCGAACCCAGGAAGACGATGGCATCGCCCGGCATGGTCTCGGCAATGATCGGCTCCTCCGCCGGTTCCTCGATGAGCGCCTCGAGCCCATGGCTTTTCGGCCAGATGATCGTGGCGCCATTCTCGGTGGTGAAGGGCGTCAGCGGCCACATCACATTCACGAGATATTCGACCTCACCGAGTGTGCCCTGCCACATATCTTGATCGCGGTGCGGGAATTGCGGAAGCGCTCCCGGATGCAGCTCAATCGCTTGGGCGAGATTGAGCTGGATGCGCTCACACCAGTCGCCGAGCGCGGCCTCGGCGAGGGCGAGGATCGCCGGGTTCATGACCAATGCGCCAACATGCGGCGAGCGGATGAGCAGGCGGCCGAAGCGCTTGGTGCGTGTCCCATAGAAGCCGCCCTCGCAAAAGGGCGTCGCGGCGTATCGCGGATCGAGGTCGCGATCGATCGCCGCGATCAGCTCGGCGGGAACGGCTTCGCGAACGATCGCGTAGCCGTTTTCCTTGAGCGCCCGCATCGAAGCAGAGGGCGGCTGGTGGCTATCGACTGGAGCGATATCGGTAATCATGGTCCCGCTCCTTTCACGCTGCATTGGCCGCGACCGGCGTCGCAGCGCTGCCCGAAACAATCCCCGCCGACTTGAGCCTTGCGGGGGTGTCGGCGTCGATCTCGATCCGCAGCGAGGTCAGCGCGCGGCCGTCGTAAATGCCGGCTTCGCCGAGCGCCTTGCAGTCCCAGCCAAAGGTCCGGATCTGAGCGAACCAGTCGAGCTCTGCGACGCCGGTGTAGGAGCGGATGCCGTTGGCGAGCGCATAGTCTACCAGCCCGACAAGAAGCGTGTCGCGCGCGGTGCGGCGCTGGCGCGCACCGATCCCCGGCGACAGGCAGAAGCGCGTGATCTCGAAGATGTCGGGGCCGGACGGCGGGATGCCGTCGACGAGGCCGGGGAAGAGACCATCGAGAAGAGCCGGGCGCGTGGTGGGAAGGAGGCGCGCCGAGGCGAGATGCCCGCCCTCCTGATCGCCGACGATCAGATAGGTCGCATGGGGATCGTCGAAATGATCGATCTCGAACCGGTCGGCGAGCACCGGCAGGTCCCATTTCAGAAGATCGATGAAGACGCGCTTACGCGCCTCGAACATCGCGCGGAGCAATTGATGCTCGTGCGCGCGGTTGGAATGGTCGATTACCGAAAGCATGGATGTGTCTCCTTTTCGAAAGAGACCATCCAATTGAACGGCTTTTTGCCACTCCACCATAGCACGATCGGGGGGTGTCGGCGAAAAAAGTTCAGCGCTTGGCGATATCCTCGTAGCTGAGGTCGCCGGCATAAAGCGCGCGCACCGTCAGCGTGATCCCACCATTCGCGTCGTAACGCTGCCGCGCGTTGCGAAGATGCTCGCGAACCGTGTCGGGACTGAGATCGAGGATGCGTCCAACCTTCGGGGCACTGTTGCCTTTGGCGGACAAGATCAGACATTCGCGCTGGCGGTCCGTCAGCCGCGGCCCGACCTGCGCGAGTTCGGGATTGGCGAGCAGCCGCGCGGCTTCGAAGGCTGGCCCACCGATCATTCGGGCAAAGAGGAGCGCCATATCATTCGCGGCGATCCCCGGCGTCCAGGCGAAGGACACCGAACCATGCGCCTCGCCAGGAATATGCGCCGGTATGGTAAGCCCGTCTCCTATTCCGTGCCGCTGCGCCTCACTGAGAACCAGTTCGTCCTCGGGGCGTTCGCCCGAAAGCGGCTTCATGTTGCGCCAGAAGAAACCCTCGAGACTGCGGTGACTGGCGCGATGCACCGGATCGGTAAGCCCTAGGCCGCGCTCGTCAAACCAGCGGGCCCAATCCTCGGGATAGTTGTGGACGCGAACACCCCTGTCGGGAGCCGCGAGGAAATCGACATGGTGGCTCAGCGCGAACCAGGAACAGCCCATGCGCGCGCAGGCCTCCGCCAGCAGATCGGCCAGACCCGCCGCATCCTTCACCCGCGTGACGTCGAGCGCAAAAGCATGCGCAGCGTCCATCGTCGGCATTGCGACCCATGGCAGCGGACGGCAGTCGTCGCCAAGTCGGCCGACCGTCCCTGCTCCTCGTCATGGCCTGCGAGCGGTGCCCTCTCAATGGGCCGTCCCGCCGGCGACGGGTGATCGCCGCTGGTCATAGCGATCTACAATGATGTAAATTTGCGGATGTTACGAATATATTTCAATTATATTCGGGAGATAGAACCAGATTGGGGCCATTTTGCCGAAAGCGTCCGAATGCCCGACGGCTGTCATCGGCCCCGCTTGCGAAAATCCCAGACCGGAAGGCCGATCTTCGCAGCCTTGTCGGCGAGATTGTCCTGGATGCCGGTGCCGGGGAAGATGATGACCCCGACCGGCAGTGCTTCGAGCATCCGGTCGTTGCGCTTGAACGGCGCGGACTTGCCATGCCGGCTCCAGTCGGGACGGAAGGCCACCTGCGTCACCTTGCGGGTTTCGGCCCAGCAGGCGGCGATGCGTTCGGCCCCCGTCGGCGTTGCCCCATGGAGCAGGATCATATCGGGATGGCGGTCGCGTGCGCGATCGAGAGCATCCCAGATCGCCCTATGATCGTCGACATCAGCGCCGCCGGTGAACAGGATGCGCGTGCCCTCGGGAAGAAGTGCAGCCGCTTTCTGGCGCAACCGCGCGTCGAGAAAGTCACGGCTGTCGATCATCGCCGCGGTCATCGACCGGTGATGCGCGCGCGATCCGGTGCGCGGTGACCAGGCCTTGCGGCAGTGGGTCCGAAATTGTTCGGCGGCGCTTTCGCGGAAGAATTCCATCGCATCGCGCCGTTCGATCAGGCTGATCCCCTGCTGCACGAGGCGTTCGAGCTCGACCGACCGGATCTCGCTCCCGTCCTGTTCGCGCTGGGCTCGGCGTTGCGCCTGTTCATTGTCGTCGAGGCTGCGTTCGACCCGCTCCCCCGCGCGGTGGAAGAGGTTGACGACGTTCCAGAGGAGCTCTTCGAGATCGGGCTCGATCCGCGTATCGTCGAGACAGCCGACAAGGGCATCGAATATGTCGGCGACAGCGCCGGCCGCCAGGCGGGCATCGGGCAGCGGGCGCGGGTCGGGTTCGTCTTCGAAGGGGCGATGTCCGAAGAGTTGCATCTCCTGAAGGAGGAGATGGGTGGCGCCGGCTTCGGCAGGATCGTCGGCGGGTTCGGTGGGGCTCAACATGATCGTCTCCAGTCGGGTTTTGCCGCGCTCGCGCGGCCTTCGCGGCGACCCCTCGCGGCGCGCCGTACCGAACTGCACCGCGGCCCCGGCCGCGGCCGAAGCCGAAGGCGGAGGATGGCGGGCGAAGGCTATTTTGTTTCGCGATGCAAAGGGGCGCCGCGCGCCCCGGCGGAAAATAGCCGCCCGCCCGCCATTGCGGGCCCGGTACGGTTCGCCGCAGTCGCCCTCTTGCGAAGGCCGGAGCGCGGCCACCCCGTGGTGCTGCATCAGCACCGGTCCATCCCTCGCCCGCCCTCCTTCCGGCCGATGCTGAGGCGTCAGAGCAGGAGTGAACGATCCGCAGTCCGGAGCTGGGATCGAAGCGAGCCGATCATTCGCTGTCGGCCGAGTGTCATGAGATCGGCATTGAAGTCGCCGCGATCCGCTTCGAGCGCGATGACCTCGATGCCGAGCGGCCGGGCTCGGTCGCAAAGCGTCCCGAAGGCGGCCGCACCCGCCGGGTCGTCGTCACGCGCGACATACAGTCGCTGCAGTCCGCGCGGGAAGGTCAACGCTCCCAGATGGGCCGCCGAAAGGGCGGCGATCATCGGCAGGGCTGGTGTGATCTGACGCAAAGACAGGATGGTTTCGATGCCTTCGCCCGCCGCCATGACCGCAGCCGACGTGCCGAACCGAACGCCATGACCGAGCAATTGGCCCATGGCGCGCCGCGGATAGGCAACCGGCGCCTTGTCGCAGGCGGCCGAGTCGAGCCAGGTGCGATGGACTCCGGTGACATTGCCCGCCTCGTCAGTGATCGCCGCGATCAGGGCGGGCCATGCCCGGCGGACATCGGGGGCGTCGTCCTCGGATGGATGATAGAAGCAATGGGGATGGAAACGAAGCCATTCGGCATCGCGAAGGTCGCCGATCGCGCGGGCAGACAGATAGGCGCGGGCAAGGGTGCCGCTGAGCGGCTTCGATCCGGCCCATAGCCTGCGGGCGGCCTCGGGGGTGCCGCGCGGTGCTTTACGCGGAGCCGGATTTCGGTCGCCGGGCATGACGGCAGGCAGGCTCAGAAAGCGGCGCGCCTCGTCGAGCGTGTCGCGGAAGGATGTATGGCCGCAGCTCGCGGCGATGACATCGAGAAGATCGCCATGATCGCCGCTGGCGGCATCGGTCCATTTGCCAGCGGACCGAAGACCGTCGGCGGTGCCAGAAAGGCGAACGTAAAGGCTGCGGCCCGGCGAATTACGGACGTCACCGACCATCCAATAATGTCCCTCGCGGCGTCCATGGGAGAGATATCGGCGGCAAACCGCCTCGGCATCGTCGGCGAGGCGTCGCGCGACCTCGGCTGCAGGACTCGACATGGGGGCCTCCTTCACAAGACAGGCTGCGCGCGATCCCGCCCGGTGGAGCGGGTCAGGAAGGCATGCGGCGGTCTGGCAGCCCCTGCCGGACACCTCCGATGTTCGCGCGGAGCGTCCTGATTTCAAGGGCCAGCGAAAAAATGGGGAGCCCGGCACAGCGCCGAACTCCCCGAATGATAGTCGGTGGCGTTATTCGGCGGCAATCGCTTCGATGTCGTCGTCGCCCAGCTCGTCATGGCCCGCTTCGATTGCAGGGCCATCGTCATTGGCCGCAGCCAGCTCCCCATCACCGTCGGGCTCGTCGATGACGGGCGTGCGCAGCGGATGTGCAAGCCAGCCGGTGCCTTTGAGCAGGTCCTCGGCGGCGCTCGCCATCTCGGGCTTCTTCAGTCCCGCAATCCGCGCCGCCGCTTCGGCCCCGCAAGCCTCTTCGACGGCATCGAGGATCCCCGGCTTGGTCACCCGTCCGAGGTAATTGGCCGTGGTAGCAACCCAGCCCGCCTGGACCATGTCGAGGCCCGACGCCCGCGCGAGGATGTGCGAATGGTCGATCCGGCTCGCCACCGCGCGGGCCGACACCCGGCCTTCATTATAGCGGGTCGCCGGCTCCCACACCGCATTGACGCCGAAGGAGACGCAGTGCGCGAACAGTGCTGCCTGGTCATCAGCGTCGAGACCGGCAAGCACGTCCCACAGATCGGCGGTCGCATCGGGCAGCCGCTCGGACCAGCCTTCGTGCCGTTCGCGAATGGCCCGCGCGGACGGCGTATCGTTGAGCCCCGCATCATAGCCGACCATCGAATGATTGCGCAGCGCGATGCCGACGCAACTCGCCGAGGAGGCATAGGTGTAGAAGCATTCGAGAACGATGGCGTGGAGCATCGCCGCAAACGCCACCAGCGGGCTTGCGGCCAGCGCGTCGCGCAGCGCAAGGGTGCGGTGCGCGGTGAGGTCGGTCACGAGCTTGTCCGGAAGCGGGCGGACGAGATCATCCGGATCTTCGCCCTCGCCGGTGCCGCCTTCTTCCGGAGATGTCGCGCCGACCGCATCTTCCTGCATTTCGTCGCCGATCACGCCGCCGGCCGCTTCCTCGCCGCCCGCAGCTTCCTCGTCAACGGGCTCTTGCGGCTCGTCCTCGGGACGAACGAAGCCGCGTTCGATATGCAGCGACCCGTCGACATCGATGCTCACGAAGGTGCCGGCGATCGCCACTTCCTCCGGGTCGTAGATCAGCGGCTTCGAGACGAGCGGCGCGATCTCCTCGTCGATCGCATCGATCCGGGCACTGATTTCATCGGGGATGTCCTCGGCGCCCGCCCATTCGTCTTCGAGCCGGTCGGCTTCCTCGCGCAGCGCTTCGATCCGCGCCTCATCGTCGGCGCTCGTCTCGGCCGCCACGCCATCGAGCGGGCGGTGGCCGAAGGTGTGGCCATAGGGGAAGTCGACCGCCGTCTCGATCCACTTCCAGCCTTCCGCCGCGACACGCGCAACCTCGGCTTCGAACTTCTCGGCCTGCAGCCGGTCGAGCAGCGCGACGTCCTCGAGCCAGCCGCCGTCATCGCTTTCGAAGAGATCGCGAAGAATATGTCCGCCTGCCTCGCGATAGGCGTCGAGGGTGACGAACTGGACGCGCTTGTCCGATGCCCGAACCTTGTCCTCGGTCAGCCGCGCGCGGATATACCAGGGCTGCTGGGTGTGGCTCGAGGCGAGCATATCCCAGACCTGTTCCTGCCGCGCGTGATCGCTCGACACCGAAAAGGACATCAGCTGTTCGAGCGTCATGCCGTCATCGGCGTAGATGTCGTGGAGCTTGGGCGAGACCTCGGCGAGCTTGAGGCGCTGTTTCACGACCGCGGGCGTGACCATGAAGGTCGCCGCGATCGTTTCGATGTCGGTGCCCTGTTCGACGAGCTTCTGCATCGACCGGAACTGGTCGAGCGGATGCAGCGGTTCGCGATGGACATTTTCGGCGAGCGAATCCTCTTCGGCCGACACGGCATCATCCTCGCGGACGATGCAGGGCACGGGCTCGGTCTTCGCCAGGCGCCGCTGTTTCACCAGCATCTGGAGCGCGCGGAAGCGGCGACCGCCGGCCGGGACTTCGAAGCGACCGGTTTCCTGGCCCGCCTCGTCGCGCTGGGCGCGAACAGTCAGGCTCTGGAGGAGGCCGCGCCGCGCGATGTCCGCGGCAAGGCTGTCGATCGACACCCCGGCCTTCACGCGCCGCACATTGGCCTGGCTCAGCACGAGCGCGCTGAAGGGAATTTCCCGCGCGCCGCTGAGGGTGATTTTTGCCTGTTTCGTCATGATGCTTCTCCATGACAGGCCGCCGCGAGACTCTCTCCCGGCTCTCAGCCCGTCATGGCTCCGGCGCAGCCCTCTCCCTCTGAAGGGAAAGGACCACGCCGCCGGCGAACGCGAGATTTGCTCAGTGGACCGAGGCCAGAAGCTTGGCACCCTTGGCTTCCAGCTCGAGCCGTCCATCCTGATGCGGACGCTCGCGGGCCAGCGCGGTGATCCCCTGCACGAAGTCGAAGATCGATGCGGGCGGGTGCCCCTCTTCCTGCAGCACGCTGCGGATGATCCGCTCGCTCTCGCCCTTCGAGAAGCCGCGTTTGCGCAGGAAGGTCTGCCGATCGTCATCGTCGCGCGCGACGATCGCGGCCCGAGCGGCCTTGATGCCGTTCATAAAGGAGACCGGCGAGGAAGAGGCGAAGCGTTCGAGCGCGGGCGCCGCTTGCTGCGCGAAGCGACCGGCCGCGAACTTGCTGTGCCGGATGCTGATCTCTTCGAAGCCCTCGGCGCCCCAGATGTTCCGGTTCATGCAGACGGCGCGAAGATAGAAGGTCGCCATGCCGAGGGCTTTCGACCCGACCTCGCTGTTCCAGCAGTAGAAGCCGCGGAAGAAGAGGTCGGGATCGCCGTTGGGCAGACGACCGGCCTCGATCGGATTGGCGTCGTCGACAAGGAAGAGGAAGACGTCGCGGTCGCTGGCGTAGAGCGTCGTCGTATCTTTCATGACCTCGACGAAGGGATTGTGGCGCATCGTCGACCAGTCGAGGAGCCCCGGCACCTTCCACCGCGTGTCGCCAGTGCCATTGCCCGCGATCTTCATGACCGCGGCGACAAGCTCATGATCCCAGATGCGGCCATAATCGGGGCCGGTCACGGCACGCAGCTCGGTGCGCCCGTCGCCGGTCTCGAGCGTCTTCACCAATTCCCCGCGATGCGCGAGCAGACCGTGCTGCATGTTGATGCCCGCCAATGCGGCGGGAAGCTGGCGCAGATAGGCCGACGGCGCCCCGACGAGACTGCACATTTGCCCGAAAGACCAGTGCGTGGGTGCAACCGGCGCTTCGCGGTCGGGAAGGAGCAGGCTCAGTCGCTCGGGTTCGTCGGGCGCGGCGATGACGCGAATGGCGCGGGTTTCGACAGTCCGCGCAGTCGCGGTCTCGGCCCGCGCGCGCACTGCATCATAAAGGTCGGAGAGCGACAGGTAGCGCTCGTCGTCGGGCCGGGAGAACCATTCGGACGAGACGCGGCCGATGCGCCGGCCTCGCGAGATATCGACCTTGTAGCCCGGGGACGAATCGCGGGCGAGGGTGCTGGGTAGAAGTGTCATGGCGTGTCTCCGCGACGGGTCCGGAAGACTCTCTCCCGGTTTCAACCCGTCACCTGGCCCCTCTCTCCTCTCCCTCTGCGGCCGCCGAAGGGGGCCGCGCTTCGCGGCGGGACATCGCACCACCGACGCAGGTGCCGGCCGAGACCGCTTGCTGCTATCGCAATCGGGTGCGCGCCAGGTCCGGCTGGATGGGCCTGCTTCGGCGGTTATCCGTCGGTCAGATCGTAGAGGCTGCGATCATCCTGTGGGTGCGGCTCGAACTTCGGCAATAAAGTCGAGAAGAGCGGGCGCGATGAACCGACCGAAATCGCGGCTTGTTTTCACGTTCGATGACAGCGAAGCCGCCGCCAATCGGCCACGGGGAATGATGCTCGCAAGCTCTTCGGCCAGCGACTGCGGGTGTCTCGCGTCGTCACCCGCGAACAAGATGACCGGAACGGAAATGACGGCAAGCTCTTCGGGATCTTTAAAGGATCGGTCGCGACCGATCGCCGCAGCCGCGGCAATGCTCTCCGCATCGGAACGCGGGATCGCCTCGCAAACCATCGCGCCGATGATCGGAGATAGATGCGGCAAGAGGGGCTCCCATCCGGCCAGAATGCCGTCACGCTGTACTCGCAAGGCGAACGCCTCCATCATCCGGATTTCAGCCTCCTTTGCCTTATCGTCCTCGATATCCTCGATCCCGATCGCGATGACAGCCAGAACATAGGTCGGAAGATCCACCGCGAAGCGGAGTGCTATCGTCGATCCAAGTCCGGCGCCTCCGATGATGGCGCGCGAGAAACCAAGGGCGTCAAGCAACGCGACTGCATCGGATACATATTGGGCCCAAGTGTGGCGCGCCGTGTCGCGACATCGCGATCGGCCATAGCCGCGCACATCGGGAAGTATTACCGCATATTCGTCCGGGATTGTCTCGATCAGGGGCAGGAACATTGCGTGATCGGGTCCGCCACCGTGGCATAGCAGGATCGGCGTTGGATTCTCGATCCCTGGAGCCGCCGCCGACACCCAGGCAGACAACTCACATCGATCATCGCCCAGAAACCGGATCTCGGCCAGAGCCGCTTGCCTCGACATGATCGCCTCTCCTTCATTCTCGGGCCTAGGCGGTGTCTGCAGCTTCGCCGTCGCGAAGAAAGCGAGCGACGATGCAGCCATCATCGCTTATTCCGTCGCGGCGGGCATCGTCTAGAATGCCCTCCAGTTCCAGCCTCCCGATCGGGTCGTCGTCATTTTCCAGGAGACCGCGGGCCGATCGTTCGACTTCGGCGACGTCGAGCGGCGAAAGGATAAGGCGGCAAAAATAGTCGATCGAAAATTCTTCGGCTGCAAACATAGAGATTAGTTCGATCGCCGTGGGGCAGGCGTTGTGCACATATCCGCTCTTGCGGTCGCGCCTCTTCAGCCAGTTGTCATAGCGTCGTGCGACGCGCTGGGAAGCAAGGGTGTCGTCGAACCAGCAATCCAGGATGAGCACGGCGCAGCGCGCGACGCGCGACGCCTCGCGCAATGCTCTCGGCAAATTCTCCGTATGATGTGCGACATAATCGAGCGTCACGACGTCGAAACTGCGGTCTTCGAATGGCAGCGCTTCGGCACGACATGAAATGACGTCCAAACCCCGGGATCGCGCGCGGACGCAAGCTTGGGTTTCCGGCTCGATCCCGACAGTGCGGGCGATGCCCGCTTCGCGCGCTGCGACGAGAAGATCGCCCGTGCCGCATCCGACGTCGAGTAAGGTTGCCGGCTTGAGAGCGACAATTTCGTCGAGCAATTGGCGCTTATATTCCCCATGGGGACGGGCGGCGGACGAACGCTTCGTGGACTGGATCATCATGGGTAGGCGCATAAGGTCTCCGTCGATTGCGAAGACGATGCTGAGCGTTGGAGACTATGTCCGATAGATGATATCAGGACATAATGAATTCACTATCCGACAAGAATGCTCCTTCGGTCTCGATCGAGGTGGAACGAGCCACATTCCATGCACGAAGCATCGGGGAGTGGCACCGGCACCCAGTAGTCCAACTGATATACCCGAGCAGGGGGGTCATGATATTGCACACCCGTGAGGGACAATGGGTCGTTCCGCCCCAGCAGGGCGTTTGGCTGCCCGCGGACCATGAGCATCGCGTCGAGACCTCGGGCGGTTTCGAGATGTACAGCATATATTGTTTCGGCAGCATTCTACGGAGGCTGCCGAAAGAAGCCGGGCTAACTTCCGTGAGCCCCTTGATGCGCGAGATCATTTTTGCGGCCGCAGGCACGGGCGCAGGGGCGCGTCAGCGGCATCTGGCCTTCCTCTTCGCCGACGAGATGGCGTTGAAAATATCGCCTGCCCTGACGATCCCGTCGGTCACAGCGCCCCGTATCGCGCAAATCGCCGCGGCACTCGATCGCAATCCCGGCGACCGGAGGAGCCTCGAAGCCTGGTCGGAGCAACTCCATATCTCGAGCCGAAGCCTTGCGCGGCTGTTCCAACGCGATACCGGAACAGGCTTTACCGCGTTTCGGAACCAGATTCGGCTCAAGGCCGCGCTCTTGCGGCTGGCGCAGGGCGAGGCGGTCACATCGATCGCGCTCGAACTCGGTTTTGGGACGGCGAGTAACTTTATCCGCTCGTTTCGCGAACTGACCGGTGTAACGCCGGCACGCTACTTTCCCGATCGCAAGCGGAATCGAGACAATTAGTCTCCCGCTCTCACCGAGAGTGGCTTGGCGCGCAAGTTTTTGCGCAATCGGCGCGTGACATTCTGTTTTACCTAGCTGGGAGTCGGCGAAGTTGTATAGACGACTTATGAACCCTTCGCTCACTCGAAAATCCCCCGCTTCAGAATCTCGGCCCCGCGAGGCAACCCGGCCGCCCGAAGAGACGGGAGGCGAGGTGATGCCCCGGTACGTCGCCATCAAGCAAAGCATTTGCGATGCAGTGCGGGACGGCCGCCTCAACCCAGGAGACCGGGTGCCGTCGGAAGCGGAGCTGGTTCAGCAGTTCGACGTTTCGCGGATGACCGCGAACCGCGCTCTACGCGAGTTGCAGGCGGCGGGCGTCGTCGTGCGGCGCGCCGGCAGCGGATCGTTCATCGCAGAGCCAAAGCCGATCGGCCAGATGATTGAAATCCGCAACATCGCCGAGGAAATCCGGGAGCGCGGTCATGCGTACCGCGCCCGCGTGATCCAGAACCGCGAAGAGCGCGCCAATGTAGAGACGGCGCCGCTGCTCGAGGTGTCCGTGGGCACGAAATTGTTCCATTCGATCATCGTCCATCACGAAGCCGAATTTCCGATACAGATAGAAGAGAGGTTCGTTCTCGCGTCGATCGCCCCCGACTATGGCACGCTCGACTTCACGCGGATGACACCAAATGAATATCTGACGCGCATTGCACCGCTCGAACGGGTCGAGCATCGCGTTTGCTCGACGATGCCCGACGAGCGGATGCGCGGCATGCTGGGATTGTCCGACGGCGAACCGGTGCTCCAGATGACGCGCCGGACTTGGAGCCGCTCGCGCCTTGTGTCGCATGCCTGGCTGACACACCCCGGAACACGCTTCGAGCTGTCAGCCGCCTTTTCGATCGACGATTGAGGCCGGTCAGCCGGTGCGGGTGACCACGACCGGCTTGCGGCGCCGGCGCAGCCAACGGAAGTCGGCTTTGCTGAAGCTTTTGAACAGCAGGTAGAAGCCGGTTCCCGACAGCCATAGTACACCGAAGGCGACGAAGATGATCAGCGGGTGGTTGAAGCTCGACCGGTTGATATAGTCCATATTGTGGAGCATCCAGAAGAAGTCCCATGTGCGCCAGGTATCGCCGCGCATCACGAGAAAGCGGGCGGTATCGAGCGAGACATAGGCGCTGCTGTTCTCGTCGTCCGCGAAATCGACGCGCCACATCGCCCCCTCATGATCGCGCGATTCGAGGTTCGGCTTGGCGATTACGCTCACCTCTCGGATCGGCGCCTCGTTCATCATGGAGGCGACTTCGCGCGCCATGGCCTCGTCGACCCGGATGTGCTCGCCGCTTGTCGCGTCGACGAGACGGACGCCTTTTGCGGAGCGCACTTCATAGACCGGCCGGGTTCCGAGATCGCGAAGGATCACGCCCGTGACAGGTTCGCCGCGCGGCAGGGCCGCCACGTCGAAATATTCCCCCGGTGGCAGTGGATGCGCATGCGACATCCCGCCGCCGTGCCCGCCGACCTTATCCTTGTCGAGCAGCGCCATCACCGATCCGCTGAGCGCCCAGAGCAGGAACTGGAGACCCAGGATCAGCCCGACCCATTTGTGGATGCGCCGGAAGAAGAGCGGCGTCAGTCGGATGCGTTTCATGCCTGCTTCCTCTTGCGGCGTTTGAAGGACCAGATCAGCAACCACGCCCCGCTGATCGCCATCGCGAAGACGCTCCAGGTCGCGACGCGGAGCAACGGGTTGTTGACGTCGGTCCGCTCATCATAGTCCATGATGTGGAGCATCCACGCGAAGTCGAACACGCGCCACAATGCGTGCCGGCGCGAGATAAGCTCACCGGTCGTCGGCGACAGATAGAGCGTCGGGCGGTTCCAGCCCTCGAACTCGACCTGCCAATAGGGCGGCTTGCGCGACTGCATTTCCTGTGGCGCTTCGGTCAACAGCCGCACCGACACGATCTTGCCGTCGCCGGTGTAGATGCGCCGCGCCTGCTCGCGGACCTGGGACTCGGTAAGCGCAGGCAGCGGCGCACCCGAGCGGGCATCGAACAGCCGCGCCCCTTCGGGAGTTTCAGCGCGCCAGACGGGGCGATCGAAGAACCGCTGCAAGCGAACCTCGGACGCACCGGGCGCGGCCGCAACGATCCGCGACGGCGGCGCGAGGCCCGCGAGGTCGAAGGGCTGAACCATCGGCGCGCGCACGAGATGGTCGCCATGGATGGTGTCGATATGCACGACCACCATGTAGAAGCCGGTCAGCGTCCAGAGCAGCGCCTGGACGGCGACCACCAAGGCCAGCCATTTATGCGTTCGCCGGACGAGCAGCGGCCAACGGATCGCCATATCGATTACCCTCAGAACGCGGTGCGGAAGCCGACGTAGAAACGCCGTCCGAGCAGGTCATAGGTCATCGTGTCGGTGTTCGCATCGGTGAAGCTCTGGATATAGGGCGCCTTGCGATCGAAAAGATTGTCGACACCGACCTGGAACCGGGTCTTCTCGTCGATTTCGAAAGCGACCTGGAGATTGTGGTAGAAGACATTCGGCGTGCTGTAGCCGATGTCGCCGGGGGCCGCATTGAAGTCGGTCGCCTTGCCGATCCACTGGGTCGACCAGGTCGCGCTGACCCCGTCCTTTTCAGCGGTCAGCACGCCATAGCCGCGCCATTTCGGATAGCCGCCATTGCCGCCGCCGATAAAGCCGTCGAAGTCGATCGGCGCGCCGCCGGGGAAAGGCAGGACCACATATTTGTTGAGATAGGTCACGTTGACGTCGAGCGAGACGTTCACGCTGCCGATGTCATTGTTGTAAACGAGACCCAGATCGAGGCCGTTCATTTCTTCGCGGCCCGTGTTGATCGGTTGCGCGGAGAGGAAGGTAACCTCGCCGGTCAACGGGCTGCGGGTAAAATCTTCGCAGAAGGGATGCGAAAGATTCTGGCTCGCATAACAAATGCTGAGCTTTGTCGAGCCCGGAATAGCACGGATCGCATCCTTGATCTTGATGTCGAACCAGTCGGCAGTGAGCGAGAGTCCCGGAACCAGTCCCTTCGGTGAAATCACCGTCCCGACGGTCCAGGTCGTCGAGCTTTCGGGTTTCAGATTCTCGTTGCCGCCGACCGTTGTCAGGATCGTTGTACCGAGCTGAACATAATTGGCCGGCACGCCCGACGCCTGACAATTGGCGATCAGTGTCGCATTGCCGCTGGTCGAATAGCGCGAGCAGGGGTCGGTGGTCGTCAGATTGCCCTCGGAGACGCCGCCGAACAATTCGGGGACGTTCGGAATGCGAAAGCCGGTGCCGTAGGTGCCGCGCAGGCGGAAGCTGTCATTGATGACCCAGTCGACGCTCCCCTTGTAGTTCCAGTCGCTGCCGAACAGGTCGTAGTTCGAGTAGCGAACCGCGCCGTCGAGGGTAAGCGACTGGAAGAAGGGTGTGTCGGCCAGAACGGGCACCGACAGTTCGAGATAGGCTTCCTTCGCCGTGCTCGTTCCGGAGATCGGATCCTGCTGGTTGGTGTTGGCAATACCGAGCACCGTCAGCGGATCGGGATCGCGCCAACCCTTTTCCTTGCGATAGACGACACCCGCCGCGAAGGAGACGGGGCCTGCGGGCAGCTTGAAGAGATCGCCGTTGATATCGGCGGTGACCGTCGCAAGCTCGTTGCCGCCGCGGTCGCGCGACGTGAACAGGATATAGTCGAGAACCTCCGGGGTCAGGTCGCCGAACCCGAGATAGTCGGCGCAGGGGATCGTGGCACCGGCAGCAAGACTGCACTTGGTCGTATCGAGGGAATTCGCCACTCGCTCGAGATTGGCGATGTTGGTCGAACCATCGACCGCGGTGTTGCGGCCGAAGGCGCCCGCGATTTCCCATCCCCAATCGTTAGAGAGCTTGCCGCGGAGGCCAAACGTACCCTGCCAGGTATCGGTTTCCTGGAAGAATTGGCGCGGGCCGGGCTCGGCGAGGCGGCGCTGGATGAGGACGATATTCTGCCCCGTCGGATTGGTGGGATTGCTCGCCGCGATCGAGAGGTTGCGCAGCGTTCCGGGCGTCGCGATCTGATTCGACTTGCGGAAGGTGTAAAGGAATTCGCCGAACGCCTCGATATTGTCAGTGATGTCATAGTCGGCGAAAAACGCCGTGCTCACGCGCTCGACCGGGCTCACCGCGTTGAGGAACGGGTTCGAGTTGAAGTTGTGCTTGGCAGCGCTGTACGGCTCGAAGAAGTTGCCGTTACCGCCCAGCACCTGATTGAAGTTGATCTGCTGGCCGTTCGGCAGCACCGCGCGGCCGCCGATCGTCGAGGCGCTGTTCACGCAGCTCAGCATGCCGGGCGTGGTTTCGGCAAGCGAGCAAGGCGCGCGCGTTGCCATATTGACCGCGCTCGTCTTCTGATAGGTGACCGCCGCCATGAAACCGCCGCGATCGTTGCGGACGCCCCACAGGAGGTCGGCGGTGAAGTCCGAGCCATCGCCCTTTTCGGTGATGCCTTGGCGCACGCTGAGGCCGAGGCCTTCATAGTCAGTGCGGGTCACGAGGTTGACCACGCCCGCCATCGCGTCGGCGCCATAGATCGCCGAGGCGCCGTCCTTGAGCACATCGGTGCGCGCGAGCGCCGCGACCGGGATCATGTTAAGATCGGGCGAGGAGTTCGCGCCGGTGCCGCCCGCGACGAGGCGGCGGCCGTTGAGCAGAACAAGCGTGCGCTTGATGCCGAGACCGCGCAGGTTCACCTGCGCCGTGCCATATCCATTGTTCGCCCAATAGGCGGAGGTCTGGTTGCCTGCGAAGCCGGCGTTGGCGGGAAGGCGCTGCAGCACCGTCTCGATATTGACGACGCCGGTGTTCTCGATCTGCTCGGCCGACACGACGGTCGCGGGGCCGACGCCCGCGAGATCCTGGCGACGAATGCGCGAGCCGGTCACGACGATGTCCGATCCGTTCGGAGCATCCTCCGCGGCGGGTGACTGCGTCGCAGCATCGCTCTGCGCGAGCGCTGGCGTTGCAAAGGTCGCGACCGCTGCGGCGCTGGCGAGCAAAATTGTCCTGGTCATCATAGCGAAACCCCCTGATGGTTGGCTGATTCCCCTCAGAGAGCATCAAATGTATATACAGGTCAATAGGAATTTATTGAATCATATCAATTGGTTATGAAGTAAATTCCGGGCGCACGATACTTACTAGATACGCACCCCAAAGCTCTACCCCTCATCAATTTTGAAATTTTTTCCGGCCTGAGCCTTTTCGCGCAAGGAGCCGGCGGGCCCCTCCCTCGGCTTGCTTATGAAATGACATGATTAAGTGGGTCGGCACAGCTTGGGGGCGCGACCGACTTGAGCCGCTCAATGCGAAAGTATCTGTTCGAGAAAGGTCCGTGCGCGCTCGCTTTTCGGCGCGGCGAAAAAATCTGCCGGCCTTGCGTCTTCGATGATCTGGCCCTGATCCATGAAAAGCATGCGATCGGCCGCCTCGCGCGCGAATCCCATTTCGTGCGTCACGCACACCATCGTCCGTCCTTCGCCGGCAAGGGACGTCATCACATCGAGTACCTCCTTGATCATCTCGGGATCGAGCGCCGATGTCGGCTCGTCGAAGAGAAGAATCCGGGGCTCCATCGCCAGAGCGCGGGCTATCGCGGCCCGCTGTTGCTGCCCTCCCGAGAGCTGCCCCGGATATTTGCCCGCCTGGTCGCCAATCCTCACCTTGTCCAAATAGGATATGGCGCGCGCCTCCGCCTCCGGAAGAGACAAGCCGCCGAGCAGGACGGGCGCGAGGGTGCAATTCTCCAGCACCGTCTTGTGCGGGAACAGATTGAACTGTTGAAAGACCATGCCGACGGCGCGGAGCGCCGCAACGGCCTCCCGCGACGCGTCGGTTATCCTGGTTCCCTCGATCAGGACGGCACCGGAGTCGGGCACCTCGAGCCTGTTCATGCAGCGAATGAGCGTCGATTTGCCGGAGCCTGAAGGGCCGCAAATCACGATCCGCTCGCGCGGGGCGATTTCGAGGTCGATCGAGCGGAGGGCATGATAGGCGCCATAATATTTGTCGACCTGCCGCAAGCTGACGGCCGCGTGGCCCGAGGCGTCGGTCATGACGCCTGCCCCCGGCCGCGGAGCGCTCGTACCCGCGCGAAGGCTGCGGCGAGGTCGGCGATCAGATCCTGCGGCGCTTCGAGGCCGGCGTGAATGCGGATCAGCGCCCCATCTGCCTCGCCATTGGGAAAATCGCGGATCGGAGCGGGCCACGCCGGAACCGCGAGACTTTCGAAGCCGCCCCAGCTCGAACCGAGCTGGAATAGCGAGAATTCGTTGAAAAAGGCGCTGGTTTCGGGCGGGGTCAGGCCATCGAGCTGAACACCGAACAATCCGGAAGCACCGGTGAAATCCCGCTTCCAGATTGCATGGCCGGGGTCGGCGGGATGAGCCGGATAGCGGACCGCAACCACTTCGGGTTGCTGGGCGAACCATTCGATCAGCGTCGCTGCGGTGCGCTGGTGGCGTTCAAGGCGCGCATCGAGCGTCCTGATGCCCCGGTGGACCAGATAGCAATTGTCGGGACTCGCGCAGTTGCCCCAGCGCGCCGCCGCGTCCTTGAGCTGGCGGTAGACGGCATCGCTGGCCGCCGTCATCGTGCCGAGCAGACAGTCGGAGTGCCCCGAGAGATATTTGGTTGCCGAAGCAAGCGAGATGTCGACGCCATGGGCCAAGGGCTTGAAGAAGAGCGGCGTCGCCCAGGTGTTGTCGAGAGCGGTCAATATGCCCCGGCTGCGCGCAACCGCCGTGATCGCGGGGACGTCGATCATATCGAATGTCTGCGAGCCCGGGGTCTCCATATAGATGAGCCGGGTGTTGCTGCGGCACAGCCCGGCAATCTCCGCTCCGATATCGGGCCGGAAATATTCCACCTCGACCCCGAAACGCGCGAGAACGTCGGTCAGAAACTTGCGGGTCGGCCCATAGACGCAGTCCGCGACGAGCAGATGGTCGCTCCCGGCCACGAAAGCCGTGAGGGCTAGCGCGATTGCGCTGGTTCCGGACGAGGTGATGACGGTCGCGCAGCCGCCTTCGAGTTCGCTGACAGCCTCGGCGAGCGCAAAGGTCGTTCGCGTTCCGTACAGACCATAGATGACCTCGTCGTAGAGCCCTTGGTGCCGGTCCATATAGGCGTCGACGCTGTCGTAGATAATGGTGGAAGCTCGATCGACGGGCGGATTGATAAGGCCCCGCTGATCGCGCGGGCGGGGACCGCCGTGCACGGCACGCGTCGGATCTTGCCAGGCGGTTCCTTTCGGGCTCGCCGGCTCCTCGGGCCATTTTCCGTCATGATTATCCTGCATAGTTTAGTTTCCGTTCGATCTTCATGCTGAGCCGGGACAGGGAGAAGCAGAGGAAAAAGAAAATTGCCCCGGTGAAAAGATAGGCTTCGGCGAAATAGGGTCGCCATTGCGCCTCGACGTAGGAGAGGCGGGTCGTCTGCAACAAATCGAAGACGCCGACGATGAGGACGAGCGTTGTATTCTTGACCTCGCTGATCGATGTGTTGACCAGCCCGGGCACGCTGACTTTCAGGGCCTGCGGCAACAGAATGTGGCGCCGCGTCTGCCATTTGGTGAGGCCAAGGGCATGGGCCGCCTCGGCCTGTCCGACGGGAATGGCCAGCAGGCCGCCCCGGATGACCTCCGCCATATAGGCGGCAGTGAAGAGAATGAGCGCGATCTGGACGCGTGGCAGGCTGTCGATCGAGAGATAGGAGGGCACGAACAACGGGAACAGGACCGCAGCGAGGAAGAGCACCCCAATCAGGGGTGTTCCGCGAACCAGCTCGATGAAAGCGATGCTCGGCCAGCGAACCCCGCGCCGCATCGACCTGCGGCCGAACGCGAGGAGTATAGCCAATGGAAAAGCGCCGACCACCGCAAGGCTCGCGAGCAGCAATGTGACCGGCAGGCCGCTCCACTTCTCCATCGGGACATAAGGAAGGCCCGCGAACCCTCCTCGTAACAGCAGTACCGCCACGGCGATTGCTCCGAGCCAGACAAGCCCGAGGCGGCTGCGCCAAAATCGGGGAACGAAGGAGAACGCAAGGCACGAAAGCAGCGCGGCCGCCGCTGCGGCGGACCGCCATTGCTCGGCTTCGGGATAGGTGCCAAACAATATGAGCCTCGCATTTTCGCGGAGGAACGGCCAGCAAGCACCGCTGGCCAACCGGCAATCGGCGGCGCCCCCGGCGAAGGTCGCGTCGAATAGCAGCCACGAGAGTCCCCTGCCGACGAAAGCCGCGGTCATAGCGAGGATCGCGATGGTCAATATCGACTGGCGCCATCCCTTGAAGAGATTGCGCCGCATCCACGACGGCCACGCGGCCACCGAGCGCAGCGGAAAGGGTTCGAGGGGCGACGACTGGATGCTGCGGCCGGGCTGCCCGGCAGCGCTCCAGCCCAACCGGCGGGCATAGCGGTCGGTAACGAACGACAAGGACAGCGAGAGCAGGAGAAAGGTCGCGACGATCAGGCCGACGCCTTCGATCGCCTGGCCTGTCTGGCTGATGACGGTGTCGACCACCGAGACAAACTCGGGATAACCGATCGCTACCCCCAGAGAGCTGTTCTTGATCGTGTTGAGATGCCAACTCGTCATCGGCGGTATGGCGATGCGCAGCGCTTGCGGCATCACGATCCGTCCCATTGTTTGCGCGGGCGACAGGCCGAGCGCTTTGGCGGCCTCGCTCTGCCCTGCGGGAACGGCGAGGATCGCGCCGCGGAATATCTCGGCCAGATAGGCCGAGGCATAGACCGAAAGGCTGGCGACCAGCGTCAGAAACTCCGTGGAGAGCGACAATCCGCCGACGGTTCCGAAGCGCCCCGCCCGCGGCAGATCGATCCCGCCCCACAGCAAGAGCGGCACCAGGGAGATGCCGGCGAAGGCCAGCGCAGTGCGCGTGCGAACGGCTCCTCGCCGCACGGCACCCAGCAGGATCGCACAGGCGACGATCGCGATGAGAAAGACCGGCCGTCCCGGATCGGCCAAGGAGAGCGCGGGGAGGTGCAATCCCCGATTATCGAGGTCGAACGGTCCGACGGCGCCCGGGCCGGGTCCGGGCAGACCGAACAGCAGCGCGGCGTACCAGACGAACATCTGGAGCAGCAGCGGAATATTGCGAACCAGCTCGATATAAAGGCCGGAGAGCCTCGCAAGCAGCCAGTTGGACGACAGGCGCGCCATGCAGACCGCGAGGCCGAGCAAGGTCGAGAAGATGATGCCGAGCGCCGATATCAGGAGCGTGTTGAGAAGACCCACCGCCAGCGCCGCGGCATAGGAATCGCCCGGCGCGTAAGCAATCAGCGTTTCACCGATCGCGAAACCCGCCCGGTCGAACAGGAAACCGAACCCCGTCCGGATGTTTCGGTCCGCGAGATTGTCCGCCAATGTCGCAAACAGGCCGTAGGCGACCACAAGCCCGCCCGCGATCAGCAGCCAGGGTAACGCAGCGATGGCAAGCCGCCTGTGTTTATGAGTCATCGCATCGGCAACGGGTAGATCAGCCCGCCGTCCCGATAGAGCTTATTCTGTCCGCGTTCGACGCCGAGCGGCGTAATGTGCCGGTCGAAGATTTCGCCATAATTGCCCGTCGCCTCGATCGCGCGATACGCCCAGTCATCGTCGAGGCCGAGCGACTTGCCGAATCCGGGCAGGCCGCCGAGCATCTTGCGCACTTCGGGGTCACGCGAGGCCATGCGCATGCGCGCTGCATTCGCGCGGGTGACCCCCATTTCCTCGGCAGCAAAGAGCGCGTTCAGCACCCATTTGTTGATCTCATACCATTGCTCGTCGTCGCTGCGCACGACGGGACCTACCGGCTCCTTGGTGAGTCGTTCGGGCAGCACAACATAATCGTCCGGATGCGCGGTATCGGCGAGACGGATCACGGTCAGCGTGAAGGCATCGGTGGTCATCGCGTCGCACCGCCCGGCAAAGAAGGCGAGCTTGGCTTCCTCGGGATTCTCGAACACGACCGACTGGAAACGCAGCCCCTTGCGCTCGAAATATTCGGCGGTGTTGAGTTCGGAGGTCGTCCCCTTGGTGATGCAGATCGATGCGCCATCGAGATCCGTCGGAAGCCGCACACCCGATCGCCGGGGCACCAGGAAGCTCTGCCCGTCATAATACATGGTGCCGACGAAATTCACCCCGAGGTCGGTGTCGCGCGTCAGCGTCCATGTCGTCGTCCGCGACAGGACGTCGGCCTCGCCCGTCTGCACGATCGTGAAGCGCTTGTTCGAGGCGACCGGCATGAACCGGACCTTGCGGGCATCGCCGAGGACCGCAGCGGCGAGCGCCCGGCAGTAGTCGACGAAGAACCCCTGCCAGCGCCCGCGCTTGTCGAGATAGGACATGCCGAGCTGCCCCGTATGAATTGCGCAATTGAGCGTTCCGCGCGCGCGAATCCGCGCAAGCGTCGACCCCTTCGCCGCGGCGATTTCATGCCCACCGGTGCCGGCGGGCTCGCGGCCGCAGCCGCCGAGTAACAGGGCGCCTGCGGCGAGCAGCGCCGGTAACCAGCGGCGCGATGCGTGCGACCTATTCATAAACGAGGCTTTCAATGCTAGCGCCATAAGAAATAGCTATAGGGAGCGATGTCCGATGAACCTGCGTCACCTCGAAGCCTTCAGGGCCGTGATGCTCTCGGGATCGGTCACCCAGGCCGCGCAGTCGCTCAACCTGTCGCAACCCGCGGTGAGCAAGATGCTTGCCGAGCTCGAGCATCAGCTGGGCTTTCAGCTCTTCCTGCGTTCGCGCGGCAGCGCGCTCACCGTGACGCCCGAAGCCGACGCCTTTTTCTACGAAGTCGAGCGGAGCTTCTCCGGTATTGCGGCCCTGAAGCGGGTAGCGGAAGACATCCGCAACATGGCGACCGGCACGCTCCGGATCGCCGCCCTCCCGGCGCTCGCGGTCAGTTTCCTGCCGCGCGTGATCGCGGCCTTTCGCGAGACGCATCCCGGCGTCACCGTTCAGCTCCAGACCCGCAGTTCCTCGACGGTGCGGCAATGGATGGCGAACCAGCAGTTCGACATCGGGCTCGCGACGCCGGCGCGCGAATTGCCCGGCATAAGGATGGAGCGCTTCCTGCGCTGCCCCGGCGCCTGCGTTCTCCCTGCCGGTCACCGGCTGGCCGTCAAGGACGTCATTCGGCCGGCCGATCTCGAGGGCGAGCCCTTCATTTCGCTCGCGCTCGAGGACGGCGTGCGTCACCGCATCGATCGCATTTTCGAGGACGCGGGCGTCCACCGCGAGATGGTCATCGAAACCCAATATGCGATGACCATCTGCGCGCTTGTCATGCAGGGGGTCGGATGTTCGATCCTCAACCCCGTGACCGCAGCGGATTATGCCGAGCGGGGCCTTACGGTCCGTGATTTCGCGCCGGAGGTCCATTTCGAATATATGCTCTTCACGCCGAAGTTGAGGCCGATGTCCCAAGTCGCTGCGGCCTTTATCGCGGTGCTCGAATCCCACCGCGACGCGATGTTCGGCTCCGACGCCAGCTGAAGACACAAGACGCCGCACGGCCCTCACGGCCACCGATCAGAAGGAGGCGGTCGCGCGAACGTACCAGAAGCCCCCGTTGAACCCCGTCGGCGCGAAGCGGAGATATCGGATCCCGTTGTTGATCTGGGATTGCCGCGCCTCGACGTCGGGGTAATTGTCGAAGATATTCTCGCCGCCGACCGCAAGCTTGAGCATGTCGCTGACCTTGTAGGACAGCTCGAGATCGACCAGCAGTTCGGCGCCGCCCGTCTGGTCGGCAGCCGGTGCGGCGCCATAGTCGGTCCATTTGCCATAATAGTTCGCGCGCGCGACGAAGCCGAAGCGCTCGCCCGCATAAGTGAAGGACGCATTGCCCTTCCACTTCGGAACGAAGCCCTCGAGTTCGAGCAGCCGCTCGCGGTCCGCAGTGATCACCGGCGAAGCCTTGATGACATCGGTTTTGGTATAGTTGCCGTTGAGGCCGAGCGTGGCCTTGCCGCCGCCGAGGTCGAAGCCCACGGTGAGCACCGCATCGACGCCCTGGGTGCGGCTGTCGAAGGAGTTGGTGAAGAAGCTCACCTGCTGGAAGGAATCCCCACCGGGAATGCCAAGCGCCGCGAGCTGCGCGCGCTGCGCCGGGGTGAGATTGAAATTGCCCGATACGGCGATCCGGTCTTCGACCTTGATGTTGAAATAGTCGAGCGTGAAGGTGATGCGATTGGAGGGCTTCACCACGATGCCGCCGGCGACGTTGAACGAATTCTCGGGCCGAAGCGGCGTCGCGCCGAAGAATTGCGCCACCGGATTGTTGGGCGCGATAATGCCTGCGGTCAGCGGCGCCCCGGTTATCGAGTCGATGTTGGTCTGGACTTGCGAGGCGTTCGACTGGCCCGGCGTCGGCGCCCGAAAGCCGGTGTTGACCGATCCGCGCACCGCGAAGACGTCCGAGAAATCATATCGCCCGTTGATCTTCCAGGTGAATTTCGAGCCGAAGTCCGAGTAATTCTCGTAGCGGCCGGCAAGGCCGAACTGGAGCGCGTCGGTGAGATTGCCTTCGAGCGACGTATAGGCGGCCCAGTTGCTGCGCGCGAACTCGCCCGCCTGGATGGGACTGAAGCCCGGGAAGCCGTTCGAGCCGACCGGCAGTCCGACGCGGTTTCCGGTATCGGGATCGATGACCGACGCGAAAGGACCAACCTGCCATGATGCGATGTCGCCGGCCGTGATCTCATATGTCTCGCGCCGATACTCGAGACCGCCGGCAAGCGTCAGCGGATCGGAGGTGCCGATCGCGATGGGGTAAGTGAGATCGAGATTGAAAGCGAGTTCGCGCTGCTCGAGCTGCCCCGGCTTGAAGGATGTTGGCGACGCGAGGCCAAGCGACGGATTGACCGTATTTTCGATCCGGTAGGAAGCATGGTTCTGACCATAGGAAGCGCTGAGGTCATAGGTCAGGCCCGAGGAGAATTCGCCCTTGAGGCCGGCCGCAAGCGCCGCGTCGGTCACCGTGGCGCCGAAATCCGGCGTAAAGCCGCCGGGAAAGAGCTGGCGGAAGCTGAAGCGCTGTCCTCCGGGCGTATTGGTGAGCGGAATCGAGGTGGAAATGAAGCTGGCATTGGGGTTGCGGTAGAAGAAGGCCGTCGTGCCGCGGCTCCAGCTATAGTTGCCGAAGGTGTAGAATTCCATCTCGTCCGACAGTTCGATGCCGGCATTGACGAAGATGCGCGCCGCCTCGGATTCGGGATTTCCCCAGCGCTGCGCCGGGACCGGGACATCCTGAACGCCGGCATCGATGAGCGCCTGCGCGTCGGGACGCTGGATACCGCGCGACGTCGTGCTGGCGTTCACATATTCGCCGCTGATGTTGACGAAACCGGCGTCGGTGAAGGGAAGCCCGACATTGCCCTGGACGAGGAAATCCTCACCGTCGCCCTTGTAGAATTGGCCATAGCGGGCGATCAGCAATCCGCCTTCGCGATCGCGGCGCAGACCGAAATTGAGAACGCCGGCGATCGCATCCGATCCATAGAGCGCCGACGCGCCGTCACGCAGAACCTCCAGCTGGCCGATCGCGATCGACGGAATCGCCGAAAGATCGGGTCCCTGCGATCCCCGGATATAGGGAACATTGGTGAACTGGACCGTCGCGCCGCGATGGCGCCGTTTGCCGTTCACGAGCACCAGCGTCTGGTCCGGCGGCAGGCCGCGCAGCGAGAAAGGCCGGGTGAAAACGGCGCCGTCGTTGCTGACGAGGCGCTGGACGTTGAGCGACGGGACCTCGGTGCGGAGAAGATCGTTCATGTCGGCCGTGCCCTTTTCGAGCAGTTCGGCGCCGGTGATAATGTCGATTGGCTGGGCGGAATCGGCCGCCTTGAGATCGTTCCGCCGCGTGCCCGTCACAACGATTTCGCCCTGCGACGCGCCCGGCTGCGGCGCCTCTTTGGCGTTATCCTGCGCGAAGGCGGCGGCGGCCGAAATGCCTGCCAGGACGGCGATAATCGAGCCACTCGTGCGAAGCAATTTCTTCATGGTCCCCTCCCATTTGCGAAAGCTCTCGGCTTCGCCACCGAGCTATCTTCGCGGCCTTGGCATGACCAGAAATAATCACCACTCATCGCTACAAACGAGATGGTTATTCCATATGGTTATATCTCTCGCTGCGGCATCGAGCAGCGCCCGGTCGCTGTTACTCGATCCCTTCCCGGGGGTCCGTGTGGAACACAACGGCCTTTCTATCGGCGCCGAAGGTCAAGACTTCGAATGCTTCGACATTTCCGTTCGGGGAGCCGCGCGGCATGCCGGGCACGGCGAAGCCGGACATATCGCGCAGTTTGTCCTCGACCGCCCGGTCGACATGCCGCGTCGGCACATGCCCCTTATTTTTTGTCCATATCGTGCCCAGCATGAGGATCGGGTTCGGGTTCGACAGGTTTCGGCGTTTCCGGCGCGGCCTTTGCCCGTGGCGGCACAGCGGCCTTCGCGGCAGGTTCTTGCTTGGGGCGGGATTTCTCCGGAGGCACTGCCTCTTTGGTCGGCGCCGCCGGGGCAGACGCGGCGGGCGTCTCGTCCGCTACGGGCATGGTCTCGACCATTGCGGGCGGCTCACCGGCAGTGACCTCACTCTGTTCCGGTGTGACGTCGCTCTGCTGCGCGGGCTCAGTGCCGCATCCTGCCAGAGCAAATATCAGCGCGGCGGCGCTCGCCAGGGGAATGAATCTCGTCATATCTGTCTCCTCTTGGTGTCGGCAGGTCATGCGCGGAATTCAGAAACCTTGCCGTCGCTGCCGAACGCCATCACTTCGAATGCGTCCACGCTTCCGTCCGGCATTTCCATTCCTGGTGAGCCGCGCGGCATGCCGGGCACGGCGATCCCTCGAATGTCGCGTGGCTTGTCGTGAAGGAGCCTCGCGACATGCTGCATCGGCACATGACCCTCAATGGCATAGCCGCCGATAACTGCCGTGTGGCACGACGCCAGCTGGCCAGGCACACCATATCGCGTCTTTACGGCGGCCATGTCAGAGCGGTTCTCGACAGTCACATCATAACCCGCCTTGCGCGCGATATCCGCCCAAGCTTCGCAGCAGCCGCATTCGGGATCGCGATAAACGAGCATTCGCTTGGGGCTGGACGTCTCGGCGCCCGGCGCGGGCGCCGCGCCATTCTTATCGCTGGTCGCCGCCGGGCCCGAGGCAGAATTGCATGCCGCAAGCGCCATCCCCGATCCGACCGCAATCAGGCCGAAAAGATGACGGCGCGTCATCGGATTTTTCATGTCATTTCCTCGCGAGAATGGATTTCATCTGTTCGATTTCGGCCGCCTGCCCCGCGATGATGCCGCGGCAGAGTTCGCGTATCTCGGCATCTTTGAGAGAAGCCTGTTCACACATGAGGATCGCGCCCGAGTGATGCGGGATCATCGAACGCAAGAAGGCCGTGTCGCCGATCGTCGTCTGTGTCCGGATGAGCCCGAAGCTCCCGAAGAAGGCAACTGCCGATCCCAGCAGCAGGAACGTATTGAGACGTTTCGACGGGAACATGCCCGGCATTGCGACGATCATCAGCACGACCATCGGCGAGACCATCATCAGCGTCATGTAGAGCATGTTGAGATTATTGTAGAAGCTCGAGAGGCGGTCGATCATGACGAACATCACCAGATACATGATGACGCCGCTGACGATCGTCTGCAGCGCGAGGCTGCGATAGGCTGGTTTCACGGCATTTCTCCTCGACGTGTCGCCACCCCGCGAAACTTCTAGAACCAGGCCCGCACCCCCATCACGAAGCTGACGCCGCTCGCATCCTCGCCCGCGGCGCGGGCAAAACGCGCGGTATCGCCGACCTTGCGCGCCCATTCGACGCCGACATAAGGCGCGAATTCCTTCACGACCTCGTAACGCAGGCGAAGCCCGAGCTCGAAATCCGAAAGCCCCGAACCAACGCCGGTCTCGGGGACATCCTGGAGCGCAAAATTGACCTCCGCCATCGGCTGGAGGATCAGTTTCTGGGTGATGCGCTGGTCGTAATAGCCTTCGAGCCGGGCGAGCAGATCACCCTTGTTCGAAAGAAACAGCGCGCCCTCGACTTCGAACCAATAGGGGGCGAGCCCCTCGAAGCCGATCGTCGCATAGGTGCGGTCGGGGCCGGGCCCAAGATCCTGCCTGATACCCGCCTGCGCGTTGAAATAGGGTCCGATCGCCCGGCTGTAGAGCGCCTGTACCTCGGCGCTCTCGATGCCTTCGCCGAACACGCCCTCGCCTTCGCTCTTGATCGTCAGCCGGTTAATGTCGCCGCCGTACCAAGCCTCACCGTCCCAGCGGAACCCGTCGCGGCCCTTGCGCGCCTGATATTCGGCAAGGTTGAAGCTGATGAAAGCGATGGTCTGCGCACCATTCTCTTTCATCATGTCGTGGCGCGAATGCTCCATTTCGGCTTGGGGATAAATGCGATCGGCATACCAGTCGCCGGGAGGCGCAGGCGCGGTAGCATCGCCCGGCGGCAAATCGGTGCCGCTAGCGCTGCTCGTGGTCGCCATGCCTTCCATTCCCGCCATCGCGTCCGCAGATCCGCCCTTCGGGGTGCAATGGCCCATTTTGGCATGTTCGGGCGGGCAATCGGGATCGGACGGCTGCGGTGCGCCATGATCCATCGCACCCATGTCCGAAGCGCCCTTGCCTGGAGCTTCCGCCTCAGGCGTACAATGACCCATCGCCGCATGTTCGGGCGGGCAGCTTGAAGCCTCGGGTTCCATGTCCATGCCCTGCATGTTCCCATGGTCCATCTGCTCCATCGACCCTTCGGCGGGCGCTTCGGGCGCGGACTGCGCTACGGGTGCTGGCGTTGGCGAGGGAGCGGGTGTCGGCGCGGGCGCCGCACCATGCATCGAATGATCCATCGACTGCGCCGCGGCGGGCACAGCAAAGGCCAGCGGGGCGATACCCGCGAGGAGAAGCGCGACCCGGGTCATTCGCCGTCTCCCTTCGGACGGACGCTGACGACGCGCATCATCCCCGCGTGCATGTGATAGAGAAGGTGGCAATGGAACGCCCAGTCGCCGAGCGCGTCGGCGGTGAAATCGAAGCTCGCGATGCCGCCCGGCTGGACAAGCACCGTATGCTTGCGCGGCGACCGGTCGCCCTTGCCCGTCACCAGTTCGAAAAAATGGCCGTGGAGGTGGATGGGGTGGCTCATCATCGAATCGTTGATGAGGTTGATCCGCACGCGCTCTCCCTCGATGAAGGGGATGGGCTCGTGATAGTCGGACATCTTGATGCCGTCGAACGACCACATGAAGCGTTCCATATTGCCGGTCAGATGGATGTCGAGCGAGCGCGAGGCGGCGCGGGTATCGGGGTTGCGCTCGAGCGCGACAAGGTCATGGTAGGTCAGCACCTTGTGCCCGACATTCTCCAGTCCCTGCCCCGGCTCGCCCATGCGATCCATCGGCATCGGCGAGATCGTCTGAACGCTGGGATCGCGCTTGACCTGCGGCGCGACACTGAAGTCGCGCATGCTGTGCTGCATGCCTCCGCCAGATCCATGATCCATGCCCGCCATCGCGCCGCTTTCCCCCGCTGGCGTACAATGGCCCATCTTGGCATGTTCGGGAGGACAAGAAGGGTCGCTCGCCGGCATGGGCATGGCGCCCATATCGCCGCCCGAATGGTCCATACCCGCCATCGCGCCGCCCGACATGTCGCCCATGCCCATGTCCTTCATGGTCGCGAGCGGCCGTTCGCGGAGCGGCGGCACCTCGGCGACCATGCCAGCGCGCGGTGCGAGCGTCGCGCGTCCCATGCCCGAGCGGTCATTGGCCTCGGCAACGAGCGTATAAGCACGGTCCTCGACCGGGGTCACGATGACGTCATAGGTTTCGGCGACCGCGATCTGGAACTCGTCGATTTCGGTCGGCACGACATTGAGCCCATCAGCCTGGACGACGGTCATCCTGAGGCCCGGGATACGGACGTTGAAGATCGTCATCGCCGACGCATTGACGATGCGCAGGCGTACCCGCTCGCCGGGGCTGAAGAGCGCGGTCCAGTTGTCGCGCGGACCATGGCCGTTGACGAGGAAGGTGTAGGTCGAACCATTGACGTCGGCGACGTCGGTCGGGTCCATCCGCATCTTGCCCCAATCGATCCGCTCCTTGAGCGGTTGATCCTTGCCGGCAAGCAGGCCCGCCAGCGTCTGGCGCTGCATGTTGAAATGGCCGGGATTGACCTTGAGCTTGCGGAAGATCGCCTCGGGCGACAATTGACTGTGGTCGGACAGGACGACGACATGCTCGCGGTCGTAGCCGATCGGGTCGGCGCCCGCGGGATCGATGACGATCGGGCCATAATGGCCGAGCTGTTCCTGAAGCCCCGAATGGCTGTGATACCAATAGGTCCCCGATTGAACGACCGGGAATTCATAGACAAACTTCGAGCGCGGCTTGATCCCGGGGAAGCTGACGCCGGGCACGCCGTCCATCTGGAACGGCAGGATCAGGCCGTGCCAGTGAATCGAGCTGTCCTCGTCGAGATCGTTGACGACGGTGAGGCGCGCGTTTTGTCCCTCCTTCAGCCGGACGAGCGGCGCGGGCACGGTGCCGTTGATCCCGATCGCGCGACTGACCTTGCCGTCGATGCGCATCGTCTGGCGCGCGATGCGCAGCGTTATGTCATTGCCGGATACGGTCGGAAGCGGCGCGGTGATGCCGGACGACACCGGCTGGGCCCAGGCCGGGAACCATGCGGCCATCGCCGCAGCAGCCCCTCCACCCAAAGCTCCACTGACGAACCGACGCCTTTCCATCTGCATATTCTTTCCGACCGTTACTGACTGTTCCTAAAGCTATACGCAGGCGGCACGCCTGCCCCTCAATAAAAATGCCGGACGATGAGGAGATGCCGCCTGAACGAGCGGTCGAACCCTCAACCCTCGGCGCTCGCAGATGTTCCCGCGAGCAATTCCCGGAGCCTGGTCCGCGCTCGATAGAGGCGCGTTTCGACTGTTTTCTCGCTGACCCGCAAAATGACCGCTGTTTCGGCCTGGCTGACCTCGTCGACACCGCGGAGGAGCAACACTTCGCGCAAATTCTGCGGCAGCTGATCGATCGCCCCGCGAACCCTGGCGAGCTCTCGCCTGTCGGTCGCCGCGGAATCGGGCCCAGGACCATCGCTTGCTACGTGATGCGCATTTTCGAGCGGGAGCGCGCGGGAGAAAAAGGCGCGCACCTTTCGCCGTCGTGCCCAGTCGCGACATTTGTTGAGCGCGATACGGGCGATCCATGTGCGGAAGGGGCGTTCGCCATCATAGCGATCGAGCGCCGAAAAGCCGGAGACGAACGTCTCCTGCGTCAAATCCATCGCCTCGTCGGCATCGCCGATCTGCTTTACGATGAGCCGGTAGACGCCCGTTTTGTAACGGCGCAGCAACTCGCGATAGGCGTCTTCGCGGTGCGCGCGCGCAAAGGCCGCCAGATCCTGGTCGCTACATTGCGATAGGTCGGCGCTCACCGCGCATCGGCGGTCAGCGCCTTGACCACGCTTTTGTCGAACATTTCCGCTTGATCGGGGTTGAGAACCCCGCGCATCGCGAAGAGATGCTGGAGCGTTTCCTTCTGCAATGTCCCCATCACCTCATGCGTCTCGTCGATCGCCTCGGTGACGCGCGGTCCATAGCCATGCTCGGCTTCGATCGCCTGCGCGAGCCGGACATTGGCGGCGCGCATCTCGAGTTCGAGCGCCTGGCGGCGACCGGCGAAGTCGGCTTCGATCCGCTCGAGTTTCTTTTCCTGCTCCGGGGTCAGGTCGAGTTGGCCGTGGAGAAGCGCATGAAGTTCGGTTTCGCTGGCTTTGGGCGCATCGGCTACCAGACGGCCGATGAACACGCCGGCAATCGCCGCGGCGAAGGCAATGAGCCCCAAGAGAAGAAGACGGCGCGACGGCATCGCTACTGTACATCCAGCAAGGTGGAAGGCACCAATGCGCTAGGCGGGCCGAATGGGGTCAGGGGGCTTGCCGCGACCGCCGGCTGGGAAATCGCACTCCCCGCAAAGACACCGCCGCCGAGCGAGACAAAGGCCGCGAGCGCCATCAGGCGGCGCATCGCTACCGCTTCGCGCCGGCGGATCGCCAATGCGCCCATGATGCGATCATCGAGCGCATCGAGCGCTGCGGGCAGATCGATCCTGTTCAAAATGCGAAGCTCCTTATCCATCGATCGTCTCTTCAAACCTTTCCATCATTGTACATACGCGCCGAAGCGCCTCACCCCTCACACCAGAATATTATTCCGGAATATTTGAGGGCCATGCCGATATCCTGCGTATTAGCAGGACAGACACGCATTTGGAGGTGTTCATGTTCAAGTCTCTTCTCCCCTCTGCAGCGGCGGCTTTCGCTCTGCTTCTCATGCCGGCCACGGCAAGCGCGCACACCAAGCTCGTCAGCTCGACGCCCGCCGCCAATTCGACCGTTTCGAAGGTCACGTCGGTCAATCTTCAGTTCAACGAAAAGATCGTCGCCTCGACCCTCAAGACCGAGCTGGTCATGACCGGCATGCCCGGCATGGCCAATCATGCCCCGATGAAGGTGCCTTACTCGTCGATGATGGGCAAAGAGGGCAAGTCGGCGATGCTGATGCTCAAGCGGCCGCTGACAGCCGGAACCTACAAGGTCACATGGTCGGCGGCGGGCGCTGATACCCACCGCATGGGCAGCGAATTCAGCTTCACCGTAAAGTAAAAGACGGTGGGGGACCCCGTTCTGATCGGCATCAGGTTCGCACTTTATGCGGACCTGATGCTCATCGCCGGCCTTGCTGCGTTCCCGCTTTTTGCGCTGACACGGAGCGAACGCCTTGCGCCGCAGTCGATGATGGCCTCGATCTGGCGCGCAGAGCGATGGCTCTGCGCCGCCGGACTGCTTCTCTCCATCTTGGGGATGGGCGTGCTCGCGGCTTCGATGCAGGGTGTGGGGCTCCTCTCCCTGGAACTCCAGCCTTTTTGGGACCTTGTTCGCGAGACCGAGGTCGGCACAGCCTGGGTCTACCGGAGCGCAGCGCTGCTGCTCGCGCTGGGAGTCGCGATCTGGATGGTCCGCTGGCCGACAACTTCGGCCGCCGTACTCGCGGCCGCGGGCTCGGTGGCCGTCGCGAGTCTGGTCTGGTCCGGCCACGCCGGCGCGACCGAAGGCGCCGCAGGCACCGTGCACCGGATCAGCGACATCTTGCACCTGATTGCAGCGGCGGTCTGGATCGGCGCGATCGGCGCCTTCCTGATCCTGATCTCACCACGTCGTGTCCGCGAATGGCCGGGCGGACTCCAAATTGCGGCGCGGAGCCTCGATCAATTCTCGCGCGTCGGTACGATCTGCGTCCTCGTCATCGCCGCCACCGGCCTCGTCAACAGCCAGATGATCGTCGGCGCCGAGAATCTCGGCCGTTCCCTCGGCTCGCCCTATGGACAATTGCTTCTCGCCAAGCTTGCGCTGTTCGGACTGATGCTGGCGCTCGCGGCGGCGAACCGCTGGCGGCTGACCCCGGCGCTCGCGGCCGCCGTCCCGGGGACCGATACCGACAATGTCGACGCCGACCCCGACCTCGCGATTGCAGCCATGCGCAGAAGCCTCATCATCGAAGCGTCGGCCGCGCTCGCCATACTCGCGCTGGTTGCCTGGTTCGGTACGCTCGAACCCTTCGTCACCGCCGATCCGGTTTGACCCCAAGCACCGCCTCTTGGTCGGGTTCGATCATGCTCGGGACCGGCTGGGCGCTCATTGACGCGCGCATCGGGAGCAGCCGTCCCCATAACCATGTGGCGCACCAGATCAGCCTCGCCATCGAACGCGACCTCGAAATTTCCGGTGATGCCGACCTGATAGTTCCCGCCGGACACGCCATTGCGATAGCGTCGCATGTCCGGCACCGCCTCGGGCCGCCGGGCGCCCTCGTGCGGTCATTTTATCTCGACCCGCTTTTTCGTGCCGGCACCCGGCTGTCCGCCGGATCGGCGCCTGTCCTGTTGACGCCGATAGAGACAGCCGGACTAGGTGACATCGCAAGCGGCGCGGACGCGAAGCGCTGGGCGTCCGACTATCTCGACCGCTCGCAGGCGCATCCGGTGGATGCCCGCCTGTCCGAAGTGCTCGCGGCCCCTGACGATTTGTCGACCGCGCGCGCCTTGGCCGACGTCGCCTGCCTTTCGCCCTCGCGCCTCCGCGAAATCGTCAGCCGCGACTTCGGCGTGCCTCCGGCCAAATTGCTGCAATGGCTCCAGCTTCAACGCGCCGTGCGGACGCTGGTCGGCGGCGGAGGTCTTGCCGACGCCGCGGCGGCGGGAGGCTTCGCCGATCAATCGCACTTCACGCGCCGCTGCGCTCAATGGCTAGGCGTGACGCCTTCGGCCGGCCTTAGTGCCTTCGCGTTCGAAATCGTGCCCTGAGCCGGATGCGCCTCGCACCGCGTCGCCCCGGCGAAACATTCAAGACTGCCGCGCCTGTTTGCCCTTAAGCGTCTCGTCGAGACCGGCGATTGCGGCCGCAATCCGGCGGCAAGCCAAAGCGTCGAAAGGAGACGGCCATGCCCGACCCGAAACCCGTAGCAAGATCCTACACGCCAGCGGCAGGATATCACTTCCTGACGCCCTTTTATGATTTCGGCGTCGCGGTGACAACGCGCGAGCGCGTGTGGCGCGACCGTCTCGTTCGCCATATGGCGCTCGGCGAGGGTGACGTCATTCTCGATATCGGCTCGGGTACGGGAAATCTTGCGCTGGCGATCGCTCGCCATAGCCGGGACGTCCGCTATCTTGGTTTCGACCCCGACGAGGCAGCGACGCGAATTGCCCGAACGAAGACCGCGCAGATTGTTCCACCGCCGGAGTTTCGAGTTGGCTTTTTCGCGGCTTCGGCGATCGATGACTGGCCCCCGCCTGCCAAGATTGCGATCTGCCTCGTCCTTCATCAGGTCGGGCTTGAGGAAAAGGCACGTCTGCTACGCGAGGCCCGGCAGGTGCTCGCGCCGGGCGGCAAACTCTATGTTGCCGACTATGGGGAACAGCGCAGCCGCCTCATGCGGTTGTTGTTCCGCCTCACGATCCAGCAGCTCGACGGCGTCCAGGACACCCAGCCCAACGCCGATGGATTGCTCCCGGTGCTGATGAGAGAGGCAGGCTTTTGCGATGTTCGCGAGCTTGAGACGTTCCGCACGCCAACCGGTGCGATCGGGATCATCGAGGCCCGAAAGCCCGGGACCTGACGGCACGGGGCAAAGAAAATCCAAGGGATAACCGCTCTTCTTGCGTATCGATAGAAGCGGCTCCATTCTGGAACCGCCAGGAACGACGCCAACGGCGAACTCGACCGGTGGCGTTTGGACCGCCCCGCCGCGAGGCGGGCATCCGACACATACGGGAGCGGCGGCGATGCACGATCATCAGGGCGCAGAAAAAGGCAGCGGGAGCACGACTGATCCGGTCTGCGGCATGATGGTCGATCCGGCCACCACACCTCATATCGCGACGCATAGCGGCAAGCATCACTATTTCTGCAGCGCAGGCTGCCTCGCCAAATTCGAGGCCGATCCCGATCTTTATGCCGCAAAACGCGAGCCGGCCGCAGCCGATGCACCCGAAGGCGCCATCTGGACCTGCCCGATGCATCCCGAGATCCAGCGCGCCGGCCCCGGAAGCTGCCCGATCTGCGGCATGGCACTCGAGCCCGTCATGCCGACAGCATCGGGCGGCCCCAGCGAAGAATATCGCGATATGCGGCGGCGCTTCTGGATCGGGCTCCTTCTCGCACTCCCGGTGGTTGCGCTCGAAATGGGCGGCCATCTGACAGGCCTTCATCAATTTGTCGGTCGCCAGACGAACAACTGGACCCAGATGTTGCTCGCGACTCCCGTCGTTCTATGGGCGGGCTGGCCCTTCTTCGAGCGCGCGTGGCTCTCAATCCGCAACAAAAGCCTCAACATGTTCACCCTCATCGCGATGGGGACCGGGGTCGCGTGGGGCTACAGCATGATCGCGGCGATCGTCCCCCAAATCTTTCCGGCTGCGTTCCGCGCCGATGATGGCTCGGTCGCGGTCTATTTCGAGGCGGCGGCGGTCATCACGGTGCTGGTGCTACTCGGGCAGGTGCTCGAACTCAGGGCCCGCGAAACGACGAGCGGCGCGATCCGCGCGCTCCTTGACCTCACACCGAAGCTCGCCCGGCGCGTCCGCAGCGATGGAAGCGACGAGGAGGTCGCGCTCGAGGACGTCGCGGTCGGTGACATGCTACGCATCCGTCCGGGCGAAAAAGTCCCCGTCGATGGCATCGTCGTAGAAGGCCGCGGCACGGTCGACGAATCGATGGTCACGGGCGAATCGATGCCGGTGACCAAGGCGGCCGGGGCGGCGCTGGTCGGCGGAACGATCAATCAAACGGGCGGCCTGCTCATGCGCAGCGAGAAGGTCGGGCGCGACACGATGCTCGCGCGAATCGTACAGATGGTCGCCGATGCGCAGCGCAGCCGCGCGCCGATCCAGCGTCTCGCCGATGCCGTTTCGGGCTGGTTCGTGCCCGGCGTCATCGTCGTCGCCATTGCCGCTTTCGTTGTCTGGTCGCTTCTGGGCCCCGTGCCCGCCATGGCCTATGGCCTTATCGCCGCCGTCTCGGTGCTCATCATCGCCTGTCCCTGCGCGCTCGGCCTCGCGACGCCAATGTCCATCATGGTCGGCGTGGGGCGCGGCGCCGAAGTTGGCGTGCTGATCAAAAATGCCGAGGCGCTTGAGCGGATGGAGAAGGTCGACACGCTCGTCGTCGATAAGACCGGGACGCTGACAGAAGGCAGACCCTCGGTCGTCGCCATCGAAGTCGCCGAAGGGTTCGAGGAAAACGACCTCCTCCGGATTGCCGCGAGCCTTGAGCGCAGCAGCGAACATCCATTGGCCGCCGCAATCGTCAAAGCGGCGGAAGACCGCGCCCTCGCGCTCGTCGAGCCATCGGGAGTCGACCAGCCGGTCGGCAAGGGCATCGTCGGGGTCGTCGACGACAAGGCGATCGTCCTCGGCAATGCGAACTTTCTCGAAGAATATGACGTCGATCTGGGCGCACTCGCCGAGGCGGCTGACCGGCTTCGTACAGACGGTGCAACGGCGATCTACATCGCGGTCAGCGGCAAGGCGGCCGGCGTCATCGCCATCGCCGATCCGGTCAAGGAGACGACGGGCGACGCACTCGCGGCGCTGCGCGAAGCCGGAATCAAGGTCATCATGCTAACCGGCGACAATCGCGTCACCGCCGAGGCGATCGCGCGGCGCCTCGGCATCGACGACGTCGAGGCCGATGTCCTCCCCGACCAGAAGAGCGCGGTCGTGCAGCGGCTGCGCGAAGAGGGCCGGATCGTCGCCATGGCCGGCGACGGGGTCAACGACGCCCCCGCGCTCGCCGCCGCCGACGTCGGCATCGCGATGGGCTCGGGAACCGATGTCGCCATCGAAAGCGCGGGTGTGACGCTACTGCGCGGCGACCTTCTGGGCATCGTGCGGGCGCGGCATCTCAGCCATGCGACGATGGCGAACATCCGTCAGAATCTCTTCTTCGCTTTCGCCTATAATGTCGCCGGGATTCCCGTCGCTGCGGGCGTGCTCTATCCGATTTTCGGACTATTGCTCTCGCCGGTCATTGCCGCCGCTGCAATGGCACTCTCGTCCGTCAGCGTCATTGCCAATTCTTTGCGGCTGCGCTTTGCCAGAATCTGATCGAAACCACGGGAGGCACTCGTGAAGTGTCGGCACAACAAGGGGAAATGATATGAGACGACTGACGATTACAGCAATCGCATTGGCCATGCTGGTGGCCGTCCCGGCTCAGGCGACCGAGCCTGCGGATTTTCAGGGCGCGGCGGCAGCGCTCGCGCAGTATAAATCGGCGATGGAGAAACTGGACCTGACCGGCGTCGAGGCCCTCTTTTCGCCAGACGCCCAGATATTCGAATCCGGCGGCGTTGAAGGGAATTTCGCCCACTATCGCGACCATCACCTGGGTCCCGAACTCAAGGAATTCAAATCCTTCACCTTCCGCAATTACAAGATTTCGGTTCGCGGCGAAGGAAATATCGCGATCGCAACCGAGACCTACAGCTTCTCGATTGTGCTCGCGAGCGGCGAGACCATCGAACGGGATGGCGTCGCTACGAGTGTCCTCAAACAGGACAACGGAAAGTGGCAGATCTTCAATCTCCACAGCTCCTCACGCAAGCCGAAGGTGCGACCGGCGGGTGGCAGCTGAGCGGGCAAAAAAGGGGCTAGTCCTCACGATCTCTCCGAACCCACACCTAGCAGGACGCATGAGCCCGAGCGGGTGTGGGCACCCTGAAATGGCTCGTCGCGGCAAGTACGGAAACGCCTGCCTCGTCTGTGACAAGGGCAAAGCTGTTGGGGTGCGTATCATCTGTTGCACAGCCGCCGCATTGCGTTCGGCTGCAAAGCTCAAGGCCTGTTATGCGGGAGATAGATAATGGAGCGATTTCGAACTTTCGATTTCCGAAAGCATATGCCGAGCGTGACGTTCACGCTGCTGGCGGTTGCCCTGATAGCGGGCGCGGGTGCGATCACCGTCTATCTCGGCCTATATAATATAGCGGCCGATGCCCCCCATAACCGGCTGACTTACAGCGTCATCGAAACATTCAGGGAGAAGTCCATCGCAGCGCGATCCGGATCGATCGCGGTGCCGGCAGATTTGGCGGCTCCGGCGCGGATCGCGTCGGGCGCAGGTCTCTATACCGAGATGTGCAGCGGCTGCCATCTCGCGCCCGGGATGGAAAAGACCGAAATGAGTCAAGGGCTGTATCCGCAAGCGCCCGTCTTGTTCAAAGGTTCGGAACGTTCGGCTGCGGAGCAATTCTGGATCATCAAGCATGGCATCAAGATGACCGCCATGCCGGCCTGGGGGAAAACGCATGATGATCGTCTCATCTGGGATATGGTCGCGTTTGTCCGAAAACTCCCTGGCCTGTCGCCGGCACAATATCAGGCTATTACGCAGAATGCGCCAATGGACCATGACGCGATGATGAAGGGCATGACAGAGGCGGAAGGCGCGAGTCAGAAACCAAGCGGAGCGGGCGAACACGCAGGGCACTGAGGTCGTCGACAATTATGCAGCGCCGGGCGTGAACGGGCTCGTTTCGACCTTCCATTCCCGCCCACCTTGCCGGTGGGACGGAAGGTTTCGCCTTTCGCTAAGGGCCGGATCGAGCGAACTGTCTTGGCCGGCAAGCCGCAGGTGGAAAACAGCAATTCGGAATGGATCAAGCGGGGGCTATAAACATGAAGCGCGATCTTGTTCGCGAACTGATCGAGCGCTGGCGCGGCGATTCCGGCTCGACCTATCAAAGCTGGTTCCTGTGGGAGGAACGACTGAAGAATTTTCGGTCGATCAGAAGAGGCATCTCGCAGGTCGTCGCCGAAATTGAGGCCGGCACCTTCGGAGCGGCATATCGGGGCTCGTCATTGGAGATCATTGTTCATTCAATCGCCGAGCAACGACAGATTTTCAAAGGTGCGGATCATGCTTTCTTGTGGAAGCCCAAACTCCGAATCCCGGACATCTACGAGAACGCCGACAATCAACGAGCTTTTGGCAGACTTCTTCACCATTGCTCCTGTTGCGATACCGCCGAGGAGGTCGTCGCCGGGATCCTCGCAATCGACAGACAGAAGATCAAGGGGTTGGGTCCTGCGGTAGCCAACATTCTCTATTTTCTGCATCCCACCCTTGTGCCTCCGTTCAATACGGCAATCGTAAAGGGCTACAACGCGCTGACGGGTGCGAATGTGAAGCTTGGCAGCTGGGAGCATTTTCTCGCGATGCGCGCGGGCATTCTGGATCTCAACGATTGCTACCGGGATCTTCTCTCCAACGATTTGGGCGCGATAGGAGGGCTGCTGTTCGATATCGGATCGGGACGGTTTCCAGCCCCACCGCTCAGCGGTTCGAGCGAAAATGCTCGCGATTGGATGGCCTTGCTGAATGAAACGCGCTCACAGTCCGACAAGTTCGATAAGGGGCTTGCAAATCAGAAAGAGAGCGACCGGACGCATAGCGAAGTCCAATCCTGGCTTCGGGACCTCGGCCTTGCACTTGGATATGACGTCTGGGTAGCGGCAAATGACCGGGGGCGCCTTCATGAGGGTGTACCGCTCGGGTCTCGATGCCTCGATAGCTTGCCGCATGCCATCGCAACCGCTCAAGGAAGCGATGCCATAAGACTGATCGACATCTTATGGCTCGAGCAATCGACGGCTACGGTCGCGGCGGCATTCGAAGTCGAGCATTCGACATCCATTTATTCCGGAATTGTCCGCATGCTTGATCTCGCGCTGAGCAGCGAGAATCTTCATTTGTCGACGCCACTTTTCCTGGTTGCACCCGATGCGCGAGAAGCCGATGTCCGCGCTCAGCTCCGACGCCCGGCTTTCAGCCGGATCGGTGATCTCGACATTTCCTACCTGCCCTACGCCGAGCTCGAACAGAACAGGGTCGCCATTGCCCGCTTCGGTACGGGCCTGAAGGCGATCAAGGCGATCTCCCATCCATTGCCGTGAGGCAGCCGACGACGCGTAGGCCTCCGAAAGCAGTTGGTCTTTGCATCCTCGCGGCGTCACAGGGAAAGCCGGGCATCGAAATCGCGCGCGCTACCGACGTTCAGGATGGGACTAGCCCGTATCTGTTCGTGCCATCTTACTGTCCGGCTCATCGTGCCATCAGCAGGGCCGTTCAAGTAACGGCGCCGGTGAGAACAGGGACATATCATGTCCTGCGTTCAGAGGAAGTATTCCCCCCGGGCGCAAGCGCCCAGGGGGACCGACGACCGTAGGGGAGTCGCCGGGGGACCTCGCAGGACGAGGAACCTCAGAAAAAGTAGCGCAGCTGCAATCCGTACTGGCGCGGCTCGCCGTAGATGTAGAGCGGAAGAGTAGGGTTCGAGACACCCGTCGCGTCCGTCCCGATCGTACTATAGCTCACATAGCGCTCGTTGGTGAGATTTCGGCCATAAAGCGCAATTTCCCACGCTTCGCTCGCCGGCTGCCATGCGACACGCCCATTTATAAGGGTCGTGGCGTTTCCGGAAAAAAGCGGATTGTTGCTGGGCTTGAAAAAGATGCTGTCGCGCCAGGAGATATCGGTCCGTAATGTCAGCATTCCGCCGCCCAGGGAGGCCTTATATTCTCCGCCGAGAGTGATGTTCCACTTCGGCGCGTTCGGCAGCCGCTTGCCCTTGAGGCTTGCGCCGACGTCGTCAAAATAGACATCGTAGCGCGCATCGAGATAAGCGATCGTGGATGTAAGCGTCAGGCGATCGAACGGCCGTGCCATCAGTTCCGCTTCAACGCCCTTGATCGTCGCCTTGCCGGCGTTGGTGGTACTGGCAACGCCATTATTATACTCGACCACCTGAAGATTGGTGTAATCATAATAGAAGGCCGAAAAATTAGCTCGAAGCCGGCGATCGAGGAGCGTCGACTTCAAGCCGACTTCGTAGCTCCAGACATACTCCGGGAGGAAAGGCCGCCCGTCTCCCAGCTGGAATCCACCCGATTTGAACCCGCGGGTTGCCGACGCATAAGCCATGACGTCATCGGCAAGGTCGTAATCGATCCCAATTTTCGGAGTCCAGGCGGTCCAGGATGATTTGGGCTGACCGGCATCGACCTGATTTCCGTTCAGCAGGACACGATATCCGAAATCCTTTTTTTCGTATGAGTATCGAAGCCCTCCGGTCAATCGCAGGCGGTCGATGAGTTCGTAGCTTGCTTGTCCGAAGAGCGCGAATGCATTCGTCGTATTGTTTTCCGGGATCGCGAGCCGACGACCCGGTTCGATGATCCGTATTTCGTCGTTGCCCTTTTCATTCAGATAGAATGCTCCGACGATCCAGCGCAGCTTGTCCGCATCGTTGTTGAGAAGTTGGAACTCTTGCGTGAAACTGCGGGAACGTTCGTAAAATTCGATATCGCGGAGGAAGAGGTCAGTCGAGTCAACGTCGAGCGCCTGGACGACCTTGCTCTTGCGCAGCGCCGTAATCGAGCGGAGCGTGACCGGGCCGCCGTCCCAGTTCATGGTCGAGGACACGCCCCAGGCATCGACATCGTAACGCGGCAGGCGGTCGAGTGCGGCCTCTTTGTCATTGGCCGGGATCGTCGCCCCCGCATCGACGAAGCCTTGCGGATAAAAGGGCCGAACAGACCGCGCGCCGGTCTCGCGATCACGGCTGGCATCCGCCCGCAACACGATCTCAAGACGGTCGCTCGCGTCAATCGCAAGCGTCAGTCGTCCAGCGAGATTATCTTCGTTTTGGTATCGCCGTCCCGAGACGACGTCGCGGTAGATGCCGTCGCGCTGGTTGGCAAGCAAGGTGAGGCGGCCTCGGACGCCCGCTCCAAGCGGTCCAGAAATCGTGCCGCTCAGCGAGCGCTTCTCGTAATTTCCGACGGTGAGTCCCAGCGCGCCAGTCAAATCCTCCGTAGGCATTTTGGAAATGATGTTGAGTGTGCCGCCGGCGGAGTTGCGACCGAAGAGAACGCCTTGCGGTCCGCGCAGCACCTCGATGCGTTCGACGTCGAACAAATCCTGATAGCTTGTGGTCGGGCGCGAGATGTAGACGCCGTCATAATGGACTGTCGTGCTGGGGTCGGTCGCAACGCCGAACGCCGAGGTGCCAATTCCACGAATATTGATGATCGCCATGGAATCGTTGGTGATCGACACGCCCGGCACAAAAAATTGGAGGTCTTCGACGTTTGATATGCCCGTTGCCGTAAGCGCCTCGCCGGTCATCGCTGTCACCGAGACGGGAACGGACTGCAGATTTTCCTCGCGCTTCTCCGCCGTTACGATGATCTCGGCGAGGCCGTCCGACTGGGCTTCCTGAGCCTGCGCGGGAAACGCGACCGCCACCGCAATCGCCGCCATCGAGCTTCGCTGCATTGCGCGCTTCGTCGACGAATAACAGTATAATTTGTTCATTATGCTTCCCCTGTTTCGAAGAACTGCCCTTTCGCGCAGCCCAAATGAGTTTCGGGGAAGTCGAGGACAAAAACATGCATGCCCGGAAACCGCTGCTTACGGCTTCCGGGTTCAAGCACCCAACATCCCCTACTGACATTGATTACGCACCAGAACGACTCATCCCTCAAAAATGGTTCGGGCGACGTAAAACCATCGGAATTGGGCTCCCCGATTTGTTCAGATCGCCAGGATGAAGTTGATCCGGAACGCCCAAAGGCTCCTACCTTCATCCAGAAGCGGCGCTTTTCGCTTCTGCCCCTCGTCGGAGCCTTGGTCGGCGCCGTGCACGTGACGCAATCGCTCGCTTGACCCTATGGTCAGGTCTTCCCCGTGGAAGCCTATTTGTTCGCTCTGATGCCGGTCCTAGCCGCGGAGATTCGATGGCGCCTGACCCAGGCACTTCGGACGGCCGTCGCAACTCCGGACGCGGCAGCGGCGAGACACTGCGGCTGCGATCCGCGCTAGCCTTCAGCTCGATGTCGCAGCCGGAGTTACCATCCCATCGCTTGTAGCCGGGATGCTGGAACCATTTGCGACCGATTGACACCAGTTTGAGGGAGGTGAGACGGGCCGTCAGCACCATCCGCCCCCAAGACCAGTCGGGCTAGATCTGCTCGAACGCCGCTATGATCGGGCAGTGGAGCGTGTCGGCGGCAGCGCATTGGCGCGACAGGCCCATGAGCGCGCGCCGCGCCACATCGAGTTCGGCGATCGTCTTTTCGATCGCCGCGATGCGCGCGTCGGCCAGTTCGCGCGCTCGCGCGCGATCGCTCGACGCGTCGAGTTCGAGCAGTTCGGCGATCTCGGTGAGCGTAAATCCCGCTGCCTGTGCCGATTTGATGAAGCGCAGACGGCGCAGAACCGCCTCGTCGTAACGCCGGACTCGGCCTTCCGACGGGGCGCTGGCCGACTGAGGCGGAACGGGCAACAGGCCGCGGCGTTGGTAATAGCGGATCGTCTCGACATTGACGCCGCCCTGCCGGGCAAGCTGGCCGATGGTCATGTCACGCAAGGCCTTGACTCCGTACTATGGTACGGAGCCTATATAGCGGGAAGCGATCGGGAATCAAGAAAGGCGAATCGATGAATATGCAGGTTCAGCGCGCGAACGAAAGCGCGCCAGCGCACACTGGTGCGGCGGTTTCGGGCAAGCCGCGGGCGACCATCTATCGCATGGTGATGGAGCAGCATATCTGCCCCTATGGCCTGAAGGCGCTGCATCTGTTGCGCAGCCGCGGCTACGACGTCGAGGATGTCTGGCTGACGACCCGCGAGGAAACCGACGCCTTCAAGGCGAAGCATAGCGTCGCGACGACGCCGCAGACCTTCATCGAAGGCGAGCGGATCGGCGGTCACGATGATCTGAGGCGCCATCTCGGTCTGAAAGTCCGCGATCCAAAGGCGCTAACCTATAAGCCCGTCATCGCGCTCTTCTCTATCACCGCGCTGATGGCGCTGGCCGTCAGCCAGGCGGTGTCGGGCACGCCCTTCACGATCCGTACCGCCGAATGGTTTATCGGGTTCAGCATGGCGTTGCTTGCCTTCCTCAAGCTCCGCGACATCGAGAGCTTCTCGAGCATGTTCCTGAACTATGACCTGCTCGCCAAACGCTGGGTGCCCTATGCCACCCTCTATCCTTTTGCCGAAGCACTGGCCGGCATTTTGATGATTTCGGGAGCGCTAAGCTGGATTTCGATTCCGGTGGCGCTGTTCATCGGGATCATCGGCGCCGTGTCGGTGTTCAAGGCGGTGTATATCGACAAGCGCGAACTCAAATGCGCCTGCGTCGGCGGCGACAGCAATGTGCCGCTGGGTTTCATCTCACTGACCGAAAATCTGATGATGATCGCCATGGCGCTGTGGATGCTGGTCGCGCCCGTCGCCATGACGATGGGCCATTTTTAACGGGTCTGGCGTAACCGCGAGGGGATAGCCGGCGAACAAGTGAGCGGTATCTCTACCCCGGTTTAGATTGACGCCAAGTTTGACAAGGATCATGCTTCGACCGTGAAACGCTGGCTCACCTTTCTACTTCTTGTCGGAGCCGTACTCGGCCTTCTGGCGCAGGAGGCCGCATTTGCCGCTGCGCCCGCGCTCCCGTCGGCCGAGACGGCGTCCGCGGCGGCGATGAGCGACGAATGCGCGGAGATGATGGGGATTGAAAAATCCCAGAAGAGCGCTCCGTGCCAAGGCCTCACGCTCGACTGCATCGCGAAGATGGGCTGCGCGCTCCCGCCCGCCGTCGTCTCTCCGGCTATCCCCCTTGCCGAAAAGACATTTGTCGCCGGCTCCTTCGATCCGCTTCCTGTCCGGCGGCTCGCCGGAAGAACATTCGGCCCCGAACCCGACCCGCCCCTATTTCTTGCCTGAATTGCCGACGCGCACCGGCTCGTCCCGGCGCGCGGTTTCACGCTTTTCAATCAAGGAATTCAACATGAAACCGTTTTTTGCCGTTGCCGCGCTCGCGGCAGCAACGCTTGCCGCTCCCGTCCTCGCCCAAGAACCGTCCGGCGGCCATCATGAATGGCAGACCCGCCAGGTGCCAGGGCCGAACAAGTCCAATACCACCTCGCGAGTCCGCGTCTGGGTCAAGGACAAGCCGGGACAGATGGCGCATTGCGACTGCGACATGATGAAGGTGAGTCCGGCGGACTGCATGAAGAATATGTCCGGCGACCAAAGGATGCCCCCGCAAGGGTAACGGTCTTTCTTCCCCGGCGTACAGACGCCGGGGAGGCTTTCGCCCAGTCCACAGCAGGGGGACATCATGCGCCCATATTTTACGGCAGCCTTGCTTGCGCTGCCCTCGGCTCTTCACGCCGAGCCGATGACGCTCGATTCGGCGCTCAGCCGAGCAGCATCGGAGGCACCCGAACTGCAAAGCCGCGAAGCGGGCGTCGACGCCGCCCAATCGGCGGCGATCGCCGCCGACCGGCTGCCCGACCCGAAACTCAATATCGTCCTCCAGGATTTCCCGGTGACCGGACCCGACGCGGGCCGGTTCAATCGCGACGATTTCACGATGCAGGTCATCGGCGTCAGCCAGGATTTTCCGAACCCCGCCAAACGCCGCGCGCGCGCGACCCGCGCGCAGGCCGACATTGGAATCGCCCGCGCCGACGAAGCGGTCACCGCGCAGGACATCAGGCTCGCGACCGCGCTCGCCTGGGTCGATCTCTATTATGCCAAGAAGGAGCTGAAGGAACTCGACCTGCTCGATAGCGGCCTCGAGGACCTTCAATCGACCGTGACGGCGCGGCTTGCCAGCGGTGCGGCGCGCCCGGCGCAGGCGCTCGAACCCGATCAGCTTCGCGCCGCGATCAACGATCGCCGCAGCGCGCTCGCCGCCGAGATCGCCCGCGCCCGCGCGCAGCTCGCCCGCTTCACCGGCGACCCCGCCGCCGACACGCTCGGCGACTTGCCGCCGCAGTCGATCGACGAACAAGGATTGCGCGCCGGCATCGACGCCCTGCCAAAGCTCAGAGCACTCGATGCCCGCGCCCTCGCCGCCGACGCCGAGACCGGTCTCGCACGCGCCGACAAGCGACCCGACTGGAGCGTCAACGCGGCCTATGGGCGCCGCGAGCCCAATTACGGTGATCTCGTCACGGTCGGGGTCACCGTCGACCTGCCCTTCTTCTCGAAAAAGCGGCAGGACCCCAAGATCGCCGCGCGCGCCAGCGAGGCGATGCGCGCCCGGCTCGACCGCGAGGCTGCCAAGCGCGACATCGCGGCAGCGCTCGACGCCGATCTCGCCGATCACCGCATGCATCATGAGCAGCTCGCCAATGCACGTACGCGGCTCGTGCCGCTCGCGAAGAAGCGCGCCGAGCTCGATCTTGCAAGCTACGCCGCCGGAAAGCTCGACCTCGGGACCGCGCTCCTGTCGACTCTCGCGCTTGCCGAGGCCGAAGTCGATGCGCTGGCGCGCGAAGCCGAGGTCGCGCGCGACGCGATCCGGATCAATTATATTTATGGGGAGGCAGGTCGATGACCGATGCAACATCAGCGGCGCGCTGGCGCGTCGCAATCCTGGCCACGGTGCTGATCGCGGGCGGCGGCGGTTATTGGTTGGGACAGAGCGGCAAGAGCGATGCACCAACCGAGACGGCAAGCGGCGGGCGCAAGATCCTCTACTATTATGATCCGATGTTCCCGAACCAGAAGTTCGACAAGCCCGGCAAGTCGCCCTTCATGGACATGCAGCTCGAGCCCAAATATGCCGACGAGGGTGGCGGCGCGGCGCCCGGCGTGTCGATTGACCCGTCGGCGCGTCAGAGCCTCGGCATAAGAGTGGTCGCGGCCGAAATGGGGAGCCTTGCCGCAACCTTCGACGTCAATGGCAGTGTGGATTTCAACCAGCGCGATGTCGCGATCGTCCAGGCGCGCTCGGGCGGCTTCGTCGAACGCGTCTATCGCCTCGCGCCTGGCGATGTCATCGGCGCCGGTGCGCCGATCGCCGAATTGCAATTGCCTGAATGGGGCAGCGCCCAGACCGAATATCTGAGCGTCAAGAAGCTCGGCAAACCTGAACTCACGGCGGCCGCGCGGCAGCGGCTGCGGCTGATGGGCATGCCCGAAGGCGTGATCGCCGAGGTCGACCGGAGCGGACGGACCGGCGGCAGACTGACGGTGCGCGCGCCGATCGGCGGCGTGGTCCAGACGCTCAATGCCCGTGCAGGCGTGACTCTCGCCTCGGGGCAGACACTTGCCGAAATCTCGGGACTTGGAACGGTGTGGCTCAATGCCGCGCTCCCCGAAGCGCAGGCCGGACTGGTGAAGATCGGCCAACCTGCCACCGCGAACCTCACCGCCTTTCCCGGCGAGGCTTTTACCGGGCGGGTCGTCGCGATCCTGCCGACCGCAGCGGCGGACAGCCGGACGCTGACAGTGCGCATCGAGCTCGCCAACCGCGGCGGTCGCCTACGCCCCGGCATGTTCGCCGTCGTCGCGCTCGGCGGGGACGCCAAGCCAACGCTGCTGGTGCCAAGCGAAGCGGTGATCCGCACCGGCACGCGCAGCATCGTGATGCTCGAGAAGGGCGACGGACGCTACCATCCCGCCGAAGTGGTCGCCGGACGCGAAGGCGGCGGCAAGACCGAGATATTGCGAGGGCTCGCCCCCGGCGAGAAGGTCGTCGCGTCGGGCCAGTTCCTGCTCGACTCCGAGGCGAGCCTGACCGGTCTCACGGTTCGTCCGCTGGAGCCAGCGCAATGATCGCACGCATTATTCGCGCCTCGGTCGCGGCGCGCGGGCTTGTCGTCGCTTCGGCGCTGATCCTGACCTTGCTCGGGATCGCCGCGGTGCGCACGACTCCGGTCGACGCCCTGCCCGACCTGTCGGACGTCCAGGTCATCGTCCGCACCAGCTATGCGGGACAGGCACCGCGGATCGTCGAGGACCAGGTCACCTATCCGATCACGACGACGATGCTCTCGGTGCCGGGCGCGCGCGTGGTGCGCGGCTACAGCTTCGTCGGCGACAGCTTCGTCTATGTCCTGTTCGACGACGGCACCGATCCCTATTGGGCGCGCAGCCGCGTGCTCGAATATCTGAGCCAGGTGCAAAGCCGTCTCCCCGAGGGCGCGCGCGCGAGCATCGGTCCCGACGCGACCGGGGTCGGGTGGATCTATGAATATGCGCTCGTCGACAAAAGCGGCCGCCACGATCTTGCCGAGCTCCGCAGCCTCCAGGACTGGTTCCTGCGCTTCGAACTGAAGTCAGTGCCGGGCGTCGCCGAGGTCGCGAGCATCGGCGGCATGGTGCGCCAATATCAGATCATCGTCGATCCGCAGAAGCTTGCCGCCTTCGGCGTGACCGCAACCGACGTGGCAGACGCCCTCAAGCGCGCAAACCAGGAAAGCGGCGGCGGCAGCCTCGAACTCGCCGAGGCCGAATATATCGTGCGCGCGGGCGGCTATCTGAAATCGCTCGACGATTTCCGCAGCGTCCCGATCCGCACCGCCGGCGGCGGCATCCCGGTGACGGTCGGCGATGTTGCGACGGTCCAGATCGGCCCCGACACGCGGCGCGGCATCGCCGAACTCAATGGCGAGGGCGAGGTCGCGGGCGGCGTGATCGTCATGCGCGAGGGCAAGAATGCCCGCGAGGTCATCGACGGCGTGCGCGCCAAGCTCGCCGAGCTCAAGCGCAGCCTGCCGCCGGGGGTCGAGATCGTCACCACCTACGACCGTTCGGGGCTGATCGATCGTGCGGTCGACAATCTCACCTCGAAGCTCGTCGAAGAATTCATCATCGTCGGGCTCGTCTGCGCGCTGTTCCTGTGGCACGCCCGGTCGGCGCTGGTCGCCATCCTGACCCTGCCGCTCGGCATCCTCATCGCCTTCATCGTCATGCGGCTGCAGGGGCTCAACGCCAATATCCTGTCGCTCGGCGGCATCGCGATCGCGGTCGGCGCGATGGTCGATGCGGCGGTGGTGATGATCGAAAATGCCCACAAGCATCTCGAACATTGGGAGCGCGATCATCCGGGCGAGGAATTGAAGGGCGCCGAGCGCTGGCGCGTCATCACCGATGCCGCCGCCGAGGTCGGCCCGGCGCTGTTCCTCAGCCTTCTCATTATCACCTTCTCCTTCTTGCCGATCTTCACGCTCGAAGGCCAGGAAGGGCGGCTCTTCGCGCCGCTCGCCTTCACCAAGACCTATGCGATGGCGGCCGCTGCGATCCTCTCGATCACGCTCATCCCGGTGCTGATGGGCTGGCTGATCCGCGGAAAGATCCCGGCCGAACAGGCCAATCCGGTCAACCGCTGGCTGACCCGCGCCTATCGCCCGGCACTCGACTGGGTGCTCGAACGGCCGAAAAAGGCGCTCCTCATCGCCGGCCTCGTCTTCGCCACCAGCCTCTGGCCGATGACCCAGATCGGCGGCGAGTTCATGCCGCAGATGCATGAGGGCGATCTCCTCTACATGCCCTCAGCGCTTCCCGGCATCTCAGCAGCGCGGGCGTCGAGCCTGCTCCAGCAGACCGATCGGCTGATCAAGACGGTGCCAGAGGTCGAAAGCGTGTTCGGCAAGGCGGGCCGCGCCGACAGCGCCACCGACCCCGCGCCGCTCGAGATGTTCGAGACGACGATCCGCTTCAAGCCGAAGGACCAGTGGCGCCCCGGCATGACCGAGGAGAAATTGATCGAGGAGCTCGACGCGCGGGTCCGGGTCCCTGGGCTCGCCAATTTCTGGATCCCGCCGATCCGCAACCGCATCGACATGCTCGCGACCGGGATCAAAAGCCCGGTCGGCATCAAGGTCGCGGGCTCGGATCTTGCCGAGATCGACCGCACCGCGAAGCGCATCGAGGGCGTAGTCAGGACCGTCCCCGGCGTCGCCTCGGCGCTGGCCGAGCGCCTGACTGGCGGCCGTTATATCGACGTCGACATCGATCGCGCCGCCGCGGGGCGCTATGGTCTCAACGTCGCCGACGTGCAGGCGATCGTCGCGGGCGCGATCGGCGGCGAGACGATCGGCCAGACGGTCGAGGGGCTCGCGCGCTATCCGATCAGCGTCCGCTATCCACGCGAGATGCGCGACAGCATCGGCGAGCTCGCGGCCCTTCCGATCCTGACGCCGTCGCGCCAGCAGATCACGCTCGGGACGGTGGCGAGCGTCAAGGTCAGCGACGGGCCGCCGATGCTGCGCAGCGAGAATGGCCGCCCGGTGACCTGGATCTATGTCGACAGCCGCGGCCGCGATTTGCAGGGTCTGGTGCACGACATCCAGCGGGCGATCGCGCGCGATGTCGAGCTGCCCCCCGGCGTCAGCATCTCCTACACCGGGCAGTTCGAGTTCCTCGTTCGTGCGACCGAGCGGATGAAGGTGGTCGTGCCGGTCACGCTCGCGATCATCTTCATCCTGCTCTACCTCACCTTCCGCCGCTGGGACGAGGCGCTGCTCATCATGGCGACCTTGCCCTTTGCACTCACCGGCGGGCTCTGGCTGCTCTATCTGCTCGGTTACAACCAGTCGGTCGCGAGCGCGGTCGGGTTCATCGCGCTCGCCGGCGTCGCCGCCGAGTTCGGGGTCGTCATGCTCATCTACCTCAAGCATGCGCTCGCCGATCGCGGCGATGGCGACATATTGGCCGCGGTTCGCGAAGGCGCGCTGCTCCGCGTCCGCCCGAAGGCGATGACCGTTGCGGTTATCCTCGCGGGCCTGTTCCCGATCCTCGTCGGGACCGGCACCGGCTCCGAAGTGATGAGCCGCATCGCCGCGCCGATGATCGGCGGCATGCTCACCGCGCCGCTGCTGTCGATGCTTATCATTCCCGCCGCCTATCTGCTGATGCGAAGGCGTGCGGCTCATCCCGTCCAACCCGAAGGAGAAACGACATGAATAAACTCACTGCGATTACGCTCAGCCTTGCGCTCGGCGCTGGACTTGTCGCCTGCGGCAAGCAAGGCGAAGCACCGAAGACGGAAGAAAAGGCCGCGATGGCCGATGACACAGGGACCATGGCGGCCCCGGCCGAAACGAAGCATGGCAAGGGCACGGCGACCGTGACCGCGATCGATACGGCAAAAGGCCAGGTCACGCTCGATCATGGCGCGATCGCCGAACTCGAATGGCCGCCGATGACGATGGGTTTTGCGGCGAAACCCGAGCTGCTGAAGGACATCAAGGTCGGCGACAAGGTCGCGTTCGAGCTCAATTGGGACGGCAAGGCCGGGACGATCACCAAGCTCGACAAGGCGCCGTAACGCGCCGCCATTGCGCGCGGTGGCCCTAGTTGCCGCGCGCAATGGCTGCTTTGGGGCGCTGGCGGAAGACGGCTGTACTCGAACCTAGTCGGACAGCGCCTCCAGAAGCGGGCAGCCCCCGGCATCGCCGGCGCCGCACGCCTCGACAAGATCGCCCAAGACAGCGGCCATCCGGTCGAGGTCGGCGCGCTTGGCGAGGACGTCGGCAAGCTGGCTCTCGGCCATATGGCGCGCCTGATCGCAGCTATGGCCGCCGCCTTCGGCAAGAAGGAGCAAAGTCCGGACCGTATCGAGGGGAAACCCCAGTTCGCGCGCGCGGCGCACAAATGCAAGGCGCCGCACACCAGCTGAATCATAACGGCGAAATCGCCCGTACCGGACCGGCGCGGGCAGAATGCCGATGCGCTCATAATAGCGGATCGTCTCGATATTGCAGCCGGTAAGCCGAGAAAGCTCGCCGATGGGGATGGTGCTTGAGGGGGCCATTGCGATTCCGCTTGCATCTGTAGTCACTACAGATGGTAGACTTGCCGCTACCGCGAAACAAGGAGTTTGAATTTGGCTGGAGATGCAAGGCGTCCAAAAGGATTTGGGGCCATTTCGCTGGCGCTTGGCGGGATCGCATCGGGCTTTCTCGCAGCCACCTGCTGCGCCCTCCCCATGCTGCTGGCCTCGGCGGGGCTCGGGTCCGCCTGGCTCGTCGGCATAGCGGTCCCGGCCGCGCCCTACCGGCTCTGGTTCGTCGCATTCGGCGCAATTTCGCTCGTCGCCGGTGGCGTCCTGCTGGCGCGCCAGCAGATGCGCGCGGCGCGCTGCGGCGCCGATGGCCTGTGCGTGCCCGCGTCGCTGCGCTTTGTGACCCTGATCGGACTGCTCCTCGCCGCCGTCCTCCTCTGGCTCGGCTATCGCTATGCTTGATCCCTCGCCGGTCCTGCAATCGACGCTGACGTGTCCGCTCTGCGGTCAAATCGCCGACGAAATCATGCCCACCGATGCGTGTCAGTATTTCTACGACTGCAAGGGATGCGGCGCGCTGCTCAAGCCGCTGCCAGGAGACTGCTGTGTCTTCTGTTCCTATGGCACGGTACCCTGCCCGCCAATACAGGTTGACGGCGGCAAGGGCAGTTGCTGCGGCTGAGCCGCAAGCCGCCGACAGTCCCGATAGCGCGGCGGCTAGGCATTTCCGGCGGCGATGGCCTCGATGACCCGGCAATCCGACACCGGCCCGCCATCGCAGAGCTGGACGATACGGGCAAGTTCAGCACGGAGCCGCGCCATCCGTTCCAGCTTTTCATCGACATCGAGCAGGTGACGCGCCGCAACTGCGCGGATTTCGGCGCAGTCCTGCCCCGGCCCCAAGGCCAGCGCCGTCAACGACCGGATTTCATCGATCGAAAAGCCGAGGCCGCGGGCATTGCGGATGAATGCGAGGCGCCCGACATCCTCATCCCCGTAGGTGCGCCGGCCAGAGGCTGTGCGCGCTGCGCAAGGCAGCAATCCGATATCCTCATAGAAGCGGATCGTGTTTACCTTGGTGCCGGTGCGTTTCGCCAGGCCGCCGATCGGCAGCCGCGTGTCGCGCGCCATCTCCCTTCCTCTCAGTCTCGTTTCGATTTCAGCTTGCTTCTACAGTTACTGTAGAATGTAGAACAGGGGAATGAGCAACGACAGCAATTGCGGCTGCACGGGCGACACCGTCAGGGCCGAACGCGATCCCGCCTATCGAAGGGCCTTGTGGATCGTCGTAATTCTCAATCTCGGCTTCGGCGCGATCGAGATCGTCGGCGGGTTCATCGCCAACAGCCAGGCGCTGAAAGCCGACTCGCTCGACTTTATCGGCGACGGCACGATCACGTTGGCCGGCCTCGTCGCGATAGGCTGGACTGCGCTCGCCCGCACGCGTATCGCCTTAGCCCAAGGCCTGTTCCTGCTGTCGCTTGGCATAGGGGTCATCGGCGTCGCGCTGTGGCGTGCCCTGACCGCGGTTCCGCCCGAAGCCGAGCTGATGGGCGGCATCGGCGCCGCCGCCCTCCTCGTCAACCTCACCTCGGCCGCGGTCCTCTCGCGGTTCCGCGAAGGCGACGCCAATGTCCGGGCGGTGTGGCTGTTCAGCCGCAACGACGCGATCGCCAATGTGGCGGTGATCATCGCCGCCGGCCTCGTCGCATGGACCGGGCAAGCCTGGCCCGACCTTGCAGTCGCCGCCATCATTGCCACGCTTTTCCTGCATTCGGCCTATGAGATTCTACGCAGCGCGCGGACCGAATTGCGCGAACTGTCGACTGTGCCCGGACAATAGGGCCAATGCCCCCCGCCCGCCGCTTTCTCTCTCTGCTGATCGCGCTCGCTGCAATCTGCGGCCTCGTCGTGCCGACGGCACAGGCCCGCACTGATGCCGGCGAAGTCCAGACCATCTGGCGCCTGCTGGACTATGTTGCGGTCGACTATGGTGGAGCGGTCTCGAATGGCGCGGTGACGAGCACGGTCGAATATGCCGAGATGACCGAGTTTTCCGCCACCGTTCGCAAGGGGATCGAAGCGCTTCCGGTATCCCCGGCGCGGGCTCGCCTTGTCAGTGAAGCGGGACAACTCCAGACGGCGATCGCATCGAAGGCGGACCCCGGCAAGGTGGCTGGCCAGGCGCGCGGACTCGCGGCGGACCTCCTCGCCGCCTACCCTGTGCCCCTCGCGCCGCGCAACGCTCCAGATCCCCGGCGCGGAGCCCAAGTCTATCTGGAAAATTGCGCCAGCTGTCACGGCGCGCGCGGCGATGGCAATGGACCTCAGGCCAAGGGGCTCGACCCGGCACCTATCGATTTCACCGACGCCGGACGCGCTCGCAAGCGCAGTCTGTTCGCGCTCTATCAGGTGATAGGACAGGGGCTCGAAGGCACGTCCATGCCCAGTTTTGCCCATTTGCCCTCCGACGACCGCTGGGCGGTAGCAGCCTATGCCGGTGGATTTGCCTTTCGCGACGTCGCAGCCGGCCGGCGTGTCTGGAACCAGACCCCTGCGGCGCGCGAACTGGTCCCCGACCTGCAAGCCTTCACGAGTCTCAGCCCGGAAGTGCTTGGTCGTGGGCTGGGATCGGAGCAGGCCGACGCGCTTACCGCCTATTTGCGCTCAGATCCCCAAGCATTGACAACCGCTTCGCCCGCGACGCTTGCGGTTGCCCGTGACAAATTGGCGCAAAGCCTTGCCGCGTACCGCAAGGGAAATCGGAGCGAGGCAGAGCGTCTCGCGCTGTCCGCCTATCTCGACGGTTTCGAACCGATTGAGCCGATCCTGACGACGCGCGATTCCGCCCTTATGGCGCAAATCGAATCCGCGATGTCCGATTATCGCGTGTCCATCGCGCGAGGTGTGCCGGTCGATGCGGTCGCGGGTAAAGCCGCCGCAGTCGAAACCCTTTTCGCCGATGCCGAAGCTGCACTGTCTCCCGATGCAGCCAGCGACGCATCGACCTTTGTCGGGGCGCTTACCATCTTGCTGCGCGAGGGTCTCGAAGCGCTTCTGATCATCGTGGCGATGATCGCTTTCTTACGAAAGGCCGAACGGCCTGAGGTCCTACCCTATGTCCATGGCGGCTGGATCGCAGCCCTGGCAGCCGGCGGCGCAACCTGGGCAGTCGCGACCTATGCAATCTCGATCAGCGGAGCGAACCGCGAGTTGACAGAGGGATTTGGCTCGCTTTTCGCCGCAGTCGTTCTCGTCTGGGTCGGCATCTGGATGCACGGAAAGTCACATGCGGAGAGCTGGCAGCGCTATATTCGCGAAGCGATGGGCAAAGCGCTTTCACGTCGCTCGGCCTGGTTCCTGTTCGGGCTCGCTTTCCTCGTGGTCTATCGGGAAGTCTTTGAGACCATCCTGTTTTTCGCAGCTCTCGCCGCGCAAGGAAGCCGCAGCGCGATCGCCGCCGGAGCCGGAACCGCAGTGGTGATCCTGGCAGCAATCGCATGGGTCATGCTTCGTTACAGCCGGGTCCTGCCGATCGGAAGATTTTTCGCTTACAGCTCTTCGCTCATCGCTATCCTCGCGGTTGTCCTGGCCGGCAAGGGCGCGGGCGCGCTACAGGAAGCCGGCCTCCTCGGCATCACCCCGCTAGCTCATTTTCCCCGCTTCCCGGCGATGGGGATATTTCCTTCGCTCGAACCGTTGTTGCTCCAGCTTCTCGCGCTTGCAATCCTCTGGATCGGCTATCGTTACAACAGTCGGCAACATCGCCGCATCGAGACAGCGCCCGGTCGATGAGGGGAATCATCACGGGGTCGGCGCACTCCTCCTTGGCCGTAAGACGGCTTCCGAAAAGAGCCTCCGAGCCAGAGTGCTTACCCGGCGCCCGTTACGCACACGAGTTAGGCCTGCTATTGCGACCCGATGCCCGAAACGTCCAACTGGAACGGCCGACTTAGCCTCGGCGACTATCATGCTCTCTGGTCGGGTTCGGTTGGCGATGCCGCCGCGCACCGCCATTTTGCGGCGCAGGCAGTGTTTTGTGCCGAGCCGCTTACCGTGGTCGATGCTGATGGCGCGCGCCTGTCGGGGCGTTGCTTGCTCATCGAACCCGATACCGTGCACCGGCTGCTCCCCGCGCCCACGGCTGAATTATGGTTCGTCGAGCCGACAGTGGTCTTCGGTCCGCCGGTAGATCTGAAAGACCGGCTGATCTGCTCCGATCCGATTCATGTCGCGCTGCCGGGACAGCGGTCCTTCTGGAAAAACTGGCTCACGCGAGGCGCCCGACCCCCGCTCGATCCGCGCATCACCCGCGCCGCCGCCTCGATTGACCGCCTGATCCCCATGGGCTCTGTCCGTCTCGCGGCTGTGGCGGAGGAGAGCCGCCTTTCGCTCGGCCGCTTCCGGCATCTCTTTGCCGCCGAGATCGGCATGCCCTTCCAGCGCTTTGTGCTCTGGCGAAGGTTGATTATCGCCTTCGACGAATTGGGAATGCGCCGCAGCGCGACCGAGGCCGCACACATGGCAGGGTTCAGCGACAGCGCGCATTTCGCCCGCACGATCAAGGCGATGTTCGGTATCCGGGCAAGCGACCTTTTCATCGAATCATAGCCTCTCCGTTCAAGCCGGTGCGTGATCGCGCCTGGTAGAGGCGCATCATGTCAGACGCACACAGAGACTTCGTCCCGGCACTCGGCAAGAGCGGATCGCTCGACCGCTACGATGCCGCCATAGCCCTCATGACCAGAGAGAAAAGATGGCGAAGCGACTTGCTGCGCTTCGCCGAACCGCGGCCGGGCGAGCGGATCGTCGATATCGGGTGCGGCACGGGAACCTTTGCGATCGCCCTCAAGCAGGCGGCGCCGGAGAGCATCGTTCTGGCGGTCGATCCCGACCCCGCCGTGCTGGAAATCGCGCGCGCCAAGGCTGAGGTTGCCGATGCCGAGATTCGATGGTTCGAGGCTATGGGCGACGAGCTGGACGGCATCGACGCACTCCGGCAATGCGACAAGATCGTATCGAGCCTGGTCCTTCACCAGTGCCCGATGGCCGTTAAGGAAGCGATTGCCGCGCAGATGTTCAGGCTCCTGAGGCCGGGCGGGACCCTTTTCATAGCCGACTATGGCGAGCAGCGCTCGCTGCTGATGCGCATGCTTTTTCGACAGATCCAGCTGCTCGACGGGTTCGAATATACCGAACCCAACGCTAAGGGCTGCGTCCCGGTGATCCTTAAAGCCGCGGGTTTCGAGGCGGTCGAAGAGATGAGAGTCATCCCGACGCCGACCGGCTCGATTTCAATCTATGGGGCGAAGCGGTAGTTTCTCGCCCGGCCCGCGCGGTCGCGGCTAGCCGCGCCAGTGACGCCCGCGGTGATGGTGGTGCATCCGGCGCTTCTGATAGCGCCGCTCGTAGCGGTCCCGCCGTTCATAGCGGCGATCATGGCCGCGGTAGTAGGGATCGTAGCCACGATAGCCACGATCATAGCCATAATTGGGCACGCCGTGGCGTGAGGAACGATAGTCGCGGTCATGACCACGTGGCGCGTCATGTCCGCGGCTATATCCCCCGCGATCGCCATGGTGCTGGGCAAGCGCTGTTCCGGGGAGCGCGAAGGCGAGCATCGCGGCCGCGATCGTCATCAGTTTTCGCATGTCAGTCTCTCCTTTTCGTGGCGTTCAAAATCCCCCTTCATGTTTGAATGCGCTGTGAATATTGGCTCCGATGCTGCCGATCGGACGGTGACCCGGCGTCTCCATGCGACAGGCCGATGGCGGGAGAGACAGTATCGCGCCGCATGGTGGGCACCCGTCCCGCGTGGACGAAGCGGGACGGGTGCGGGCCCTCATTTGCCCTTTGCCGCTACCGCGGCCTGGACTCGGGCCTCGACCTGTTCGGGGCTCGGCTGGACGAGCATCTCGCCATTGACGAAGAAGGTCGGCGTGCCCCGGACGCCGACCGCACGCGCGTCGGCGATGTCCTGCTCCATCCAGGCCATCGCATCGGTTGTCGGCATCGCGCGCGCCTTCGCGACATTGAGGCCGGCCTTCTCGGCGGCCGCCCAGGCACCGTCCATCTTGCCGTCGTGCCATTCGGGCTGCGCTTCGAGCAGGGCGGCCGTCACCGGCTCGAGCTTGCCCTGGACGCGGGCGGCTTCGAGGATCACGATCGCCTCGGCCGAGCCGGGGTGCAGCGGCAGGTAGCGCATAACGAGACGCACATCCTTGGGATATTTGGCAACGATGCCCTTCACCGTGGGATAGAAGGCGCGGCAGGCCTCGCACGACGGGTCGAAAAATTCGACGATGGTGACCGGGGCATTTTTCGGTCCGATGATCGGCGAATGCGGGCGAATGAGGCTGTCGACGGGCCCCGCCACGACCTTCTTCGTGGGTTCGCCCTCGGCGGTTCCGCTGTAGAGCATCGCGCCGCCGGTGAAAGCGAGTGCGGAAACGACAAGCGTGGCCACCACTCCGATGCGTTTGTTCATGATTTCAGTCTCCTTTGGAAGTTGAGCAAGAGGGTGAGGATGAGCGCGAACGCGGTCAGCGACGGGAGGGGCAGCGGCACGCCTCCGATTGCCATGCTCTCTCCCGAGCATGATGGACCGCCGGTGCAGGGGACGATCGGGGCCGGAATGACGCCGACGTAGAGCAGGCTATGATAGAAAGCGACGAGACCACCGCCCGCAGCCAGCGCCAGCCCATAAGGAACGATGGCGCGGTCCGACCTGAACGCCGCGATGCCGAGAATGATCGCAAGCGGGAACATGAAGCTACGCTGGAACCAGCAGAGGTCGCACGGCGCCTGGCCCATGACCTCGCCGACGAAGAGGACGGCCAGGCTCGACAGGAGGGCGATTGCCCAGGCCGCGCCGAGCGGACGCCATTTGTGCGGCGCGAGCAGCGGAAAGCTCGTCATCGCCGGCCACCTTTGAACTTGGACTTGGGCCGTCGCGGCGGCGGTGGCGGCTTGCTGTATTTGGACTTGAGGTAGCTGAGCAGGATGCCGTCGATCGACGCGATCATTCGCTGGAAGCTGGTCTTGATGCCGGGAAGCCGGAGCCAGGCAAAGGGCCCGCGGCAACGATAGCGGTGAACGAACTTCGTCCCGCTCGCCGTCGGCGTCAGGATATAACTCTCCTCGAACTGGAGGATGAAGCTCGGCTTGACGTCGAGTATCAGCTCCTCGCCCGGGCGCGCGGAGAGCACCGCCGCGGAGACTTCGAGAAACTTGGGCTTGTGCGGATCCATGCGCATCGAATAGCGGATCGCGATCGGGTCCTCGGCAAGCTGCTCGATCCGGACATAGGGATTCCAGATCCGGTGGTTCTCGAAATCGCCGAGGACCGCCCATATCTGCTCCGGACTATAGGGGAGGTCATGCTCCCGCTCGAACTCCATCAGCTTAACTCCTCTATCGATCGGCCGCCGGGCTTTGCCCCGCGCCGATGTCGGTGACGCCCGCAGGCGATGGGTCGGCGTGCGCGCCGCCCGTCGTGAACCAGCGGCGCAAGCGCGGGACCATCCGGCGTTCGAAGCCCGCCGCGAGGCTGAAGGACGCCGGCACGATCAGCAGTGTCAGCATCGTCGACAGGATGAGCCCGCCGATCACCGTGACCGCCATCGGCGCGCGCCATGCGCCGTCGCCGGTGAGCGACAGCGCGGTCGGGATCATGCCCGCGACCATCGCGACCGTGGTCATCAGGATCGGCTGCGCGCGCTTGTGTCCGGCGTCGACAATCGCCTCGTCGCGCGGCACCCCCGACGCCATTTCCTCGATCGCGAAGTCGACGAGAAGGATGCTGTTCTTGCCGACGATACCGAGCAGCATCAGCACGCCGATGAACACGGGAAGCGAGAGCGGATAGCCCGTCAGCAGCAACGCGACCGCCCCGCCGAGCGGGGCGAGCAGAAGCGAGCCCATGTTGACGAAGGGCGGGATGATCTTGCGATAGAGTAGGATCAGCACAGCGAGCACGAGAAAAATCCCCGATACGACCGCGATCGCGAAGTTGCGCAGCATCTCGGCCTGCCACTTGGCGCTCCCGAGTACCAGCCGCGTGACCCCGGCGGGCAGCGCCTTGAGCGCCGGCAGCGCCTCGACCTTGTCCATCGCCTGACCGGTCACGAGACCCGGAGCCAGGTCGGCCCCGATGGTGAGCTGGCGCACCTGGTTGGTCCGATTGATCTGGGTCGGGCCGGCGCCGAAGCCGATCTCGGCCACAACCGAGAGCGGCACCGTTCCCCCGTTCCGGGTCGGAACAGGCATATTGCGCAGCGTATCGAGCCGCTCGCGCGCGGTTTCCGCAAGCGCGACGCGAACGGGGATTTGCCGGTCGGACAGCGAGAATTTCGCGCTATTCTGGTCGATCTCGCCCAATGTCGCGACGCGGATCGACTGGCTGAGCGCCTGCGTCGTCACGCCGAGCTGCGCCGCGAGCGCGAAGCGCGGGCGAATGACGATCTCGGGGCGCTGAAGATTGCCCTCGACACGCGGCGACCGGATTTCCTTCACGCGGGCCATCTCGGCAAGCAGCCGGTTGCCGACATCTTCGAGCTTCTTCGGGTCGTCGCTGCCGAGCGTGATCGAGATGTCGCGGCTGCTGCCGCCGCCGCCGCCATGCTGCGACTGGAAGTTGATTCGGGCATCGGGAACCTGCGCTAGCCGCGGCGCGCGGTCCTTTTCGAACTCGGTCGAGGTCAGCTCGCGGTCCTTGCGCAATTTCAGATAGACCGTCGCCGTGCCGACATCGATCCGCGACAGGGCGGATTCGACGAGCGGGTCGCGCTTCATGAGATCGGTCACCTCGTCGGCCACTGCCTCGGTCTGTTCGAGCGTTGCGCCCGGGGCGAGCTGGATGGCCACGCGGCTCGTGTCGGAATCGATCGACGGCTGGAAGGTCATCGGGAGCAGCGAGAAGCTGAAAATGGTCGCAAAGAGCGCCAGCACACCGATGCCGACCACCCAGACGCGATGGTCCTTGATGTAACCGAGCCATTTCCAGCGCCCGCCGCGCGCACGCGCGGCAGCGGCCCCGCTGGTGTCGAGGCTCCAGCGCAAGATGCGCATATAGGTGTCGATCAGCGGGCCCTCGCCATGCTTTTGCGGACCCTGCGCAGAGAGAAAATAGGCGGCGAGCATGGGTGTGATCATGCGCGCGACCGCGAGGCTCATCAGCACCGCGGCCACGACCGTCAGTCCGAAATTCTTGAAATATTGCCCGGCGACGCCCGGCATCAGCCCGACCGGCAGGAACACCGCGACGATCGTCATGGTTGTCGCGAGCACCGCGAGGCCGATCTCGTCGGCCGCATCGATCGAGGCCTGATAGGCCGATTTGCCCATCCGCATGTGGCGCACGATATTCTCGATCTCGACGATCGCATCGTCGACCAGCACGCCGGCAACGAGGCTGAGCGCGAGCAAGGTCATCATGTTGAGCGAGAAGCCCATGAGGTCCATGAACAGGAAGGTCGGGACCGCCGACAGCGGGATGGCGAGCGCCGAGATCAACGTCGCCCGCCAGTCGCGCAAGAAAAGGAAGACGACGACGACCGCGAGGATCGCGCCCTCGACCATCGCATTGATCGCCGAATGATATTGGCCTTTGGTATATTCGATATCGCTGAACAGCTCGGTGAATTTGACCTTGGGGTTTTCCTTCTCGAGTTTTCGCAGCTCCTCGACCGCAGCGTCATAGACGGTCACATCCGAGGCGCCCTTGGCGCGCTCGAAGCCGAAGGTCAGCACCTGCCGCCCGTCCTGCTTCGAGACCGAGCGCTGCTCGGCGTAGAGATCCTTGACCTCGGCGATATCGGCGAGGCGCACGGTCCGGTTCGTCCCGACCGAGATTAGCGTCTCGCCGAGCGCGTTGGCGCTGCTCGCGTTCCCGAGGATACGCACCGCCTGCTCGGAGCCCGCGACCTCCATCCGGCCGCCGGCCGCATTGACATTGAGCTGGACGAGCTGGGTGTTCACCGCGGCGGCGGTAAGGCCGTAGGCGCGCATGCGTTCGGGGTTGAGGATGACGCGGATTTCGCGGCTGACGCCGCCCCGGCGATAGGCGTCGCCCATGCCGGGGACCGCGATCAGCCGCTTCGCGACGACATTGTCGACATACCAGCTCAATTCCTCGAGCGTCATATCGGTGGCCGAAGCCGACCAATAGGCAAGCGTGTTGCCCGAGGTAGAGAGGCGGATAACCTGCGGTTCGAGGATGCCGTTCGGCAGGTTGCTGCGGATCTGGGTGATCTTGTCGCGAATGTCAGTCACCGCCCGGTCGATCGGCGTGCCGATCGCGAACTGGACGAAGGTCTGCGACTGGCCTTCGGTAACCGTCGAATTGAGCTCGTCGATCCCCTCGATCGTCCGCACCGCCGCCTCGACACGCTGCGTGACCTGCGTTTCGAGTTCGGTGGGCGCGGCGCCCGGCTGGGCGATGATGACGATGGCGCCCGGAAAATCGATGTCGGGATCGCTCTGGACCCCCATCATGAGGAAGGAGACGATGCCCGCCACCGTCAGACCGAAGAACATGACGAGCGGCGGGATCGGGTTCCGGATGGACCAGGCCGAGATATTCTTGAAGTTCATCCTCTCTCCCCCTTCCGGTTCGATCCCACCGCGACTGTGCGCCCTCAGCCCATGCTGCGATCGCGATAGGCGAGCAGGCGAAGCGCGTTGGCGACGACGACGAGGGTCGAGCCTTCGTGCGCCGCGACCGCCGCACCGATTCCGAGTCCGAAGATCGTCGCCGGCACGAGGACCACGACGACGCCGAGGCTGACCACCAGATTCTGGCGGATGATGCGGCGCGTCTGGCGGCTAAGTCCGATCGCGAACGGCAGATGAGCGAGGTCATCGGCCATCAGCGCGACGTCGGCGGTTTCGAGGGCAACATCGGACCCCGCGGCGCCCATCGCGATCCCGACGGTGGCGCTCGCCATCGCCGGTGCGTCATTGACGCCGTCACCGACCATGGCGACCGGCTGCTGCGCCTTGAGGTCGCGAATGGCGTCGACCTTCTGATCGGGCATCAGGTCGCCCCAGGCCTCGTCGATCCCGACCTCGGCGGCAATCGATTCCGCGACCTTCTGGTGATCGCCCGAAATCATGATCATCCGGCCGATGCCGAGCTCGCGCAGTTTGGCGATCGCGGTGCGCGCCGCTTCGCGCGGCGTGTCCATCAGACCGATCGCGCCAAGATCGCGGTCGCCCATACGAACGACCATCGTCGTGCGGCCCTGCTCGCGGAGGCCGGCGATCGCAGCCGCCACTTCGCCGCCGATCGGCGCGATGCCGTCGGCACCGAACATTTCGGCCTTGCCGATCAGGACGGTTTCGCCCTCGACCTTTGCCGTGACGCCGCGACCCGTCAGGCTGTTAAGGTCGTCCGCCACCGGTACGCGCGTCGACGTCAGCATGGCCTCGCCATCGCGCGCGATGGCAGCGGCAAGCGGATGATCGCTCAGCCGCTCGACCGCCACCGCGATCCGCAGCAGTTCCTCCTTCGGCACGCCGCTGGCCGGCAGGACGTCGGTGATGCGCGGCTTTCCTTCGGTGAGCGTTCCCGTCTTGTCGAACGCCAGCGCGGTCAGCGAGCCGAGATTTTCGAGCGGGCCACCGCCTTTGACCAGCACGCCGCCGCGCGCCGCACGCGCAACGCCCGACAGGACGGCACTCGGCGTCGCGATCGCGAGCGCGCACGGGCTTGCCGCGACAAGGACCGCCATGGCGCGATAGAAGCTGTCGCGGAACGGCTCGTCGACAACGACCCAGGCGAAGAGCAGGACGAACACAAGCGCGAGCACGCTCGGCACGAAGATGCGCTCGAACTTGTCGGTGAAGCGCTGGGTCGGCGATTTCTGCGTTTCCGCCTCGCTCACCATCTTCACGACCTTAGCGAGCGTGGTATCGGCCGCAAGACGGGTTACCGCGATCTCGATCGCGCCATAGCCGTTGATGGTGCCCGCGAAGACGCGATATTTTGCGTCGAGTGCATCGGGCTTTGCCGCGGCCTGCGCACGATCGGCCACCGGTTCCTTGTCGACGGGGACGCTCTCGCCGGTCACCGGAGCCTGATCTATCGCCGTGCGGCCAACGACGACGAAGCCGTCGGCGGCAAGACGCTCGTTGGGCTTGACGATGACGGTGTCGCCAATCGCCAGCTGCTCGACCGGGACTTCGCGAGCCGTCCCGTCGGCATCCTTCACCGTCGCGGTCTGCGGCGCCAGCTCCGCAAGCGCCTCGATTGCGCGCTTGGCGCGGCCCATGGCATAATGTTCGAGCGCATGGCCGAGGCTGAAGAGGAAGAGGAGCAGCGCGCCTTCGGCCCACGCACCAAGCGCGGCAGCGCCGGCCGCGGCGACGAGCATCAGCGTGTCGATCTCGAAGCGCTTGAGCTTCAGATTCTCGATGGCCTCGCGGACAGTGAACCAGCCACCGAAGCCATAAGCGGCAATATAGAATGCGAGCGGCACCCACTCCGGCGCCGCGGCGAGCTTCTCGATCGCAAAGCCGATGCCGAGGACGAGACCGCACAGCAGCGCGAAGATCAGCTCGGTCCGCTCGCCGAAGATGCCGCCATGATCATGGCCATGGTCGTGGCTATCCTCGCCCGTATGGCCATGTTTGTGATCTGGCCCATGCGCGTGATCCGGACCATGGTCATGGCCATCATCGCCATGTTGGTGGGCGGCTTGTGCCGGGGCAGCCGCGGCGACGGCAGTCGATTTCTGAGTGACGCCCATATCCGAGAGTGTCTTTCTGATCATTTCGATGGAGGTCTCCGAGCGCTGGAACTCGGCGCGCAGCGTACCGGCGGCGCCGACTTCGGCCTCGATCACGCCCGGCATTTCGCGAAGCTTCAGTCCGATCGTCCGCGCGCGACGGGCGTGGCCGACGCCTTCGAGGTCATCCCAGAAGAGATGCTGATACTGGCCGGTGAGCTCGGCACCGGCGCTGCGCGCGAGCTGCCGCACGCGTTCGAGCGGGAGAATATCCGGACGGTAATGGATGCAGAGCTGTGGCGGCGAACCGTCGCTTGAGCGGACAACATGGACCTTGTCGACGCCTTCGCGTCCTTCGAGTTCGCTCGTCAGGCGCGCGACGCAGCGGTCGGCGGTATCGGCGACTTCGGGGAGGAGAAGCGGAATATCGAGCCGCAACTGGTCACTCATGATGCCATCCTTTTCTGTTGGCGGTCGGCAATGCGATCCGGGCGCATGTTAAACGCGCGGCAGGATGAGGTGCGGGAGCCATTGCGGGATGCGACCCGGCTCCCGCACCTCCCTGACAGCCGGAAATCCCTGCCCGTGGTGAGGGGGGCGATTGAGAGGGGCCTCCGACGGCCAGGTTTCGAATTCAAGATCATGCGCGGCGCCCGCTTGGCCGCGCGTAGCGGGACTGAACTGTCGTGCGACGGAGTTGCTGTTCGAGCGCCATGTTCGAGCGCTTGAGAAAAACGCTGCAAACCCGCCGCAGAATGGGATAGCCGAGCCATGAGAAGAGACCCGCGCATTCCAGGCGATGGGTAACCTCCACCCCTTGGCCGAGCTTTTCGAGCCGGTAGCTCTCCTCGATGACGAGCAGCCCGCGCGTGCCTGTCCGCCAGGAGAAGCCCGTCAGCCAGTCGAGGCCGGTTATCCGCCCCTCGGATGCAAATTCCGGACCCCGCTTCCCGCGCGGAGAATAGACATAGCCTACGCGCTCATCATCTCCCGGACGATCGGTGAAACGGAGCGTCGGATGCCAGTCGTCGTACCGCTCGATATCGACGAGCAGTCGCCAGACCCGCCCGATCGGGACCGGCAAGCGGAGCGAGGTGCCTACCGAGAACATCGGAGACCTCCTCGCTCGCACGAGCTGGTCCGCGACGCAGGCCGGGGACCTGCGCCGCGGTGTAGACCGGCAAGATGCCGGTCAGCTCTGAACATCGGGGGGCTCCGCGGCGGATTTCCCGCCGAGGATTTCGACCGCTTCGAGCGTGATGAGCCCGATGTCCGGTATTTCGGTCAGCTGCGCCGCAAAGTCGCGGAGCCGCTGCTCCTCGTCGATGATCTCGATCACGACCGCCCGGTCATTCTCCAGCGCATGCTTGCGGTGGAGATGCGCCGAGCGACCGAAACCGAGAACCGCTTCGAGCACCGTAACGCCTGCCAGCTTTTGCTGGCGAGCGAGTTCGGAAATGAACTCGAAGACCCGCTGATCACCGAAGAAGGCGGATTCATCGGTGTAGATGCGCAAGAGCTTGGATGCTTTTGTCATGACAGTCTCTCCCTATTCCGTGACCGGCTGGACCGCCGACTCCGCTTTTCGCTTGAGGAACTTCGGCTGCCAGTTCGCCCCGAGGACGACTTTTGCGATCGCGGGGAGAACGAGCAGCGTCAGGATGGTCGCCGCGATGAGACCGCCGATGACGGTCGTCGCGAGAGGCTTCTGCACCTCGGCACCCGTGCCGGTCGCGATCGCCATCGGCACGAAGCCGATCGCGGGCACGAAGCCGGTCATGATCACCGCACGCATCTTCTCGGTCATGCCCTCGCGGATTGCCTCCGTGAGCGGGACATCATTCTCGAGCCGTTCGCGGATCGCCGTCATGACGACGAGACCGTTGAGCACCGCGACGCCGGCAAGGCAGATGAAGCCCACCGCCGCCGACACCGAGAAGTTGATGCCCGTAAGCGCGAGAGTGAACACCCCGCCCGCGAGCCCAAGCGGCACGGCGAGGAACACGGCGGTCGCGCGCCCGAACGTGCCGAGCGCCATGTAAAGCAGGATGAAGATGCCCGCGAAGCAGAGCGGCACCACGATCGAGAGCCGCTGCGATGCGGCCTGCAGACTTTCGAACTGCCCGCCCCATTCGAGGTAATAGCCCGCCGGAAGCTTCACATTGGCGATCTTCGCCTGGGCTTCGGCCACGAAGGATCCCGCATCGCGGCCTTCGAGGTTCACCTGCACGACGACGCGCCGCTTGCCATTTTCGCGGCTGATCTGGTTGAGCCCTTCGGTCAGCCGGATCTGCGCCACCTGGGCGAGCGGTATCTGTCCGCGATTGCCGCCCTCGGAGGGCAGCAACACGGGCAGCGCGCGGATGTCGTCGAGATTGACCCGGGTCGCGTCGGGGACGCGAACCGTGATGTCGAAGCGCCTGTCGCCCTCATAGAGCAGGCCGGATTCCCGCCCGCCGAGCGCCGCCGACACCGTATCGGCAACCTCCTGTACCGAGAGACCGTAGCGCGCGATCGCATTGCGATCGAGCTTCACGTCGAGCGTCGGAGCGCCGCCCACTTGGTCGGCCTTGACGCTGCCCGCACCCGGTATGCCCTGGAGCACGCGCACCATCTCGTTCGCCGCGAGCGACATCTTGTCGAGGTCGTCCCCGTAGAGCTTGATGGCCACGTCGCCGCGAACGCCCGCGATCAGTTCGTTGAAACGAAGCTGGATCGGCTGGCTGACTTCATAAAGCTGGCCGAGCTGGCCGCCAGCGGCTTTCTCGATACGCTCGACGACATCGGCCTTCGAATCGACACCTGCCGGCCACTGATCCTGGGGTTTCAGGATCACGAAACCGTCGGAGATGTTCGGCGGCATCGGGTCGGTCGCCACCTCGGCCGTACCCGTCTTCGAAAACATCAGCTCGACTTCGGGCAGGCTCGAGATCGCCGTCTCGACGTTGCGCTGCATGACCAGAGACTGTTCGAGGCTCACCGAAGGCACGCGCGTCGAGGCAAGCGCCATATTCTTCTCGTCGAGCTGCGGAATGAATTCCGAGCCGAGCAGTCCGAACGCCGGGATCGCAAGGACGAAGAAGGCAAAGCCGCCGGCGATGAAAGCCCACGGCTTGGCGAGCGCCTTGTCGAGCAAGGGCAGGTAGCGCTCCTTCGACTTGCGGATCGCCCAGACTTCCTTCTCGGCAACCTTGCCGCGAATCATCAGCGCGACAAGCGCCGGAACCAGGGTGATCGCGAGAATGAAGGCCGCAACGAGCGCGAGCATGATGGTGATGGCCATCGGCGAGAAGGTCTTCCCCTCGACGCCCGTAAACATCAGCAACGGCGCGAAGGCCAGTAGGATGATCGCCTGGCCGAAGACGGTCGGTTTGATCATCTCCTGGCTCGCGCGCATCGTCTCCTCGAGACGTTCGCGAAGGTTGAGCAATCTCCCTTCATGCTCCTGCCGGTGCGCCAGTCTGGCGAGGCAGTTTTCGATGATGATCACCGCCCCGTCGACGATCAGACCGAAGTCGAGCGCGCCGAGGCTCATCAGGTTACCGGGGACCCGGAAGGCGTTCATGCCCATCGCCATCATCAGGAAGGAGAAGGGAATGACGAGCACCGCGATGATCGCGGCGCGCCAGTTGCCGAGCAGGAAGAAGAGCGCGGCCGCTACGAGCAGCGCGCCTTCGGTGAGGTTCTTTTCAACCGTGCCGACGGTTGCGTTCACGAGCTTGGCGCGGTCGAGTACCACCTTCACTTCGACGCCGGGCGGCAGGGTCTTCGACACCTGCGCGATCTTCGCCGAAACATCCTCCGCAACAGTGCGGCTATTCTGCCCGATCAGCATGAGCACGGTCCCGATGACCGCCTCCTTGCCGTTCATGCTGCCCGCACCGGTTCTGAGGTCGCCGCCGATCTTCACATTGGCGAGCTGTCCAACCGTCACGGGCACGCCGCCGCGCGTCGCGACGACGGCGTTGCGGATTTCGTCGACCGAGCGGACGCGTGCATCGACGCGCACGAGATAGGCCTCGCCTGCCCGGTTATAGTAGTTGGCACCGACCGCGAGGTTGGCGCGTTCAAGGGCTTCGCCCAGTTCGCTATAGGAAATGCCGTAGCTGGTGAGGCGGGTCGGATCGGGTTCGACCACGAAGGTCTTGGCATAGCCGCCGATCGAGTCGACGCCGGCGACGCCGCCGACCGACTTCAATTGCGGGCTGACGATCCAGTCCTGGACCGTGCGAAGATAGCCCGATTTGGCGATCTCGTCGGTGAGGATATCGCCCTCGGGGGTCAGATAGCTGCCGTCGGGTTGCCAACCTGGTTGGCCCGCGACCTTCTTGGCGCCCTTCCCGTCGGGATTTTTGTAGCCGACGGTGTACATGACGACCTCGCCGAGACCCGTCGTGACGGGACCGATCTGCGGCTGGGCCCCGTCGGGAAGATTCTCGCCCGCCTGGAGAAGCCGTTCGCCCACCTGCTGGCGCGCGAAATAGAGGTCGGTTTCATCGGTGAAGATTGCCGTCACCTGGCTGAAGCCGTTGCGCGAGATCGAGCGTGTCGTCTCGAGCCCCGGAATGCCGGCGAGCGAGATTTCGATCGGATAGGTTACGAGCTTCTCGATTTCGACCGGCGAGAGACGCGGATCGATCGTGTTGATTTGCACCTGCTTGTTGGTGATGTCGGGAACCGCGTCGATCGGCAGCTTGGTGAGCTGCCATACGCCGAGTCCCGCGATCACGAGGAAGAGAAAGAGTACCGCCCAGCGCGCGCGGACGGATAGCGCCATCAGTTTCGCGATCACGGTTTATTCCTCCTCGCCCGCGCCCTTGCCGAGTTCGGCCTTGAGCAGGAATGCGTTCTTGGTCGCGACGATCTGGCCCGGCTTCAGCCCGGCGAGGATTTCGACACGGCCCGCGCTGCGCTGGCCGACGGTCACCTGCTGCGCGCGGAAGCCGTCCTTCGTGCGGACGAACACCACGTCGCGGCCTTCGAGCGTCTGGAGGGCTTCGTCCGCGATCACGATACGGGCCGGCCCACCGGTTTCGGCGCCGCGGCTCGGAAGCAGCCGCACCCGGACCGCCAAGCCCGGCTGGAGCGCCCCGGGTACGTCGAGCACGGCGGTTGCCGAGCGCGTGTCGCCCGACAGGCCGGGCGTGACGGCGCGCACGCGGGCATCGATCGTCCGTCCGTCGGGAAGTTCGATGATCGCACGGTCTCCGGGCGAGAGCCGCTGGGCATCGGCCGGACCGACGGCGGCCTCGATCTGCACCTTGCTGGGATCGGCAACGCGGAACAATTCGGTTTCGGGCTGAACGAAGGCGCCAAGGCTGGCGTTCTCGGCCGTGATCCGTCCCGAGATCGGGCTTGCCACGATGACGCTGCTGCCATCGCGCGTGACCTGCGCGGCGCTCGCTGCGGCACGCGCGCGCTGCGCTTCGGCCGCGGCGGCCGCGGCTTCGGCTTGCGCCTGCTCATAGTCGACGCGCGCCGACACCTTCTGGTCGAACAGGGTCTTCTCGCGGTGGAGATTTTTCTGCGCGAGCGTCGAGCGCGCATCGGCGGCAATCCGTTCGGCCGCAATCTGGGCGGCGTCGCGGCTTTGCACGATCGCGATCGTCTCACCGGCGCTGACCGGATCGCCGAGCCGCTTGAAGAGACGGGTGACCGCGCCGCCCGCGCGGGCGGTGACGATCGCCTCGCCGCTCGGCGCGGCGGTAACGGTCGCTTGCGAGATGATTTCCGAACCGAGTCCGCCGGCGCCGATCGTCTCGACGCCGATCTCGGCGGCCTTGATCGCTTCGGGCGTGATGGCGAGGCTGCTCGGAAGGGCTTCGCTCGCCGCTTCCTTTTCGCCTTCGGCAGCCGGCGCGGCGGCCGGGTCGGCGGTGCAGCGTGCAACGCCGAAGCCCGTGACGGCAGCGAGTATCATGGCGCCCGCGACAGTGCCGAGGAGACGCTTGTCCTTGGTGATCATATTCTATCTCCGCTGTTGATGCGGTTCGCGCGCCGACCGGCGGCGCACCCCTGTTGACTTGGAAGGACGATGGCGAAGGCGCCTCCGTCCACTGGAAGGCTCGGCGCGCTCATGGCTGATGATCCGCATCGCCGTCGGCGGCTGCCTGGCGCGATAGGATGGCGCGGGCTTCGGCCCGGGCCTGGCGCGCCGCGATCAGTTCGGCCTGCGTTGCCGCATAGGCCTGCTGCGCGTCGATATATTCGACGAGCGAGGACTTGCCGGCGCGGTAGCTGAGTTCGGCGAGCCGGACACCTTCGCGCGCCTGCTCGATGCCGCTACCCTCAAGCGCCGCGAGGCGGGCCTCTGCGGCTTCGAGTTCGGCCTGCGCATTGGCGATCTCCGCCTGAGCATTGACCACTGCATTCTCGCGCCGCGCAATGGCGGCGGCGACATCGGATTTGGCTGCCGAGATGTTGCCGCGGTTGCGGTCGAAGACGGGGAGCGGCACGGAAACATTGGCGATCAATGCGCGATCGCCGGTGTCGCGAAGCTGACGCACCCCGAAGCCGACCGACGGATCGAGCCGGCCATCGGCGCGCTGCCCCTGGAGCCGCGCTTCAGCAATCAGCTTCTCGGTTTCTGCCAAGCGAACGTCGAGCGTCGCGAGCGAGTCCACCGTCTCCGGTGCCACCCACATATCGCCTTCCATCAACTCGGCAGGCGGGACCGAGCTTCCAAGGAGCGCCGCGAGCGAACGCCGGGCGGTCCTTTCTTCGGCCTCGGCCGTGCGTAGCTCGGCGGTGGCCTGAACGAGAGCCGCATTGGCGCGGAACGCACGGAGCGGCGGCTCGTTGCCGGTATCGACCATGGCCTGTGCCACGCGGACGAGTTCGCGGGCACGCGCTTCATTTTCGCGTGCGAGCGCGAGGCTATCGCGGGCCGCGAGAGCGGTCGCGAACTGGTTGCGGACATCGAGCGCAAGATCTGCGCGTGCAATCTCCAACTTGTACTTCGCGGCCAGAAACTCGGCGTCGGCGAGCGTCATGCGCGACCGGCGCCGGCCCCCGATATCGAGACGCTGATTGACCGACACGGTCGTTTCGAGACCGTTCAGGCCCGAGTAGGGGCCGGTGCCTGCGAAATTCTCGACATCGACATTGAGCGTCGGATTGTAGCGATAGCCCGCCTGACGCTGGCGACCGCGAGCGGCCTCCACTTCGGCTTCGGCGGCAACCACGCGCGGCGAGCGCGCGTCGGCTTCCTCCATCGCCTGCGCGAGGGACAATCGAGCGGGAAGCGGGCCGGTACGCACGGCCTCGCCTGCGGAAGAAGGCGGTCCCACCAGCTCCGTCGCTGCCGACTGGGCAGCGGCGGGCGCGGAATTTGAGCCTGCAACGAGCGCCACGAGACTCGCGGCGACAACTATGGATTTCATGAAAAGGAGACTCCTGACGTTTCCAGGGAGAAGCGCACGCGAAGGGCACGCGCAGACCTAGAGCGTCAGGCGATTGGAGGGCGGAACGTCCCGATATAGGCGACGGGCGGCAAGGCGGCCGTCAGGATGCGCGTATGCGCTTCAGGGGCAGGCGTTTCGGTCGCTGCCGACAGCGATTCCGCCGGGACGCCCGAATGGTGACCGTGGCAGCCATGAGCGGCGGCAGGCACCTGCTGCTTTTCGCCGGGAGAGGATTTTTTCTTGTCGACTTCGGCGCCTTCGATCGCCGGTGCGGGAACGCAGCCGGCTTCGATCACAGCAACGAAAAGGCTCGCCTCGGCCCGATCCTCGGTCGCATGTGCGAGCGACCCCGCAACCGTTCCGGATGCAAGGAGAAGGGTCAGGAGGAAGAGGATCACCCGTCGCATTGAAACCGGCCCCTAGCATCGAAACGGCGCGGTGAAAAGTAGAAGATTTTCAATCAACTTCGGCGGCACTCTTCGAACCCCCGAACCGGCTCCGTAATTTTATCTCATGGAGGTAAGAGAGCAGTGCACCTTGCCCCTCTATAGTTGCAGATGCGCCTCAAGAAACAGGATATCGGCCGAACAATCACGCGTTAAGCACAATAATTCTACAATTGTCTTTCACTCTTATTTCTATCGCTTCGCTATTGGCTCCCGCCTCCTTTGTTCGGGACGACATTCGAGCGATATGCTTCCCGTGAGACGAGGGGGTAAATCGGACGCAGAGCGGCACAGCGTCCTGCCGGAACATCAGGGCTTGACCCTGTATCTACTACAGGGTGCAAGAGCCTGCCCTGCACAAAAAAGGGGGAAAGAGGATGGTGCCGCCGACAGTAAATCCCGTGAGCATGGCCGTCATCGAGCCGCTGCTGCGCGAGCAATATCGCCTGTTTTGCGAATCACGCCGAATCGGAGATGAAGCCGCTGCGTGGCAGGCGCTGGAATGGGAACATATATTGAGCCAGCCCTATATGGGCGCGCATCTCGCCTCCCACTGGCACATGTTTCGCTATGCGATCGAGCTCGGCGATGCCCGTGAAGCTACCGGTCAGGCAATGCGGTTCCTGCTCGTCCCGCTCGGTTCGCTGACCGGCCGCCTCCCCGCAGGGAATAATGGTCGCGCGCGGGTGAGCGCCTTCGAGCCGATGCCGATGCCGCAGGCCCTCGAAGCGCTGATCGAAACGGCCCGGTCGACGGAGAGCCGCGCTGCGCGAACCGATTGATCCGGTTTTGGACTTCCGGAACGGGTCATTCGCTGTTAGGGGCGCGACCATGTCCGGCGCTACCCTTCGCCTGTTGCTTGTGTTCATCCTGCTGCTCAGCGGGCTCCACAATGCTGCGCCGGCGATGGCGGGCATGACGCACCATGCGACGGATTCGCATCTTTCGCACCATGTCGAGCCGGGCCATGCGTCGGACAAGGACACGCAAAAAGGTCAGCAGGACGCCGACCTCCACGGCAGTCACCATAATTGCCCGGTCGCATCCGATCAGGCCCTTTCGGGTCATGACGATCTGTCCTGTTTTTCCGGCGGCCTGCACTTTGCGTTGCCCGCGACGCGCCTCGCTTCGCGCGCGCTCGCACCGCCCCTGAACCCTCCCCTCGCCTGAACGCCGCCTGCCGCGCGGCCCCTTTTCGGCCTGCGCTCAGTCGAATCGTTCAGGAGTGATCATTCATGCATATCCATATGCGCGCCGCCCTGTTGGCCGGGGCTGCGCTGCTGGCGGGGTCCGTTTGGGCCCAGCCGCTAACGCTCGACCAGGCGGTCGAGCGGGCCATCGCTGCATCGCCCGAGCTTAGAGCGGGCGAAGCGGGGGTCGACGCCGCGCGCGCCGACCAGCTGCAAGCCCGCGTCCGTCCCAATCCGACCGTGTCGGTCGACATGGACAATGGCGTCGGGACGGGCGGCTATGGCCTGTTCCGGCAATCGGAACTCACCGTCACCTATTCGCAGCCGCTCGAACGCGGGGGCAAGCGCGAGGCGCGAATGGCGCTTGCCGAGCGCGGTGTCGTTCTCGCCGAGGCGCAGTGGCGGCTCGTCCGGCTCGACATCGCCCAGGAAGTGCAGCGCGCCTATATCGACGTCCAGATCGCCGAGCAGATGGTCTGGATCGCAGAGGATCGCGTCAAACTTGAAAAGGAGATGCGGACCGAAGCGATCAGGCGCGTGCGCGGCTACAAGGATCCGCTCTTCGTCGAGACGCGCGCCGATGCCCGCATTCTCGAAGCCGAACTGGCCCTGAAGGAAGCCCAGGCGAAGCGGCAGTCCGCACGCGCATTGCTCACCTCCTTCTGGGGCGGCACGCCTGACAGCCTCGTTATCGCCGAGGGGATCGAGAAACCCGATCCGCGCGATCCGCCGCTCGCCGAAGCCGACGCGGCGGTCTTCGACGCCGCCGTCGACCGGGCCCGCGCGCAGGTCGTCGTCGAGCAGAGCCGTGCGCACCAGGACTATACGGTCTCGGGCGGCACGCGCTTTCTTCGCGAGACCAATGATGTCGCCGTTCTTGGCGGCATCTCGATCCCGCTCGGACGGTTCGACCGCAACCAGGGCAATATCGCCCGGGCGCAGGCCGAACGGCGGCAGCTCGAGTTCCAATCCGAAGCGAGCCGGCTCGAGCGGCTGCGGCGCCTCGCGTCGCTGCGCGCCGATGCCGACGCCGCACGCGTCCGGGCCGAGGGCATCATGAACGACGTCTATCCCAAGGCGGTGAAGACGCTCGGCCAGGTGCGCGAAGGCTATGCCCGCGGCGGGTTCCTGTTCGCCGACGTACAGGATGCCGCCGACGTCATCATCCAGATCCAGGGTCAGTGGGCCGAGGCCATGACACGCTACCGCGATTTGCTCGCGGAGATCGATCGCCTGACCGGCCGCTTCGATGCGGCTCCCCTTGCGGAGAATATTCCATGAAGAAGTTTCCATTTCCCGCCGCGGCTGCGGCGCTGTTCCTTGCTGTGCCTCTCGCTGCCTGCGGTGGCGGAGCCGAGGGCGAAGACAAGCATGAAGAAGGCGAAAGCCACGCTGAGGGCGAAGGCGAGGAAGATGCCAAAGGCCCGAACGGTGGCAAATTGCTCAAGAATGGCGATTTCGCGGTCGAGGTCATAATCTTCGAGAATGGCACCGAGCCGCAATTCCGCGTTTTCGCAACGCGGGACGGCAAACCGGTCGACCCGAAGGATGTCCAGCTCGCCATCACCCTCACGCGGCTTGGCGGCGACGTCGATCGCTTCACCTTCCGCCCGCAGGGCAAATTCCTCGCAGGGCAAGGTGTCGTCACCGAACCGCACAGCTTCGACGTCGAGGTTGTCGCGGTGACGGGCGGCAAGCGGCACGTTTGGAAATATGCGAACCCCGAAGGGCGCACGCGGATCGGGGCTGACGCCGCCAAGGCCGGAGGCATCGAAACCGCGGTCGTCGGACCGGCGACGGTGGGCGAAATGCGCGAACTCTACGGCACCGTCCAACTGTCGCCGACCGCCCGCTCCGAAATTCGCGGCCAGTTCCCCGGCCGCGTCGTCTCGGTGACCAAGGCGGTGGGCGACAGCGTCCGCCGTGGGGAACTGCTCGCGCGCATCGAGTCGAGCGAGAGCCTCCAGGTCTATCCGGTATATGCGACGGTCGGCGGCGTGATCGCCGAGCGCAACGCCAACCCCGGCGACGTCACCGACGGGCGCGCACTCTATGTGGTCACCGACCCGGCGCAGACCACGGTCGTCTTCAACATCTTCCCCCGCGACCTCGCGATCATACGTCCGGGCATGCGGGTGACGGTGGAGACGCAGGACGGCGCCGAAATCGCGACCGCGCCGCTCGGGCAGTTCCTGCCCGACGGCAATGTCGAGGCGGGCACTGCGCTCATCCGCGCGACCATCCCGAACCGCTCGGGAACGCTCCGCCCTGGCATGGCCTTGCGCGGCCGCGTGATGGTCAACCCCGTCACCGTGCCGCTTGCCGTGCGCACCGAGGCGATCCAGCCCTTCCGCGACTTCAAGGTGGTCTATGCCAATTTCGGGCAGGACTATGAGGTCCGGATGCTGAAGCTCGGCCGTTCGTCGCCCGAATGGACCGAGGTCCTGTCGGGCATCAAGCCCGGCACCGCCTATGTCACCAAGGGCAGTTTCCTCGTTCGCGCCGACATCGAAAAGTCCGGCGCGGGCCACGACCATTGATCGGGGAGCAGGATAACATGCTAGCCAGAACCATAGGCTTTTCGATCCGGCAACGATGGCTCGTCCTCGCGGTGGTCGCGCTCCTCTGCGCGATCGGCGCGTGGAGCGCGACCAAATTGCCCATCGACGCCGTTCCCGACATCACCAACGTCCAGGTCCAGATCAACACCAAGGCGGAAGGCTATTCGCCGCTCGAGTCCGAGCAGCGCATCACCTATCCGATCGAGACCGCGATCGCGGGCATCCCGAACCTCAACTATACCAGGTCGATCTCGCGCTATGGCCTGAGCCAGGTCACTGTCGTCTTCGAGGACGGGACCGACATCTATTTCGCGCGCCAGCAGGTCAACGAGCGGCTCCAGGCCGCGCGCGGCCAGCTTCCGCCCGGGATGGAGCCCGAAATGGGCCCGATCTCGACGGGCCTCGGCGAAATCTTCATGTTCTCGATCGAGGCCGAACCGGGCGCGCGAAAACCCGACGGCACGCCTTATACGGCGGAAGACCTCCGGACGATGTCCGATTGGGTCATCCGGCCGCAGATGCGCACGATTCCGGGGGTCGCCGAGATCAACACGATCGGCGGCTATGCCCGCCAATATCATGTGACACCCAACCCGGCCTCGCTCGCCTCGCTCAATCTCTCGCTCAACGATGTCGTCACCGCACTCGAGGCCAATAATGCCAACCGCGGGGCCGGTTATGTCGAGCGCAGCGGCGAACAGATTCTGATCCGCGTGCCGGGTCAGGCCAATAATGAGCGTGACCTGTCGCAGATCATCGTCACCACCCGCGGCGGGGTTCCGATCCGGATCGCCGACGTCGCCGATGTCGCGATCGGCTCGGGGCTCCGCACAGGCGCCGCAACCGAAAATGGCAAGGAAGTCGTCCTCGCGACGGTCTCGATGCTGATCGGCGAGAATCCGCGCGTGGTGGCGCAGGCCTCGGCCGAACGCCTCGTCGAAGCCTCGCGTGCGTTGCCGAAGGGTGTCGTTGCCAAGCCGCTCTACGATCGCACCGCGCTCGTCGAGCGGACGATTTCGACGGTGCAGAAGAATCTCGCCGAGGGCGCGCTGCTCGTCATCGTGATCCTGTTCCTGCTGCTCGGCAATTTCCGGGCCGCGCTGATCACGGCGGCGGTCATTCCGGTCGCGATGCTGATGACGCTGACGGGCATGCTCCAGACGCGGACATCGGCAAACCTCATGAGCCTCGGGGCGCTCGACTTCGGCCTCATCGTCGACGGGGCCGTCATCATCGTCGAGAACTGCCTCCGCCGGCTCGGCGAGGCTCAGCACAGGCTCGGACGCCTGCTCGACCGCGACGAGCGCTTCGGCCTAGTCGCTTCCGCAAGCGCAGAAGTGATCAAGCCGAGCATCTTCGGCATTATTATCATCACCGCAGTCTATCTGCCGATCTTCGCGCTCGAGGGCGTCGAGGGCAAAACCTTCCATCCGATGGCGATCACCGTCGTCCTCGCGCTTACCGCCGCTCTGCTGCTGTCGCTCACCCTGGTTCCGGCCGCGGTGGCGCTGTTCGTGACCGGCAAGGTCGAAGAAAAGGAAAATTGGCTGATGCGCGGGCTCGGCAAGGGCTACCGCCCGATGCTCGACCGCGTCCTCAATTGGCCGAAGGCTGCGCTGGCTGGTGCTTTGGCGCTTGTCGCGCTGAGCGGCGTGGCGGCGACCAGTCTCGGGTCCGAGTTCATCCCGGACCTCGACGAAGGCGATATCGCGATGCACGCGATGCGCATTCCGGGGACGAGCCTCACCCAGTCGATCGCGATGCAGGAGGCGCTGGAGAAGAGGATCAGGCAGTTCCCCGAAGTCGAGCGGGTGTTCGCGAAGATCGGCACTCCCGAGGTAGCGACCGATCCGATGCCCCCGTCGGTCGCCGATAATTTCATCATGCTCAAGGACCGGAAGGAATGGCCCAATCCGAGAAAGACGCGCGACCAGCTCGTTGCCGAACTCAACAAGGCGGCGAACGAGGTGCCAGGGAACAATTATGAGTTCACCCAGCCGGTGAAGATGCGCATGAACGAGCTGATCGCCGGCGTTCGCGCCGACGTGGCGATCAAGTTGTTCGGCGACGACCTCGATCAATTGCTCGAATCGGGGCAGGCGATCGAGGAAGTCGCGGGCGGGATTGCGGGCGCGCAGGACGTGAAGCTCGAACAGGTCACCGGCCTGCCGATGCTCTCGGTCACGCCCGATCGCGACAAGCTCGCGCGCTACGGTGTCAGCATGGAAACGGTGCAGGATGCGGTTTCGACAGCGACCGGCGGCCGTCAGGCCGGCGAGCTTTTCGAGGGTGACCGCCGCTTCGACGTCATCGTCCGGCTTCCCGAGGCCATTCGCACCGATCTCGCGTCGCTCGGCAATCTCCCCGTTGCACTTCCGGCCGGCGGCTTCGTGCCGCTTTCGGAGCTGGCGGAGATATCGCTCGCGGCGGGGCCGAACCAGATCAGCCGCGAAAATGGCAAGCGCCGCGCGGTGATCACGGCGAATGTTCGTGGGCGCGATCTGGGCTCGTTCATCGACGAGCTCACGCAAAAGGTCGAAGCTGAGGTCGTGCTGCCCGATGGTTACTACATCGAATATGGCGGCACATTCGAGCAGCTTCAGTCCGCGACCGAGCGCCTCCAGATCGTCGTGCCGCTGGTGCTGCTGCTGATCTTCGGGCTGCTGTTCATGCTGTTCGGCACGGTGCGCGATGCTGCGATCGTCTTCTCGGGCGTGCCTCTGGCGCTGACGGGCGGGGTCGCGGCGCTGGCGCTGCGCGACATTCCGTTATCGATCTCGGCGGGCGTCGGCTTCATCGCTTTGTCCGGGGTCGCGGTGCTGAACGGCGTGGTGATGCTATCCTTCATCAAGGATCTGCGCGAACGCGGAAAAGCGCTCGTCGAGGCGATCCGCGAAGGCGCGCTGACCCGCCTCAGACCGGTGATGATGACGGCGCTGGTGGCGTCGCTCGGGTTCGTACCGATGGCGCTCAATGTCGGGGCTGGGTCCGAGGTGCAGCGGCCGCTGGCAACTGTCGTCATCGGCGGGATCATCTCGTCGACGATCCTGACTTTGCTCGTGCTGCCGGCCCTGTACCTCCTGGTCCATCGACGGACCGCGAAGGCCGAAGAGGAAGAGCTGGCGCGCCCGAGCAGCGTCCCCAGCCCCGAAGGCTGAGACACTCCCGGATGGCCGCCATTCCCCCCTGTCGGCGGCAACCGAGAGTGCTGACTGGGGCGGAACCCAAGCGGGTTCCGCCTCCTTTTAGGGATGGTGAGGATTGAGGAGCTTGCAATGAATGAAAAAGCATCCGGGAGCGAACGCGAAAAGCGAACGCTCCAGATCGTTCTCGTCCTGAACTCGGCTATCGCGATCGCCTTCCTCGTAACCGGCGGGCTCGGCGATTCGAGCGCGCTCATCGCCAATGGGCTCGACAATCTGTCCGACGCCGCGGTCTATGCCTTGAGCCTCGTTGCGCTCAGCCACGGCCTGAAATGGAAAACCCGTGCTGCCACGGCATCGGGTGTCATGCTGCTGGTCTTCGCGGCCGGCGTCCTGTTCGATGTAGGACGGCGCTATTTCGAAGGCAGCGAACCGATCGGTCCGACAATGATGATCATGTCGGCCGTCGCTGCGGTGGTGAACTATGCTTGTCTGAAGCTCTTGCAGCGCATTCAGGATCCGGACGTCAACCTCAGAGCCGCGACAACCTTCAGCTACAACGACTTCATCTCGAACGGCGGCATCCTGATCGCGGGTGTCCTCGTCTGGTGGCTCGGTACGAACTGGCCGGACCTTCTGGTTGGATTTGCGACTGCGCTGATCGCGATCAAGGGCGGCATCGAAATCCTTCGCGACGCCCGCCAAGAGGCCAAACAGCAGAAAGATTAGAGCATGTGAGGCGTGTCGGATCGGCGGAAGAATGTTCGGACCTCTGCGAACAACGTCGCCGATCCTGCCCTAGAGGCACCCGACAGCTCGCTCCCATCATATTACGTCCTTATTACGCGAGGCAAAAATCGAGCCCACGTAACGACGCGTATTACGCCGCCATTCGGCGTAAGTGTCTGAAATTGTTAGGAAAACTGGAGCGGGCGAAGGGATTCGAACCCTCGACCCCAACCTTGGCAAGGTTGCAAAAATGCGTTTTTGGCTGTTTGCCGTTGATTGCGGTCGGCTTCTAAACTCCCAGTATTTCGCCATTTTTTGCAAAAACGGCCAGCGGCAGACAGCGACGAATATTCGCTCGGTGGTAGCCCGGTGGTAGCCCAGAAGGCAGAATCATGCTATAAGTTCGGTCATGAAGACCAAACTTTCCAAGACTGTCGCGGACGTCGCTGAGCCGAAATCCGCGCGGTACACCATCTGGGATTCCGAGCTGACCGGGTTCGCCCTGCGGGTGACCCCCGCTGGCGCGAAGTCGTGGGCAGTGAAGTATCGCGTAGGCGAAGGCGGCCGGACCGCCGCCGTGCGCTGGTATACGATCGGAACCTATCCCGAGACGCCCGCTGCAGACGCACGCAAGGCCGCCGAAATTGCTCTGGCGCGTGTGCGCCTAGGCGAAGATCCCAGCGGTGAGCGCATTACGAAGCGCGCCGAAATGACCGTGGCGCAGGCTATCGATTTCTACGAGCAGGAAGGCTGCTTCGTGCAGCGCGGCGTTCGGCAGGGCGAGCCGATGAAACCCATGACGAAGGACTATACTCTCGCCCGCCTGCGCCATCACGTCGTCCGGCTGCTGGGCAAAAGGCGGATCACCGAAATCGACGAGGGCGACATCACCACATTCGTGCGAGATGTGAGCGCCGGAAAGACCGCGCGCGACGAGTGGATCGTCGATCCCGAAACCGGCAAGCGTAAGCGCGTTATCGTCCGCGGCGGCGAAGGCGCCGCGCGGAAGGTCGTGCGCGACCTGTCCGCGGTCTATTCCTTCCTAAAGACGCATAAGAGGAAGACACGGGTCACCCATAATCCGGTCGAAGACGCAAGCGTCCGAAAGACGGACAATAAGCGCACGCGCTTTCTCTCTATAGAAGAGGTGAAGCGGCTAGGCGAAGCTCTCAATGCGTTGGAGGCCCAAGGCGTAAACGCCAAGGCAGTGAATATTGCCCGGCTCTGGGCGTTGTCCGGCTGCCGCCGAAACGAAATCGCCGGCCTGAAATGGCCGGAAGTCGATTTTGATCGCGGCTTGCTCGTTTTCGATGACACGAAAACCGGCAGAAGCGTCCGCCCGCTCGGCGCCGCAGCCATAGCGCTACTCGAAGCTTTGAAACCCGAAGAGGCCGAAGGCTATGTCTTCCCGGCTGAGCGTGGCGACGGATTCTACCAAGGCACGAAGACGGTGTGGCAGGCTGCAATCAAGAAGGCGGCGCTTCCCGGCGTGACGCCTCACGTTCTCCGCCACACTCTCGGTAGCGCGGCCGCGTCTGCGGGCGAGGCCCTGCTGATGGTTGGATCGCTTCTCGGGCATGCGAATGCACGTTCCACAGCGATCTACGCTCATATCTCTCATGATCCGGCACGGCTGGCGGCCGATCGTGTAACCGGCCCTCTTGCCGAAGCATTGGGCCGCCCTCTACCAAAGCAGGCGATGGAAACGATCCCCGCCTGATTTTCGGAGAAGCCCGCCCGGCGCACCGGACGGGATTTTCGCTGGTCGGTCAGTCGCCGGTCCGGCGATTGGAACGCGACCAGATCAGGCTGAAAGTCTCGCCGCCTTCATCGTCGAAGAGGTTCGCGTAGATCGGAGCGCTGAAGCTCGGATCATCGAGCTTGATCCCGAGATAGGCGCGGCCCTCGTTCGACTGTTTGGCCCAGGCGGCACCAACTTCGGCGCTGCCGACGAAAACCCGGTGCGTGGGCGCATTCTCGCTGGGCGGGTTCTGATCGGGGACGATGCGAACCCCCTTGGCCTGAACGCTGAGTGTCACGATGTCGCCGACATATTCGCCGTTGGCGGTCTTCTTGAAAGTTCCGATGGTAGCCATGTTGATGTCCTTTCCTTGCTCCGAGACCATGCCCTTCATGGCCTCGATGGCTTGGGACATGACCGGGACTGCCGCGGCCGCAGCCGAAGGCCCGCAAGCGAAGCTGGAGGACGGCAAGGGGCGCCCTTTTTTGTTTCGCGAGGAATGACGGCGCTTGCCGCCGGCAGGGGAAAAAAGGCGAACCTGCCATTGCGGCCCGGAGCGGCAGAGGCGCAGCCGGTTTCGGTCATCAAGCCTTTCGAAGAGGCCGTGAAGGGCAGGGGTTCGCGAGCCGCAAATGAGACAGGCTGGCGCGGTCGGCTATCGCGAGACCGATGCGAGGATTGTCGGACGCCGACGGGTTAGGGGCGCCGTAAGACAGGGGTTCCCGTCAGGCGCCCGCTTTTGCGCGACCACGCCGCACAGGCGCCTTGACTGCGGGCTTGCGGCCGCCGCCGCGTCCCTTGGTGCCGAGGCCGATCGACTTGGCGAGTGCTCGCCGGGTTTCGGCATAGTTCGGCGCGACCATCGGATAGTCTTTCGGCAGATTCCACTTCGCGCGATAGTCGTCCGGCGTCATGCCATAAGCGGTCATCAAATGACGGCGCATCATTTTGAGCTTCTTGCCGTCCTCGAGACAGACGATGTAGTCGGGCTTGATCGAGGCTCGGATCGAGACCGCCGGTTTCTGCTCCTCGACCGGCTCGGCGACCGGCGAACCCAGGCCCGCCAGCGCGCCATGAACGCGCGCGATCAGGTCGGGAAGATCGGCGAGGCCGACGGCGTTGTTCGAGACATGCGCCGCGACAATATCGGCGGTGAGCGTGAGCAGCATATGCTGAGTGTCTTCGGCCATCGGTCATCTCCTCTTCGACCCACGCCCTATCGCCTGCGTTACCGTCCGGCCACGACTATTTGACCGATGGGGCATCGCGCCGTGCGCCCTCAGGGCGCGCGGCGCGCGATTTTTACAGGATAGAATGGGCGGCGGCTCTCGCCGCCGCCCACAGCCGTCACGCGGCTTCGCGCTGCGGCCGGTCCTCGGCCTCCGGCACAGTCAGTTCGCCATGCGCCGTCACGGTCCCAACCCCGCCGCGCGCCGTGTAGGCGGCGGGCGGGAAGGCTATCCATTTCGGCACCCAGCCCTCGACCTTGGTCCGGCCATTAGTGCCGTGCAGATGGTCGCGGACGATGGCCTTCAAAGTCGCGCCCTTCTCCTTGGCATTGGCGGCGGCAACCTCGGCCCCGCCAACCTCGGCGACCAGCGCGGTCAGCACCTCGCGGTCGCGAAGGCCTTCAAAGAAAGCGTCGTCGGCGCTCCACTATGTCGCCATATCGAGCCCGATATGAAGACCCACCGCCTCGACTGCGGCGCTTCCCGCGAACAAAGTCTCGCCGATCACAGTGGCGATCACGTCCATAACAGCGCGGTCGGGAAGGTCGAGCAGCCGCTGGAACAGCGCCGCGAGCGGCATCGGATTGCCGCCGGTCACGCTCGGTTCCTCGGCGTCGAACCCAAGCAGCGCGAGCACGGCGCGCCGCTTCTCGTCGAAAACCGTCTCGGCGCGGCTGACCTCGATGCTCTCGCGAACATCGTCGTCTTTCGCCGACTGCGGTTCGATTTTCACATTCCAGAGCGGCGATCCCGCGACGGCATGGGCGACCATCAAGCGCAGCGCGACGGCGGGATGGCCGGTCAGCGCCGCGCGCACGGCAGCGTGGCGATGCAGGTCGACATAAGTTTGCATCCGCGCGGTCAGTTCGGGGCGAGCCGTCTTGGGCGTGGCCTCGATCTTTTCCCCCTTGTCGAGCTGCGCCGCTTCCTTGGCGGTGACGTAGCCTTCGTGAATGTCGATCTCGCCGGTGTCGCGAACTTCGATATAGATGCGCCCGCCCTTGCGCTTGGACGCTTGGCGAAATTCCCAACTGCGGAAATACTCGCCCTTGGGCAGGACAACGATGTCGCTCCATCCCTCGTCCAGAAATCGCGCCCGGCGTTCTTCAATTGCAGCAAGCTGCGCGGTCCAAAAGGCATCGCTGTCGCTGAAATAACGCTCGTCGCCGAACAGGTCGGCGATGATCGCCAATCCGCTCGTCTCGACATCGAACAACGCATGTTCAACCTTGATCGCGCCGCCGCCGAACAGCCAGCCTTTGAGCTGATTTCCCTGCGGACAATAGGTCTGCGGATCGTCGAACAGCGCCAGCCATGCGCGCTGTTGGCCTTTCGATGCCATCGTCAGATGCCGGACCGTGCCCGAACTGATCTTCTCCTTGGCGTAGAGCGAACGGATGCGCGGGAGCAGATTGCCGAGTGCGAGGATGCGCTTGACCATCGGCTCGGGCATTCCGAACGTGTCGGCAAGGTCGGCAACGCTGCGGCCTTCCTTCACTAACCGCGTATAGGTTTCCCATTGGGTCACCTCGTCGGCATCGCGCCGCGCGACATTCTCGATCAGCGAGGCTTCGAGCGCGGCGGCATCGTCGCCCTCTTCGAGAATGGCGCATGGCAGCGGCTCGGCTTCGCCCTTTTCGCCCGCGACCACACACGCGGCGGTGAAGCGCCGCGCGCCCGCGACGATCTCATAAGCGCCTTCGGCGCAATTGGGCCGCACGATCAGGGGAACGAGAACGCCGCGCGCGCGAACGGTCGGCAAAATGTCCGACACATCGGGCGCCTTTTTGGCGTAGCGCATATTGGCTTTGCTGATCGAAAGCTTGCCAAGGTCGATAAAGTCGAGTTTCATGGTCTTGCTCCTTGTGAGCGTCGGTTCCGTTGTGTCTTGAAGCGTGGCGGGACCGACTATGGTTGACGGCGAAACGCGCCGCCTTCGTCAGCCGTTGCCCCATTTGACCCAGGGTTTCGGAAGCTCGTTGTGGCGAAGCTCGCGCGCGGCGCAGGTCATGCCGCCGCCCTCCCTTCGTCCGCCGCTGCCTCGTTATGGCGGGCAAGCAGCCAATCGGCGGCCTTGCTGGCGAGGCTCGCGGCGCGAAAGATCGCGCGATTGTCCTCGCGTAGAACCTCCAGCCACGACCCGATGTAATCGGCGTGGCGCACGCTCGGTTCGATGCCGAGTGCGGCGCACAGGAAGGCGCTCCCCATCTCCGCGACATATCCTGACAGTCCAGCCCCAATCCGGGGTTCGAGGAAGAAAACCATCGGCTGCCTCCAGCACTGCCCAAAAACCGCATCGGCCTCCCCCGAGGCGGGGGTGGGCGGCGAGAGCGACCGAAGAGGCCCGTTCGAGCGGCGGGCTGCACCCGCAGGGGCGAAATGAAATGGAGCAGCCCGGCGAAGCCGGGGCTTGCAGCCCGCCGTGGCGGGCCTAGCAGGGAGCGCCGACCACCTCCGCGTCGGAAGGGAGGCCCAAAAAGTAGCGCCGCCGCGTCAGCGGCGTCCGCAGATCAGGCGGGCGACAGCCCGCTATCGTCTTTCGCGACAGGCTGCCGCCCGCCCGCGGGCGAGCACTGGTGACGGATCGTGCGCGGCGTCGCCTAGAGCATGTAGCCGATATCCGAGGCGCCGGTCGGATAGGCAAACATGGTGGAGCGTAGATCGGCCGCGGTGAGGCCGTGGCGGATGGCCAGGCCGAAAAGGTTGATCACCTCGTCGGCGTTCGGCCCGACGAGATGCGCGCCGAGGACGAGGTCCGTCCGCTCGTCGATCAGAACTTTGTGGCCATAGACCGGCTCGGCGAGCCGGCGGGCGGTGAACCAGTCCGGCGTCGAGGCCGCGTTAACCCGGAACTTGAGGCCGCTGCGGCGCGCCGCCTCTTCCGAAAGCCCGACGGCGGCGATCGGCGGCACGGTGAAGGCGACGCTCGGAACACCGCGATAGTCGGGCTCGCGCGATGGACCTTGCAGGAGGTTCGCGGCGACGATCTTCGCGTCGTGGCTCGACACCGGGGTCAGGGGCGGCCCGACGCCGGCGGCGTCACCGGCGGCATAGACCCGCGGGTTGGAAATGCTGCGCAGATGCGCATCGAGCTGCAGTCGTCCGTCTTGCACCGCGACCTGCCCGGTGGACAGGTCGAGGCTGCCGAGATCGGGACGACGCCCGGCAGCATGAATGACGAGATCGCAGGCGACCTCCAGGTCCGGCGCTCCCTGGCGAGAGGCACGCACCTGCAGGCCGTCCCCGTTCCGCTCGACCCGTGTGACCGCGGTGCCGGTCTCGATGCGAATGCCGAGCGCCGTGAACCGCGGTGTGAGCCAGCCCACCAGGTCGGGATCGAAATGCGGCAGCAGCCGGCTAGCGCGCTGCAGGATCGTGACTTCGGCGCCGGCACGTGCGGCCAGATGCGAGAACTCCGCGGCGACATAGCCGCCGCCGATCAGCACGATCCGGCGCGGCAGCGTCTCCAGCTCGAGGAAAGCGTCGCTCGTGCTGACCAGCTCCTCGCCTGGAATGCCGAGCGGGATCGGCCCCGCGCCGGTTGCGATCAGGATATGCTGGGCCTGCAACGTCCGACCGTCGACCGCGACCGCGTCCGGGCTTGCGAAGCGCGCTAGCCCGTGGAAGGCGTCGACGCCCAGCTTGGCGTAGCGGCGTTCCTGCTTGGCGGGGACCGGATCGGTAAAGCTGCGCTTGAACGCCATCAGGCTCGGCCAATCGATCGCCAGGTCGCCGCCGACACCATGTCCGGCCATGCGAGCGGCGGCATCGATCGCCTCTTCGCCGCTGACCAGCATCTTCTTGGGATCGCAGCCCCGTAGCGCACAGGTGCCGCCGAACGGGCGGTGGTCGATGACGGCGACGGACCATCCGGCGGCGCGGACCTGGCCGATCGCGACCTGGGCGGCTGTTCCGCTGCCGATGACGATCAGGTCGTAATGGGCCATGGCAATATCCCTCCGAGCATCGGTGCAAAGATCGCGCGGCCGACCTGGAGGGCCTCGCGCAGGGTCAGGCGAATGCCGTCGCGGGCGGTCACGGAACCGTCCATACGCCAGGCTTCAAGATGATCGGCATGGCAGAAGAAAGCCTGCTGAGTGCAGAGCGAAGACGCTGCACAGCCGCCGGTGTAGCGATGACCGGACCAGACGAGAATCCCCTCGGGCACGACGTCGCCCAAGGTGCAGCCCCGGTCGTGGACATGGATCGCAAGCGAGCGCCGGCATTGGCGGCATGACGAGCGGATGAGGCTGGCGTGCGGTGCGATCGTGCAGATCCCCAGCGCGTCGAGGGCGCACATGGCTCCCATCGTGATACCCGCGGCCTCCACCTGATGCTCACTGGGAGCATCGGTGAAAGGATAGGCGCCGCTCACTCGGCCGTCGCCGTCGAGGACCACGAGATCACGTCCGGCGAGCCGGTGGAGCGCTGCGGCCACGTCGCCGGGCGGGAGCGCAACCGCGGCAGCGATCTCCACCGGCGCCGGCGCGTGGCCCTGGGTGACATAGGCCCGGAGGATGGCACGCCGCACCTCGTCCTCGGTGCTGTCGATGCCATGCCACCTGCGGCCGATAAATGCCGCGAACAGCGCTGTCAGGGCCGAATGGGCGCTTGGCGCGGTGACCGCAGTCCAGTCCGGGACGACGGTGCCGTCGGGGAATGCAACCGTCGGTTCAGGGGCAGCGTCAGCGGGGGTGGCAAGCGTCACGGCTTGTCTTCAGCCGCAGCAGGACGCGCCCTTGCCCTCGATCTGGATCGGCGGACACGGAACGTCGCCATAGGAACAAAAGACGCAGCAATCGCCCTGCTTGGGCTTGAGGACCGCGCCGCAGCCCCGGCAGTCATAGAAAAACTGGCATGCGTTGGTCGGCATCGTCTCGGTCGCCTGATGTCCGCAGTGCGGACAGGTCAGGGTCGAGTGCAGCTCCGGAACGACGTCAGACATAGCTATAACCCGCCCAGAGCAGTGCCGCGCCGACCAATAGGCCGGCGAGAGTGAGGATGCGCGTCCAGCGCGGCGTGCACACGCCGTCCGGGCCGCAGCGCATGGCGGCGAGTTGCTGGCGCAATAGCAGCGCGGCGCCGGCGACGAGGCATAATGCGCCGATCACGAGGAGCGGCGTGCGATAGGGCGCGGAGACGACGGCCACGCCGCTGAGCCAGGCCGCGCCGATGCCGGCGGATGCCAAGAGGATCGGCAGTGCGCAGCAGGCAGCGACGCCGAACGCGGCGGCGATCCCCGCCAGGGTAAGCGCGGCGGTACTTATCCCCTTGGGCGGGCTTGGTGTCTGGGTCACGGGCGACTCCTTGTGGCGGGCATGCAGCTATCCTACCATCTGTAGCGACTACAGACTCAAGAGGTATTTTGAAGATGGCCGCAACCGCCGCGATCCAGATCGGCGAACTCTCGCGCCGTACCAGCTGCAACATCGAGACGATCCGCTATTACGAGCGGATCGGGCTGCTGCCCGTTCCGCCGCGGCGGGGCCGTTACCGCAGCTACGGTCGGGAGGACGTGGCTCGCCTGGGCTTCGTGCGCCGTGCGAGGGAGCTGGGCTTCACCCTTGACGAGGTGCGCGCCTTGCTCGGACTCGCGGCCGGCGGCCAGGCCTCCTGCACCGAAGTCCGCGAGCTCGCGGCGTCGCATCTGCAGGATGTGCGCGCGCGGATCGCGGACCTCAGGCGGATGGAACGGGTTCTGGCAGACTCGGTGCGAGCCTGCGATGCCGGTCAGGATCCGGGCTGTCCGCTGCTTGATGCGCTCGGCGCCGAGGTGCGGGCCGCGTGAGCGTCACGGCTGCTGGGCGTGCATCCAATCGGCCGCCGCCTGCGCCTTGCTGGCCGCAGTGAAGATCGCGCGGCTGTCGTTCTTCAGCACCTGAAGCCAGGAGGCGATATAGGCGGCATGATCGGGACGCGGATCGTGCGCGATGCCGAGGTCGGCAAGCAGGAACGAGGCGGTCAGCTCGGCGGTCGCTTCCTCCATCGCGAGCGCGTCCTTGGTCCACCTGGCGCTGAAATCCCGGTCGAGCCGATGCGCCGCGCCGCTGGCATGGGCACACTCGTGGATATGGGTGCCGTAGAATCCATGCGCGCTACGGAAGGTTGCGAAGTGCGGCATGTAGATGCGGTCTTCGCCGAGATGGTAATAGGCGCTGCTCGACCCGTAGACCGTGTCGATACCGAGCGCGGCGATGAAGGCCTCGGCGGCCGCAAGGCGCTCGCTCTCGGGCAGGACCGGCCCGGGCTCGGGCGCGTAGCCGTCGACCTGATCGGCGTTGAACAGGCTGAACGCCCGGGCGAAGAGCCGCCGTCCCTTGCCGCCATCTTCGTCATCCTGCTCGTCGTCGCGCCGGCTGATCTCCTTCCAGAGGACGCCGAGGCTGGCCTGCTCGCCCTTGCGGACCTGGGCGCCGCGGTCCTGCCACTGACGATAAGTGCCCCAGACCCCGCTCGCATAGCCGCCGCCATAGGCCGCCGCCCAGAGCGACACCGTGTTGATGCCGCGATAGGGCTTGCCGCTGGCGATGTTGGTCGGCCGGGTGACATCGGCGCCGCTGTGATGCCATGGCATGCGCCAGTTGCCCGTACCGGCTTCGATCGCTGCAAGGATCGCCTCGGTGACCCGAGTATAGACGTCGGCTCGTACCTGAGTTGGCATGATCTGAACTCCGCTTGCCCGTCGGGGGCCATCCCCGGCGGCGGAGCTCGACTAGCGCCGGGCACAAGCGCGGTTGCGCACCCGTAGGGCCGCAGCGAAGCGGAGGACGGCAACGCCGTTGCGCCAGCGCGCCGACCGGCGCAGAGCTTCCGCCGTCAGCCGGGGTTGGCCTCCGGCGGCGCGGGGCCGATGGCGTCGATCACGGTAGTGAGCCGGTTGATCTCGGTGGCGAGTGCATGGCGTTGAAGATCCGACAGACGTCGTTCGCGCAGCAATGCCCTGGCATCATCGGCCGCGCGTTCCCAAGCTGGCCTGTGACGGGCGGTGATGCAGGCGTTGGGACAGCGGGTCGGCTCGCACAGCGCCGTGAGCGGCTGCTTGGGATCGGGGGTGGTCACGCGCTTGAGGCAGAGCGCGGTGGCGGGATCGAAGAAGCAATCCGCGAGGAGGCCGACATGGAGGGTTCGCGCGACGCTGGCGAGCATGACACGTAGCCGGGAGCGGTCGGCGATCATGGCGGGCAAGGGCCCGAGCTGCACGGCCGCATCGTCGAGCGTCCGCGCGATGCGTGGTCCCGCCGGCCCCGCGAGTGAGGCACCGCCCTGCCGCCGGTCGAAATAGTCCAGCAGGTCGCCCTGCTGACCGAGCCGGCGCTGCGCCTCGACCTCGGCGCGAAACCCCGATGCGCTGGTTCCGGCATAGCCCTCGAAAGCGGCGACCGAGGCGTGCTTATACTGGATCATGCCGGCGATGGTGCCGAACGGACGGTTGGCGATGTGCCATGCGATGGTGCGGCGGAACTGCCGCGTCGTTATGCGCCACGGCTTGCCACCGGGTCCGGACGGGATGACCGGCACATCAGGGCTGCCGAAGGCAGCGTTGAGGTGGTCGCGGAAGGCGTTGAGTTGGCGGACCACCTCGCTCGACAGATGCGTCTTGGTGGCGGCGCCGGGGCGTAGCACCGGCCAGAGCGTATCGCTGCCGCTGGCGCGCGTCGGTCTTGCCGACAGGCGTTCAAGCACCGCTATCGCGTCTGCGACCGGCTCGATCGTCACCCAGCTCGCCGCCTCGCCCATGGTCGACCGACGCTTGTAGATGGTCGATCGAATGCGATGCCGCTCGACCAGGCCATCCTCGCTGCGCGCGATCGAGAGGCACCCCCGCCGCATCGCCTGCACCTCGCAGTCGCGCATGCCGGTGAGGTAAGCGCACACTATATAGGCGGCCGCCTGAAGCATCCGTTCCTCTTGTGCGAGCGTCTTCGCATCGAAGCGTGCGCGCCATGGCCGACCGCTATCGGGATCAATCGAGATCGGCGTGTCCATGCCGCCCACTTCGACGCCCAGGTCGGCGGCAGCGGCTTCGATCAGGGCGGAGACGCCCTTGGCGAGTCCGAAATGCATGGCCGGTTCCGCCTCAGCATCGACACCGGCATGAAGATGGAGAAGATGGACGTTGATCGGCGGCGTCGCTTCTCCGGTGCGGGGATCGGTGCGCGTGACGCCGTTATGCGCGGTCGTCCAGATCGGCACGCCGCGGCCTTGCCGGGCTCGACGCGCGATATGGCGCTCGAGGCGCGCGCGCTGCCGCAGGCGGCGCTCTGCGCCAGGCAGTCCGCGCTCGGCGGCAAGCAGCCGGGCGCGGCGCGCCTCGAGCCGATCCAGCGCGGCCCGAGCCGATAGAATATCGTGCGCGAAGACGGTGACGTAGCGCAATGACCAGGCGAGCAGTGCGGCGATGACATCTTCCGGAAACCGCGGGGTACGGTTCTCAACGACGTGCCGATAGCCTGCGACGCGGGCGGGTGCCTGTCCGGCCCAGGGCTCAAACGCGAGGCCTCCGCCAGCGAGGCGGTCACGATAGTGATAGAGATCGGAGACCACTTCGAGGAGGTGGCCGACTATGACGGGTCGCCGGGCAGAATCGTGGCGAAGATGCCTGGCATAGGCATCGGCCAGCGCCTGATCGATGCGGCCAAGGTCGAGCCCTCCAAGCGTCAGGCGCGCGAAGGCGAAGAACCGGCGTGCGCGGTTGAATGCCTGGCGGATGCTCGCCGGCGGCAGCTTCGGGCGGTAGCCGGGAAGATCGACGTTGAGGCGGGCGTAGAGATAGGCACGCATCGCCGCCTGCACATCGGCATGTTCGAGCACGTCGAAATGCACGGTGACATGGCAGCGCCGCGCGTTCTCGCGGAACACGGCGGGACCGAGATCCCAGCTTGAGTCGCCGACCCGCGACAGCTCTTCGCGGGCGTGGCCCGCCTTGAGCGGCGCAGTGGCCAGCACGGGCCGATCGTCGAACGCGGGTGCGCGGGCATGGGCGGGCGTGATCATGCGCGTGCTTCCGGCGGCAGATAGAGCCGCTCGCTCTCCATCTGCCAGCGCGCATCGGCGATAACGGCATCGGAGAAGACCGGCAGGACCTGGGTCGTGATGCGGGAATGGACGCGGCCGAACTTGGCCGCCCAGTCGCTCGCCGGGAGGCTCGGTCGCTGCTCTTCGACGAACGCGAGGAAGGCGAGGATCGCGGGAAGCTTGCGCGCGGTGATGACGGCGTTGGGGCAATCGAGGCAGCCCCAGAAGGGCTGCGCGCAGGGTGAGCCGGCCTCGGAGAAGGGGCTGCTATGGAAGCCCGAGCAGGCGGCGAGCCAGACATCCTGTTCGCCGTCGAGCAACGGCCCCACCGTATCGGCCGACATCAACGGCGCCGCCTGCTCGGGCGCTTCGCGCAGCGCCTGCTCGGCCGTGGGCGCGAGGACGGTCGGCATCGCGGCGGCGACCGCCTCGCGAAAGGCATCGGCGACGGCCGCCTCGTGCAGGGGCCGGAGCGACGGCAGGTCGGCATAATGGCGCGCCGCGACCTCGCGCGTGTGACCGACCGCGAAGCGGGCCATGTGCCCCTCGGTCTTGGTGTACCACAGCGCCTTGTGGGTCTTGCGCAGCCGGGAAAGCAGCAGATGCAGCGGCTTGCCGTTATCGTCGACAATGCCACAGCGGCGAGCCCAGGCGGGGAGCGGATACTTGAGGTCGACTATGCCGGCGCGAAGGCCGCCGACGTTGTGATAGGCCCACAGGCAATCGCCGGGCAGGTGCTCGCGGGCAGCCGCCGTGGCGTCGATCAGGCGGCGGATCAGCCCGCCCGGCGTGCCGCCACCGCCGTCGCGGATGCGCATGCTCTTGTGCTCGGCGCCGCGAGCCCGGCGCTTCAGATAGCGCAGCTCCACCGTGCCGGCATGGGCATTGGCGAGACAGTCCACGGTCAGCGTCTTCAGGCACTCGGGCTCAAGGCCCGTCTCAAGCGTGAGCAGCACGAGCAGCGCCGGCAGGTCGCGCGCGAGCAGATGATGCCGGCCATGCAGGTCGTCGATGAGCGTCGCGGTTGGCAGGTTGCGGCGCATGCGCATGAAATAAAGGCTCTTCAGCTCGGGCTGGTCTGCGACGATAAAGCCCTGCCGCGCGATGATCGCTTCGACATCGGCGCGGGCGGCGGTGATGGCCGGATCACCCTCGTCGGTCCGATCGTCGGCGCCGAGACGGCGGAACATCGCTTCGACATCGGCTCGCGCCGCGTCGCGCAGCGCGCGGGCGACGAAGGGGCTGTAGGCATCGCGCGGGGTCGAGCGGCCCGCCGAAGTGGCCAGCGTGTAGCGCAGCCGCTCATGCAGCTCGGGTGCGATCCGATCGGGCCGGTCTGCTTCGATCGCGCGCAGTGTGTTGATGATCTTGCTGACCGTCATGTGACGGTGGATCGGGCCCATCCCACGCCGTTCGAGCGCGGATGCGAAACCATCGATATGGACCGCGCGCAGGTCGCTGACGCCAACCACCTTCAGTCCTTCGTCGGCAAGCCAGGCGAAGAAGTGACGATAGACCTGGACATACTGCTTGATGACGCTGGCCGCACCGATCGGTCCCCCGAGCGCGGCCGACCGACGCAGCGCACCGGCAAAGGCGATGGCGAGCGGGCGAGGATCGAGCGCGGTCATATCGACCAGGACCGTCCCGCCATGCCGCGCCTCGATGGTGAACTTGAGGCCGAACACCGGATCGGGCTGCGGTCGCTCCGGCGTGATGGGCGCGAAGGCGACAGGCCGGCCCTTGCGGGGACGCTCGCTCATGCGCCCTGCGGTCCCGGCAACAGCGCCAGCAGCTCCTCGACGGCCGCATCCACCGTATCGGCGCGGGTCGCGATATGGTCGAGATAGACATAGGTGGTGGCGAGGCTCGCGTGGCCGAGCAGGCGTTGCACCTGTTGCAGCGGGTCGCCCAGGATCAGCCGATAGGTCTCCACCGGCCCCACCGGCAGTGCGGCCTCGCGCAGTCGCTGCTGGATCAGCAGAGCGAGCATATGGACTGCGAAGGTGTGGCGAAGCTGGTGCGGGCTGATCGACAGCGGGAAGCCGTTCTCCTCGCACCGCTTGCAGGCCCGGGTGAAGATCACCTCCCACGAGTTGGGGCGGACAGGCTGCCCGACCTCGGTCAGCCATAGCGCCACCGGCTCGCGGGGCGTTCCATCCTCGTCGCACAGGATCAGGCGGCATCGTTCCTCCGGGGTGCAGACATCGCGCATGCGGTCGAGACCGGCGCGGGTGACGTGGATCGGTCGCTCGAACCTGGCCGCACCGTCGCGCGCGGCGAACTTGGTCACGCCCGCGGCGCGCTCGACGGCGACATAGGCGGTGATCTGACGAAGGAGCCGGCGCGGGACCAGGACGCTGCGTCCGCGGTCGCCCTTGGTGAGCGGCGGCGGCAGGCGCAGCCAAAGCTGCTGAGCCTGATCGTGGTCGTGATCGATGGCCGCAAGCTCATCGGCGAGCAGGCCCGACGCCTCTTCGAGACGCAGGCCGGTTGTGACGAGAAGATCGGCGAACAGCGCGTTGCGCAGCCCGTTGCGATCGCGAGCGCCGGGGCGTTCCGTACCGTCAAGGGCGAGGCCGCGCAGACCGACGTCGCGGAAAATGCGGTAGTCGTCCATCGTGACGAACCGCACATCCGATCGCTTGGCAGTGCGTTCATAGGCGTCGTTGCGCGCGGCGATCATGCCCCGACGCCCCCCATGCGCCGGTCGCCATATAGCGCGCCGACTGAACGGCGCTTCGGCAATCAGCCCTTGGCTCTTACCCCAGCGGTAGAGGCGATCGAGGCTGGCGACTGCCCGGTTCCAGCTTGCCGCGCTGATCCGCTGGGCGGCGTCGCCGCGCCGCCGCGCGCGGTGATAGGCGGTCACATCGTCGCGGGCCGCGTCCCATATCGTCGTGCCGCAGGCATCGAGGAAGCGAAGCCACACCGCAACGTCATAGGCGTAGGCGCGCAGCGAATGGCGCGAGCGGATCCCCGCTAGCGGCAGGTCGACAAAGAAGCGGTCGAGATCGGGATCATAGAGAGCGTCTCCCCGCAGGATCAGCGGCACATGCGCGTCGAGCCCCCTGGCGTCGCGGCGCTCGCAAACGGTAATGATCGACACCGGCACGAAACCCTCCCCCCCGGACCCCCCACCCGGAAGCTGACCTCACACCGATGCGCCCTATGGCCCGGCAGTTATCAGGCTGGCCTCCGCCAGCTCTTGGGTCAGCGCTACGGCCAGCCTGATAACTGCCTACCGTGGGCGTCCATCGCCGACCTTACTGCAATGTTGCGGGCGGCGCAGACTGTCCAGATAAGGCGACCAGTTCCTCGCGCGCATAATCCTTGCTGCCGAAGCTGTTCAGCAACTTGCGGTCGAGCCGCGACACATGGCCGGTCGCGTGGGTGAGTTCGTGGAGCGCGGTGCGATAAAAATTGATCTGATCGAAAAAGGCGGGCTGCGGAGGAACCTGCACATAATCATGGGCGGGCACGTAAAAGGCCCTGTCGCCGCCAACCCGGAAATCGACCCCGCTCGCGGCAATCACCGCTTCGGCGACGGGCACGATCTCGCGCTCGGGCAACGGGGCAGGGTCGGAAGCGATCCCTTCGCGCAAGCCTTCGCATTGCGCGACATTGAACACGGTAAAGCTTTTGAGGAACGGCACCGCGCGCGCATCGCCGCCGTCGCGCGCCGCCCGCTCGGCTTCGCCTTTGGGAATGAAGCGGTCGGCATAGACTACGGTCGTGCCGCGCTCGCCCTTGCGGACATTGCCGCCCGCCTCCAACGCTTGCCGAAAGGTAAGCCAGCCTTGGCTCGGCCAGCCTGCTTCGATCACCGCTCCCCAGAGGATCAGGATATTGATCCCTGAATAGGCGCGGCCCGAATGGGCATTATGCGGCAGGGCGGCCGCTGCCCCGCCGCTGCGGCCCCAAGGCTGGACCCAAGGAAGCCGCCCCGCCTCCAGTTCGGCGACGATCCGGCTCGTCACGCTGTCGTAGAGCGACGCGTGCGGCTCGCCGCTGCGCGATGGACGATGGCTCGCCCTGTCACTGCCCTTGACCTTCTGGCGCATGTCTCGATCTCCATCCCCGCCCCAAAACCAGCAGGCCCCCGGCGGAGCGGGGGTGGGCGGCGACTGGCGACCTGCCGGGCGCGGCCAGGAGGCGGTCCGCACCCGAAGGGCTGGAACGAAGAGGAAGAGCCGGCGCGCCGGCTTGCGGGACGCCGGGCCGCGCCCAGAAGGGAGCGCCGCCCACTCCCGCGATCGACGGGAGGCCCACGACAACGCCGCCGCGCCCAGCGCGGCGACCGCGATCATCCCTGCTGTGACCACCGAGCCGCCGTCCCGGCGGATTCCAAACGAGAAATGCGCTCTCGGCGCGACCGCCGGCGGTGCGGCGTGCGCGCGCAGCTGTGCTTAGCCGTCGCACCGCCAAGACAGGCGCACCGAGTGCGCAGCGCGGTCAAAACGAACATGCGATCCCTGTCGGCGCCTGTCGCCGGCAGCGAGCGCCCATCGGCAACCGCGCTCTTTCATCCGGGGGCGTCGCGGGGGCGTCCAGCCCCAGCGGATGGGGTACGGCCAGACGCGGCTGGCCGTCAGGGGAAGGCTTTCCCCTCGCTTTCCAAGTTTTAAATCGGATTTTCCCGATGGGATTTGACGGCGATAATTGCATCGGATAATACCGATGAATGAACAGCGATTCGGCACTGTCGGCCTTGGCCGCCCTCGCACATCCCACGCGCCTCAACGCGTTCCGACTGCTGGTTCAGCACGAGCCGGACGGCCTTTCCACCGGCCAGCTCGTCAACGCGTCGGGTCTCTCGCAAAGCACCTTCTCGACGCATCTGGCGGTCCTTGCGAAAGCGGGGCTGGTGACGTCGGAGAAGCGCGGCCGGCAGATTAACCAGCGCGCCGAAATCGACACGCTGAAAGGCCTGATGCTCTTCCTAGCAAAGGACTGCTGCCAAGGGCGACCCGAGCTTTGTGAGCCGCTGCTCGCGGAACTTGCCTGCTGCTGAAGGACCTCATGTGACCGACATCATCATCTACCACAATCCCGATTGCGGAACGTCGCGCAACGCGCTGGCGATGATCCGCAACGCCGGTATCGAGCCGCACGTCGTCGAATATCTGAAGACACCGCCATCGCGCGCGCTGCTGGAACAAATGATAGCGCGCGCGGGCATCGCGCCCCGCGCGCTCCTCCGCGAGAAAGGGACGCCTTTTACCGAACTCGGTCTCGGCGACGAAAGTCTCGACGACGACGCACTCATCGACGCCATGATGCTGCATCCGATACTCATCAACCGGCCGATCGTGGTCTCGCCGCTCGGCGTGAAGCTCTGCCGCCCCTCTGAGGAGGTGCTCGACCTCATCCCGGCGCGCCAGCGCGGCGGCTTCGCCAAGGAAGATGGCGAGCAGGTCGTCGACCACGCCGGCAATCGCGTCGGACGCTGATCGATGGCGAGCAAGCGCGAACGCCTGTCGTTTCTCGACCGCTATCTGACCCTATGGATCTTCCTCGCCATGGCGCTGGGCGTCCTGATCAGCTCAACCTTCGCCGGACTTCCCGCAGCGATCGACAGCCTCTCCTGGGGCTCGACCAACATCCCGATCGCGATCGGTCTGATCCTGATGATGTATCCGCCGCTGGCTCGCGTCCGCTATGAGGAGTTGCCGCGGGTGTTCGAGGATAAGCGGGTCCTCGCGATCTCGCTGATCCAGAACTGGATCATCGGTCCGGTGCTGATGTTCGCGCTCGCCGTCATCTTCCTGTCCGACAAGCCCGAATATATGACCGGCCTGATCCTGATCGGCCTCGCGCGCTGCATCGCGATGGTGATTGTGTGGAACCAGCTCGCAAAGGGCGACAATCAATATGTCGCGGCGCTGGTCGCCTTCAATTCGATCTTCCAGATCCTGTTCTTCAGCGTCTATGCCTGGTTCTTCCTGACCGTCCTGCCGCCGCTCTTCGGGCTCGAAGGCAGCGTCATCGACGTCAGCTTCTGGACCGTTGCCGAGGCGGTCCTCATCTATCTCGGCATCCCGTTCCTCGGCGGCTTCCTGACCCGCAAGTTACTGGCCGGTACCAAGGGCAACGACTGGTATGAGACGCGCTTCCTGCCAAGGATCGCACCGATCACGCTAGTTGCGCTGCTCTTCACGATCGTTGCCATGTTCAGTCTCAAAGGCGGCGAGATCGTCACCATTCCGGGCGACGTTGTGCGGATCGCGATCCCGCTCACCATCTATTTCGTCGTCCAGTTTGTCATCAGCTTCTGGATGGGGAAGCTTATCGAAGCCGATTATCCGCGCACGACCGCGGTCGCCTTCACGGCGGCGGGCAATAATTTCGAGCTTGCGATCGCTGTCGCCATCGCAGCCTTTGGCCTTGCCTCGCCGGTCGCCTTCGCCGCGGTCATCGGGCCGCTTGTCGAGGTCCCAGTACTCATCCTGCTGGTGAGCGTCGCCTTCTGGTTCGGACGGCGCTGGTTTCCCGCGACCACTCCAGCGAAAGGTTGACCATTATGTCCGGCACGGCCTTTTCCCGCCTGCGCACGCTCGCCGATCCCGACCATCTTCCGGCGCTGCGTCCCGAATTTATCCGGTCCTCGCCCGGCCTCGGCCTTGGCCCGCTCGATCCGGCGCCGCGCATCCTCCTACTCTACGGGTCGCTTCGCGAGCGCTCCTACTCGCGGCTCGTCGTCGAGGAGACCGCGCGCCTGCTCCAGCTTTTCGGCTGCGAGACGCGCATCTTCGACCCGTCCGACCTTCCGCTTCCAGACCAGGTCGCTGACGACGATCATCCGGCGGTTGAGGAGCTGCGCCAGCATTCGATCTGGTCAGAAGGCCAGGTCTGGTGCAGCCCCGAGCGTCACGGCCAGATTACCGGCATCATGAAGGCCCAGGTCGATCATTTGCCGCTTGCCTACAAGGGCCTCCGCCCGACACAGGGGCGAACGCTCGCGGTAATGCAGGTCTCGGCGGGCTCGCAGTCTTTCAACAGCGTGAACACGCTGCGTATCCTTGGCCGCTGGATGCGCATGATTACAATCCCCAACCAGTCGAGCGTGGCGAAAGCCTATCAGGAGTTCGACGAAGCGGGCCGCATGCTGCCATCGAATTATTATGACCGGATTGTCGACGTCGCCGAGGAACTGGTACGGTTCACCGTGCTGACCCGCAGCCATGCCGATCAGCTGGTTGACCGTTATTCGGAGCGAAAAGATCGGCAAGAGCCGATGGCGACGCCGGCGCAAATGGCTAATCTACCCGGAACATAAATGCGCTTTCCGGCTAATTGAGCGGTCGGCGCGGTCAGCGAGATTGCAAAGGCAAGCTTAATCGAACCCACCCGCCTCGACGGCGGAGGATTGGAGAAGAGGTTCGGCTTGCAAATCGCCGCATCGCTGTGAAAGGCGCCGCCGCAACCGGCCATCGTTTGCATGCGCTTTGTCGATCAGCTCGAACTTTGCGGTGGCTTCAACGGGGATGGGAAATAGACTGCGGCCGAGCCATGCAAAAATGAGCAGCATCGTAAGGAAGACGACTTCCTGCCAATGCGTAATTGCCTCGCCACGATCTTCCGCCTCCCGGCGAGCGCGCGCAAAGCTCAGGCCCGCGGGCCAGCTCCGACAGCGGCAACCCGGCGTTTTTTTCGGTCATTTCACGGCTTGTTGGCACGGAAGCCTTTGAAGCCCGCGCAGTATCAAGGCGCTTCCCGAGATCAGGAGACAGGATTGCCCGGTTCATTACGCGGCGATCGGCATGCGATATGGAAAGTACCAAGCGGCGAGCGCCGCCGTCAGCGCTTTCATTTCATCCTCGCCGTGCAGTGGCCCGGGCGTGAAGCGAAGCCGCTCGGTTCCACGCGGCACCGTTGGAAAATTGATCGGCTGAACATAGACGCCATGCTCGATGAGCAGATGGTCGCTGAGCGCCTTGGCCTGGATGGGATCGCCCACGAGGAGCGGCACGATATGCGTGTCGCTCGGCAAGACCGGCAGCCCCGCGGCGCGAAACAGCGACTTGAGCCGCCGCGCGGCCGCCTGCTGGCCCTCGCGTTCGTCCGTCGATGCCTTCAGATGGCGGACGCTGGCGAGCGCGCCGGCGGCGAGGACCGGCGACAGCGAGGTGGTGAAGATGAACCCAGGAGCATAGCTGCGGATGCAGTCGACGATCGCGCGGTCGGCGGCGATATAGCCGCCCATGACACCGAAAGCCTTGGCAAGCGTCCCCTCGATCACGCTGATGCGGTGCGCAACGCCGTCGCGTTCCGATATTCCGCCGCCCCGGGGTCCATACATACCGACGGCATGGACCTCGTCGAGATAGGTGAGAGCCTGATAGCGGTCAGCCAGATCGCAGATCGCGGCGATCTGTGCGACGTCGCCGTCCATCGAATAGACGCTCTCGAAGGCGATGAGCTTGGGCCGCGCGGGGTCGGTTTCGGCAAGCAGCGCCTCGAGATGCGCCAGATCATTATGGCGGAAGATCTTCCGTTCGCATCCCGCGTTGCGAATGCCCGCGATCATGCTGGCGTGATTGAGTTCGTCCGAAAAGATCACGCAGCCGGGCAGGAGCTTGCCGAGCGTCGCCAGTGTGGCGTCGTTCGACACATAGCCCGACGTAAAGAGGAGCGCGCTTTCCTTGCCATGGAGATCGGCAAGCTCGCGCTCGAGTTCGATATGATAATGGGTGTTGCCGCTGATATTGCGCGTGCCGCCCGAACCGGCGCCGACATCGGCGATCGCGGCCTCCATTGCCTCGAGTACCTCCGGGTGCTGCCCCATGCCGAGATAGTCGTTCGAGCACCAGACGGTGATAGGTCTTGCTTCGCCGGCTGCATCGAAGCAACGCGCGCCGGGATAGGCGCCGCGGTCGCGCAGGATGTCGACGAATACCCGATAGCGCCCCTCGTCGTGCAGACGCGAGATCGCATCGCTGAAAATCTGGTCGTAGCGCATAGGCCTGCCCCCAAAGGTCGAAATAGCCGGGATACCCTGACTTCTAACTGCCAGGCGCATCTGCTTCCCATTAGGAATAACACGTACGGGTCGGCCGGAGATTTCGCCGGTTAGCGGGCGATTTGGGTCATGCTCCGTTTGTTGTGCTGCCTGCGCAGATGGAAGGCAATCGCTCAAGGTCGTCGCGCAGGATCGCACCGCGATGACGGTCGAATTGCGCGGCGATCAGCCGGGCGTAGGGCAGGCCATCATCCTCGACGACGAGCCTGTCATCGTCCCAGCGAAGGATATGCAGGCGCTCGAAGGCCGCGAGCGCGGTATGCGCAGACCTTAGCCAGCCCGCCTCAAGACATGCGTTCCCCTGGCACAGCAACTCCCTGATGATCCGCCTGCGCTCGCGGTCATCGGCGTCGATCACAACGCCGCGAACGGGGGTCAGCTGGCCCGCCGCGATGAGGTCGCGATAGACGCCTGCGCGCTTTTCGTTCTGCACGATGAGATCGGGAAACCGGCTGATCGCACTGGCACCGATGCCGATCAGCACCGGGCTGTCATCTTCGGTAAAGCCCTGAAAATTGCGGCTCACCCGCCCCTCGCGCGCGGCGTCGGCAAGCGGATCGGAAGGCAGCGCAAAATGATCGAATCCGACGGGAACATAGCCTGCTTCGGTCAGGCGCTCATAACCGCGCCAAGCCTGCTCAAAGCGCAATTTGTGATCGGGCAGATTGCTGGCGTCGATCTGGCGCTGGCGCGGAATCATGTGAGGAAGATGCGCATAGCCGAAAAGCGATATCCGGCTCGGCGCGAGACGGATCGTTTCTTCGAGCGTGTCGTCGAGATCGGCGAGGGTCTGACCGGGCAGGCCGTACATCAGATCGAAATTGATAGCGTTGATATCGCGCAGCCTCAGCCCGGCAACGACGCGTTCGATGTGCGACAGTGGCTGGATGCGGCCGATTGCCTGCTGGATGTGCGGCGCAAAGGTCTGGACGCCGAGGCTGACGCGCGTGACATGGGCGGCGGCGAGAACGAGCGCCCATTCGGCGGAGAAGCCGCGCGGATCGAGTTCGATCGATATCTCGGGATGATGAGCGTCGAAGAGAGTGAGCAGAAGATCGAGCAGGCGCACGAGCTCGACCGGCGCGATCGCATTGGGGCTGCCGCCACCGAATGCGATCCGACCTTTTCCGATGCCGACTTGCGGCCGAGTAGGAGCATCCAGCGGCGTGCGCGATCGAGCTCGGCGAGCGTGCGACGCAGCAATTTCTGCTGCAGGTCGGGATGGTCGCTGGCGAATTCGTCGAACTGGTCGCGATGGAAGATGCAAAGCTCGGCCTCGCTGATCGTGCTGACGCTGTAAGGGCTTTCCTTCCCGAACGGCCGCCCGATGAAGTCCGAGGGAAAGACGATGCCGACGATCTGCTCGCGGCCGTCGGCGGTCGCGGCAACGAGTTTCAGCACCCCTTCGAGGACATTGGCGACGACCGGCGCGTCGTCGCCCTCCCACAGGAGCGTGTGACCGCTGCTCACGCGCTGGCGTCGGCCCATCCGGCCGAGCAACAGGAGCTCGTCGGGTCGCAGGCTCGCACAGATTGCGCGGTTGCGCACGATGCAGGACAGGCAATCGGTCATGCGCCGGGCGCCCGGCAGGCACGCATCGCGGTCAATGGGCGAGCAGGAGCGGCGCCGGCGCGGCTTCGAGCAGATAACGCGTGACCCCGCCGAACAGGGTCTCGCGCAGCCGCGGACGGCCATAGGCGCCCATGACGATGAGCCCCGGGGCTAGCTCCTTCGCGGTTTGCTCGAGAATCTCCTCGGGCGTCAGCGCCCCGCGATCGAGGCGGCGAAGCTCGCCATGAATGCCGTGCCGCGACAGATAGCAAAGCGCATCCTCGGCGGGCACCCTGCCCTCGTCCGGCCCGACCTGAACCATCGTCACCGTCCCCGCGCCCGCCATCAGCGGCGCCGCGGCGCGCAAGGCGTGCGCGGCTTGCGGGCTGCCGTTCCACAGGATCATCACCGGGGCGTCGAGGTCGAGCGGCGGGCCTTCGGCGGGCAAGGCGAGCACGGGCGCCGGCACGGTCATCGCGAGGTCGCCCGCCAGCGTTGGCTGCGCAAGGCCGCGCCGGTCGCGGGGGCCGAGCGAGACGATGGCCAGATCGGCGAGCGTTGCGGCGAGCGACAGCGACGCGAGCGTATCGCCGTCGGCGATTGCGATATCCCAGGGCACATCCTCGCGCGCGAGCTGCGCCGCGAGCCGGGTCTCGAGCTCGGCATCGGCAAGCTGGGCCGCGGCGAGCTGTTCGCGCGCCAGATACATGCCGCCGAAGGGGTCCGAGGCGATGAATTGCTGGAAAGGCGAACAGATCAGGAAGCTGAGATGGGCGCCGAGGCGGCGCCCGATCGCGAGCGCGGTCTCGGTGCGCTCGGCCATGGCCGGGCTCGCGTCGGCGTGAATCAAAAGATTTCGCATGTCTGGCTCTCCTTCAAGATGGAGAGGGAAGCCCTTATGCGCGCCGGCTTCATTGACCCTGATCAATAAAGCCGCGCTTTCAGGCCGGGCGGCACAGTGGGTCGCTCCGTATAATTACCAAATGCGCCGACTGCGCGGGGCGTTAGCCTGTCTTCGCAAAGGAGCAGCCGATGCCGAAACCCCGTCCGTTGACCCCATTTCGCGCGCATCCGCGCCGGACCCCCGTGAATCGCGCGCCGGCGGACCCGCGGCGCGAGCAAAGTCGCATCGCGGGCACGCTCACCCTTCGCACTTCGCCGCTCCGGCGGTCCGGCCCAAATCAAGGAGACAGAGGATGACACTCACCAACGCGCCCGACACCACGCTGAGCGAGGCGACCGAGACCTGCCTGCAGACCCGCAGCGGCGTCGATCTTCGCCTCCGGCCGGTCGCCGACAGTGACGCCGACAGCGTCAACCAATTCTTCGACGGCCTGACGGCAGACGACATGCAGTTCCGCTTCCTGAGCGGCCAGTCGCACCTGTCGAGCGCCCAGCTCGCGGCGATGATCGGGGTCGATCACCGGCACCGCGAGCATCTGCTGGCGTTCGATGCGGCGACGTCGGAGCTCATCGCGAGCCTGCTGATCGCCGCCGACGACGCTTTTGTGACCGCCGAGGTCGCGATTTCGGTCGCGCCCGCGTATAAGACGCGCGGCGTCGGCTGGACCCTCCTCAACCATGCCGTCGATCTCGCGCGTGCCCGCGGCCTCAAAACGCTGCGGTCGATCGAAAGCCGCGCCAATCGCGGCGCGATGGAGGTCGAACGGACGCTGGGGTTTAAGGCGAGCGACTATGATGGCGACGCCACGCTGGCGCTGCTCGAACTCGAGCTTCGCTGAACTGGGCCACCGGGTCGGCCTCCCGACAGGCAGCCGGCTGGAGACGCACCCAATGGACCAAGGCTTTCATGCCATGCAGCTCGACACGCCGGGGGCGCCGCTGCGCCGTGTCGAGCGGGCGATGCCGACACCGGGAGACGGCGAGATCCGAATCGCGGTCACCGCGTGCGGCGTATGCCGGACCGATCTCCATATTGCCGATGGCGACATCAGCGGCCGGCTTCCGATCATCCCGGGCCATGAGATCGTCGGCCGCGTCGATGCGCTCGGCGCGGGCGTCACCCGGTTCGGGCTTGGCGACCGGGTCGGGGTGCCCTGGCTCGGGCGGAGCTGCGGCGCCTGCCCCTATTGCGCAACCGGCCAAGAAAATCTCTGCGACGCGCCCGAGTTCACCGGCTTCACGCGCGACGGCGGCTTCGCGTCGCACGTCGTCGCCGATGCGCGCTTCTGTCTCGCAATCCCTGCCGCCTTCGACGATGTTCATGCGGCGCCTTTGCTCTGCGCCGGACTGATCGGCTACCGGGCCTATCGCATGGCGGACGGCGCCAAGATGCTTGGCCTCTATGGCTTCGGCGCCGCCGCGCATATTCTCGCGCAGATCGCGATCGCCGACGGCACCGACGTCTATGCCTTCACGCGCGAGGGCGACACGGAAGGCCAGGATTTCGCGCGCCGCCTCGGCTGCATCTGGGCGGGCGCGTCTAACGAGGCCCCGCCCGCCGCGCTCGATGCCGCGATTCTCTTCGCGCCGGTCGGCGCGCTGGTGCCCGAAGCCCTGTGCCGGGTGCGGAAGGGCGGACGCGTCATTTGCGCGGGCATCCACATGAGCGACATTCCTGCCTTTCCCTATGCCGATCTCTGGGAAGAACGATCGATCCACTCGGTCGCCAATCTGACCCGTGCCGATGGCGCAGCGTTCCTCGAAGCCGCTGCGCGCTGCGGCGTGCGGACACATGTCACGGCGCTGCCGCTCGCCGACGCGAACCGCGCGCTCGACCGGTTGCGCGCCGGCGCGGTCGAAGGCGCGCTCGTCCTCGTCCCCGAGGGAGCGGCTAGGGGGAATCCCTAATGGCGCGCCGCGGGCAGCGGCGCGAAAGAGGCGAAGGCCAGACCGGCCTGTCAGGAGAGACTGTCATGGATCGTTTCGAGCGAGACCCCGCCAGCGCGGCGCGCCCTCCCGAGTGTCCCGATTGCGACCCGCCGGCACAGCCCGACAAGGTCTATCCCGAGATGCCGGCGCCAAACCCCGATCGCCAGCCGCTGCGCACGTCGCCCGAAGCGCCAGTGCTTCCCGACAGCCATCCCGAAGCCACGCCGCGCGAGTATCCCGAATAGCCGCGCCCGCGGCGCGCGTCGGACAACGCCTCAAGGGCTAGCGGACGGCGTGCCGCTGCGCGTGAGCCGGGTCACGGCGTCGATGAGCATATGCTCGCGCAGCGGCTTTTCGAGAACAAGTGCAAAGCCCGCCTCGCGCGCCCGGGCGCTCAATTCCTCGGACGGATAGGCCGAGATCAGGATGGCAGGTCCATCCCAGCCCTGCGCGCGCAGCGCGCCGAGCATCGCGATCCCGTCGCTGCTCTCGAGCCGGTAATCGACGATCAGGCAGTCGGGCGCGGCGCGCGCCGCCTCGGCGAGCGCGGGATCGGCGGCGGACCAGGCCTTCGCCGCAAATCCGCGCCCCTGCAAAAGCAGGAGGAGCGAGCGGCGCACTGCGGGGTCATCCTCGACGATAAGGATGGTCGGCGGTGCCTCGCTCCAACCCGATCGGGCGATCAACATGTCCATGGTCCCGTTATCGAAGCTTCGGCATGGCGGCCGGGTGCCGACCGCCACATGCTCCGCCAGATTCTTGTAAAATCGTCGGGCTCGCCCCTTTGGAGGCGCGAGCCCGAAGCCGGAGAGCAAGGCCAAAGGCCATCGATCAATGGCTCATGAGCAGAGGAAATTTGCTCTTCGTCAGCAGATTCTTCGTGGTGCCGCCGAAGGTCTCGCGCAGCCGGCCGCGGCCGTAGGCGCCCATCACGATATAGTCCGCACGGAACATCGTGGCTTCGTCCGAGATCAGAAAATCGGCGTGAAACTTGCCGATGTCGGTCTTGCGAACATTCGCCTTGATGCCGTGGCGCGACAAATAGGTCGCGGCTTCCTCGGGGGCGATATGATTGTCGGGCCCTTGCGCGGTGAAGATCTCGACCTCCTTCGCGAAGGCGAGGAGCGGCACCGCGGCGCGGAGCGCCGCCGCCGCCGAGGGACGGCCGTCCCATGCGACGAGCGCCCGCTCGAGCTCGAAGCGTTCGAGCGTCTCGGGCACCGCGAGCACGGGCGCACTCGCGCGCGCCACGATGCGGCTCGCAATGTCGCGCATGTCGGGCATCGGAAAGCCGTCGAGGGCGCGATTGAGGATGATGAGGTCGGCGAGGTCGGCGGCATCGAGCACCGCGTTTGCGATCTCGTCCATCGCGTCGATCCAGCTCCAGCTGACATCCTCGCGCGACAGGCGATCGCTGATCACCGACTTGTTCTTCGCTTCGCTTTCGCGCTCGTCGAGGACGACGACGGTTTCGGCAAAGCCGAATCCATCGCCCGCGATGAGCGGATAGGGAGTGACGTCGATACAGGTAAGATGGCCTTCCACCGCGCGGGTGATATCGAGCGCCGCCTGCAGGCGGGCTTCCTGGCCATGGTCGTCATGTACGAGCAACAGGATATTTTTCATGAGCCGTCTCCTTTGTGTCTGCGATGAATTTATGGGCCGCACGCCCCGGCCGATATGCGCAATGATACGGATAGAAAGGCGGCCGCCCGGATGTCCGGACGGCCGCAGGGGGTCGCCTCTTCCCCAAGGCGAGCGGGATCAGTTGTCGACCGCGAGATAATCCTCGACGTCGGTCACGTCCGGGGAGCCGGGCTCGCGGCACGGCCCCGAGCGAGCGCCCGGCGAGCGTGCACACCCTGCCCGAGGCCGAGCCAGCCGCTTATCCGCAACTTCCCGTAAGGAAGGTTCCGATTGGGAGCTTCCCCAATTCAGCCGCCAGCAACCGCTCGGTATGTCCGAGGTCGCGTCCCGACGGCGACGGCCCCTGCTCCGGCGCGGCCCGCCGTCCTGACAATATCCGCTTTGAAAAGGAGCAGTTTGATGAACGACCTTACCCCGACTCGCACCGCAGGCAGCCAGCCCAAGCCGAGCTTGGCGCGATGAACTGGCTGCGCGGCGAACTCGACCGCATGTTCGAGGAATTCGCACCGCCCGGCCGCAGCCTGCTGAGCTACGTCCCGCGGCTCGTGAGCCCGCTCCCGGCGGTTGAGCTCGTCGATACCGGGTCGGCCTACAAGCTGACCGCCGAGCTCCCCGGGCTCACCGAAAAGGACATCCGGCTCGAGGTCGCCGACGGCGTCCTTCTGCTCGCGAGCGAGAAAGAGGAGTCGTCCGAACGGCGCGAGGACGGGCATCTGATCAGCGAGCGGCGCCACGGCAGCTTCCGGCGCCGGATTGCTCTCCCCGCCGACGCCGATGCCGACGAGATCGAAGCGAAGTTCAAGCATGGATTGCTCAGCGTCGAGATCGCGAAGACCGAAAAGGCGCGCGATCATGCCCGCAAGATCAAGATCGGCAGCTAGACGCGTGCGCCGGGGCCGCGCCCCCTTACCGGAGCAGAACAATGTCCCTGACCCATCACACGGCCTCGCGCAGCGAGGCACTGCTGCGTCTAAAGCTCGGATCGGCGATCCTTTCGCTGGTGATGGGCGCGACGCTTATCCTGTCGCTCGCCCCGCGCCTTTAGCCGCCTCGCCGATCCCATCGCGCCTTAGCGCGTTGGCGCGCCACTCTCGTCGCCGCCGAGAATCTCGAGCGGCGACGGGCTCGCGGTGCGAAGCGAGTCCGGCGTCACGATGACGCTGGTTCCCGCGGTCATGAGCGGGGCAAGCAGCGCGCGCAGATCGGCCGCGATATCGACGCGTCCGGCAAAGGGCGCCGGCACCTTGGCGGCAATTGCGCCCGGGATGGCGACCTCGAGCCAGGCTGCCGCACCCGATCCGCCCGACTGGCGGACGAATGCCGAGGTGCCGGTGACCGGACCTTCGATGCGCGCGGGCGCCGATCCGATCATGATCCCGTCGCGCAGCACCAGCAGCCGCTGGTCGGCGGCGCTGACAATGATCGACACCGGGCCGCTTGGTGCCCGGTCCGGCTCCCATAGCACCGCGCCCTCGGCCAGTGCCGGCCCGGTCTGGAGCAGGGGGTCGCCGGGAGCCGCGCGTGGCACGGCAGCGGCCTCGGTGACGATGACCGTCATCCCGAGCCGGGTCACACCATAGAGGAGGCGGGCAAAAGCCTGCGGCAGCCGGATGCAGCCATGCGACGCCGGATAGCCCGGCAAGCGTCCGCCATGCAGCGCAACCCCGCCCCAGGTCAGCCGCTGCATATAGGGCATGGGCGCATCGTCGTAGAGGTTCGAGCGATGATCGATGTCGCGCTGGAGGATCGTGAAGACGCCGGTCGGGGTTTCATGGCCCGCCTTGCCCGTCGAGACGGTGGTGATCGCGATCGGCACGCCGTTGCGATAGAGGGTGCCGCGCTGGGTCGCGAGGCTCACGATCATGAGTAAAGGGCCGCGCGGCGCGATCTCGGGTGCCCAGATATAATCGCCAGGCGCCAGCCGCTCGGCCGCTTCGAGAACGCTCCCCTGCGGACTCGCGGCCCCAGCCGGCGCCGCGAAGGGAAGCCATAGTGCCGCCCCCAGCAGGATCGCCGCCTTTCCGGCGAGCTTCACGTACCTGGCCATCGGTTCAGCCTGCCATCGCCGCGACGCGGGCCCGGTCGTTGATCCGCACCGCGCGCCGCGAGGGAAGATCGACGAGGCCGTCGCTGCGCATGCGCGTGAGCTGCCGGCAGGTCGTCTCGATGGTCAGCCCCAAGATGTCGGCGATCTGCTGGCGGCCGAAGGGCAGCTCGAAGCCGCCAGACCCGCCGCCGGCGTCGCCGGGAAGCCGTTCTTCCATATCGAGAAGAAAGGAGGCGACCTTCTCGGGCGCCGATTTGCGGCCGAGCAGCATCATCCAGTGCCGCGCCCGATCGAGTTCGTCGAGGGTGCGGTGCAGAAGCTTTTGCTGCAAATGCGGATGGCGGCCCGCGAAGTCGTCGAACTGCTGGCGATTGAAGATGCAAACCTCGGCGTCTGTCATCGCGGTGACCCGGTAAGGGCTTTGCTTGCCGAACGGCCGGCCGATGAAATCGGAAGGGAAGACCAGGCCAACGATCTGTTCGCGGCCATCGGCGGTGGCGACGACGAGCTTGAGAACGCCCGACAGGACATTCGCGACCGTCGGCGCTTCGTCGCCTTCCCAGAGCAGAGTGTGACCCGCCTTCACGCGCTGCCGCCGCCCCATGCGGCCGAGTTCGGCGGCTTCGTCGACGGCAAGGCTGGCGCAGATGGCGCGGCCTCGCACGGCGCAGGAAGCGCAATCGCTCATCGCCGTCCTCCCGCAAGCGATGCGCCCACGGTGCTCCGGCCCGGTGCCGGGCGGTTGCCGCGATGGTGGCGGGATGGATGTGGCTGACCCCTCATGCGGTCCAGATAGCGGAGCGCCGCGCAGAGGTGATTACGCAACTGTACGTATGCCGCTCGCGCGGCGCATTGTGGGGCACCGTCGGCGGCCCGGCCGGCGCCGCGCGTAAGGGCTATTGCGTAACGACAGGCGCCGCGTCCCGGCGCAATCCGGCGAGACAAATCCGCGACGAAAGGACCGAAGATGAGCGAAGCCGGCCACGACCTTCACACGCTGTTTCCCGAGCATGGGCCGACGCTCCATGCGCTCAAGCTCGACAACGCCCATTTCCGTAAGCTCGCCGAAGATCATCATGACCTTTCGAGCCAGATTCAGCGCTTCGATGCCTGCCTTGCCGCTGTGCCCGACGACGAGCTGGAGACGCTGAAGAAGAAGCGCCTGTTCATCCTGGACGAGATCGCCGCGCTCATCGCGCACGAGGAGGCGGCGTGATGCACAATCTGGCCAAGATTCGCGCCGACCTCGTCGCGCGACTCGATCGGCTGGCCGCGCAGGTCGAGCGGGTGGAAGGCGAACAGAGCGCCCCGCTCGACGACGATTCGGCCGAGCAGGCGATCGAACGTGAGGATGACGAAGCGCTCGACGCGCAGCAGCGCGCCGCAGCTGCGGAGATAATAGCGATCCGGCACGCGATCGCGCGACTCGATGCCGGTTATTATGGCCTCTGCACCTCGTGCGGCACGCCGATCGATGCCGCGCGCCTTGCGGCCCTGCCGACCGCGACGCACTGCATCGCTTGCGAGCGCGAGCGCGGCGGCTGAGCGGCGGCGCCGGACGCGCACCATGACCGACGCACTATCAAGCGCTGGACTCGAAGGGCTCGCCGGACTTGGGCTCGCGCTCCTCCTCGGGCTGCTCGTCGGCGTCCAGCGCGGCTGGAGCCTGCGCAACGAGGCGGCGGGCAGCCGCTTCGCCGGCGTGCGGACCTTTGCCCTGTTCGGCCTCGCGGGCGGCATGGCGGCGGCGGCGGCAGCCCAGGCCCCGGCGATTGCGGCGATCGTCTCCGGCGCCGCGGCGATCCTCATCCTCATCGGCTATGCGAAGAGCGCGCGACCGCCCGACCAGCTCAGCGGGACGACGAGCCTCGCCGCGCTCATCACGCTCAGCTGCGGTTATCTCGCCGCGAGCGGCCGACCCGAGATGGCGGCAGTGGTTGCCGTTGCCATGACGATGGTGCTCGCGCTCCGCGACGAGCTGCATCGCTGGGTCGCGGGGCTCAGCGATGTCGAGGTCGGGGCGATCATCCGCTTCGCGCTCATCGCGCTCGCCATCCTGCCCTTGCTGCCCGACCAGAGCTTCGGCCCTTATGACGCCTGGAACCCGCGCCAGCTCTGGCTGGTCGTCGTCTTCGTCTCGGGCTTCTCTTTTCTCGGCTATATTGCAGCGAAGCGCTTCGGGGCCTCGCGCGGCACACTTGTCATGGCCGCGACCGGCGCAATGGTCTCCTCGACCGCGGTCACCGCGGCGCTCGCGATGCGCGTGCGCGACGGCGAGGAAAGCGAAGCGATGGCGATCGCCGGGATCGGCGCCGCGTCGGCGGTGATGCTGATCCGCGCGGCGATCCTGACCGCGGTGCTGGCGCCGGCGGCCATGCCCGGATTCGCCTGGATCGCCGCGCCCGCGGCGCTAGTGAGCGGCGGAGCCATTTTCTTTGCGTTGCGCAGCCGCCGCGACGCCAGTGCCAGCGACCGCCCCGTCGACCTCAAGAACCCGTTCCGCCTCGCGCCGGCGATCGGCCTGATGTTGCTCGTCATGCTGCTGACGGTGGCCGCCCGCTGGACGATGGCGCTGGTCGGCGAACGCGGCCTCGCGCTCGTCATCGCGCTCTCGGGACTGGCCGACGTCGACTCCGCGATCATCGCCGTGGGCTCGCTTCCCCAGGGTCTGCTCAAAGGCCAGCTCGCGACGATCGTGATCGTCGCGCCGGTCCTTGCCAACACCTTGTTCAAGGGCGCGACCGCCGTGGCGATCGCCGGCTGGCGGAAGGGGTGGAAACTTGCGCTGCCGCTCGTCCTCAGTGTCGCGGCGAGCCTCACGCTGGTTCCGATCCTTCTCTTCTGAAGCCGGAATGCCGATCATCGCCCTCGCGAGCGCGAAAGTTACCGAAAAGAAGGGGCATTCATGCCGATTACAAGTGACGAGGACGCAAGGGCTCTCGCCGCATCAGCGGAGGCCAGGCCGAGCCCGAGAGAATTTCTTCGCGCACTCGGTCCGGGCCTGATCGCCGGCGCCGCCGACGACGACCCGAGCGGGATCGGGACGCATAGCCAGATCGGCGCGGCCTTCGGCTATCGCCTGTCCTGGACCTTCGTGCTCAGCTTCCCGTTGATGGTCGCGATCCAGGGCATCGCCGCCGAGATCGGGCGGGTCACCGGAGCGGGGATCGCCCGCAATCTGCGGCGGCATTATCCCCGCCCGCTGCTGTGGTCGATGGTGTCGCTCCTGCTGGTGGCGAACATCATCAACCTCGGCGCCGATCTCGGCGCCATGGGGGCGGCGCTGGCGCTGCTCGCCGGCGGCAATGCCGGGCTCTACACCTTGCTGTTCGGCATCCTCAGCATCGTCCTCGAGGTCGGCCTCAGCTATCCGCGCTATGCCGCGATCCTCAAATGGACAACGCTCACCCTCTTCACCTATGTGGCGGTGCTGTGCGTCGTCCATGTGCCCTGGAGCCGGGCGCTGGGCGCGATGGTGGTCCCGGACATCGAGCTCAACGCCGCCTATGCGACCGCCTTCGTCGCGATCCTCGGCACGACGATCAGCCCCTATCTCTTCTTCTGGCAGGCGAGCCAGGAAATCGAGGAACAGCATCGCCATCATGCAAAACCGCTGTGTTTGACGCCGGCGGCGGCGGGTCCCGAACTGAAGCGCATCCGTATCGACACGCTGACCGGCATGGCGCTCAGCACGTTAATCTCGCTCGCGATCGTCTTCGCGACCGCGGCGACGCTGCATGCGGAGGGGGTGCGCGACATCGCCACCTCGGCGCAGGCGGCAGAAGCGCTGCGCCCGGTCGCGGGGGCGTTCGCCTTCGCGATGTTCGCGCTCGGGATCATCGGCACCGGCCTTCTCGCAGTTCCCGTGCTGGCGGGATCGGCCGCCTATGCGGTGACCGAGATGGCGGGAATGGCGGGCAGCCTTGACGCCAAGCCGCTCTCCGCCCGGCTCTTCTACGGCACGATCGCCGCGACGACACTCGCGGGGGCCTCGCTCTCGGCGATCGGGATCGACCCGGCGCGCGCGCTTTACTGGGCCGCGGTCGTCAATGGCGTGCTCGCCGCGCCGCTGATGGTCGTGATGATGCTGATTGCGCGCAATCCGCGCGCGATGGGGCGCCTCCGTATTTCGCGGCGGCAGCTCTGGTCGGGCTGGGCGGCGACTGCGGTGATGGCAGCGGCCACCCTGCTCTTCTTTTTCTTCCTCGTCGCGGGACAGGTCTAGGCTCGCGCGCTTGCCTGTTCGGCGATCAGCGCGTCGATCCGGTCGCGCTGCGGCAGGACGATGCCGAGAAGCCCGGCAAGCGTTGCGGCGCCGAGCTTGCGCATCAGGCGCGCGCGATGGATTTCGACGGTGCGGTGGCTGATGCCGAGCTCCTGCCCGATCTGCTTGTTCGTGAGCCCGCGCACCAGCCCGGCAGCGACCTCCATCTCGCGATGCGTCAGCAGATCGACCGGAGGCGCGGTACCCCGCTGCCGTGCGGCAGCGGCCGACGCCGAGCGGCGCGTTGATGCCATGGGGTATTCGCCGCGGCCTGTGGTCATGCGGTGCATCCTTCCGAAGGACAAAAGTCTATCGGGGACGCAGCATCGGGTCGTTACGTAATGTCCGCAGATGTCACGCGCCGAGTCCGGCCGCGAAAGCGAGCCGGAGGGCGTCCGAGAGGCTGCGGACGTCGAGCTTCGCCATGAGGTTGGCACGGTGGACCTCGACCGTGCGCGGCGAGATGCCGAGATCATAGGCGATCGTCTTGTTGGGCAGCCCCTGCGCGAGGCCTTCGAGGACCTCGCGCTCGCGCGGGGTGAGGATGGCGAGAACCACCTCGGCTTCGGCGGCGCGCGCTGCGGCCCGCCCAGCGGCGGCCATGCGAGCGAAAGCCGTCTCGATCGAGCCGATCAGCACCGCCTTTTCGAAAGGCTTCTCCAGAAAATCGACCGCGCCGGCCTTCATCGCGCGCACCGCGATCGAGACGTCGGCATGGCCGGTCAGCACGATCACCGGCATGGTAACGCCGCGCTCGAGCAGCGCCTGCTGGACCTCGAGCCCGTCCATTTCGGGCATACGCACATCGAGCAGGATGCAGCCTTCGGAGACGTGCCGGATTTCCTTCAGGAAAGCGATGCCATTGGCCCAGGTCTCGACGGCATAGCCCGAAGTCTTGAGCATGAAGCTCGCCGAGCGCCGGATCGCCTCCTCATCGTCGACGATATGCACAAGCTTTCTATCCGACATCATCTTCCTCCGCTTTCGCGCTCACCAGCGTGAAATGAAACTCGGTCCCGCCGCCGGGGCGCTTTTCCATCCAGATGCGGCCGCCATTGGCTTCGACGATTGTCCGGCAGATCGAGAGGCCGAGGCCCATGCCCTCGGCCTTGGTGCTGACGAACGCCGTGAAGAGTTGCTCCGCGACCTCGGGGGTGACCCCCGGGCCGGTATCGGCGACGATCACCCGGACAAAGCCGCGCTGGTCGGGACGGCTCGTGACGGTCAGCTGCCGCACCGGGCTGTCGGCCATCGCTTCAACGGCGTTGCGAATGAGGTTGATCAATACCTGCTGGATCTGGACCTTGTCGACGAGCACCGGCGACGCATAGGGATCGAGGTCGAAACGGGGCTCGACGCTCTTCTCGCGCGCGCCCATCAGCCCCAGAACCGCCGCCTCGTTGATGAGCAACGGCAGTTTCTCGATCGTTTTCTCCACCTCGCCGCGCGCCACGAAATCGCGCAGGCGCCGGACGATATGACCGGCGCGCAGCGCCTCCTTCGCCGTATCGTCGAGCGCATCGCGAACCATCGGCATATCGGCAGGATCGGGATCGGCGAGCAGGTCGCGAATGGCCTCGACATAATTGGCGACGGCGGTGAGCGGCTGGTTGAGCTCGTGCGCAAGCGTCGAGGCCATCGTCCCCATCGCGCTCACGCGCGAGACGTGGATCAGTTCGGACTGGAGCGATTCGAGCCGCGCCTCGGTCCGCTGGCGCTCGGTGAGATCGCGAATGAAGCCGGTGAAGAGCGGATGGCTGTCGCTCGACGCCTCGCCGATCGACAATTCCATCGGAAAGGTCGAGCCGTTCTTGCGCTCGGCGAACACCACCCGCCCGATCCCGATGATGCGTTTCTCGCCGGTTTCGAGGAAGCGGCGAATATAGGCGTCGTGGCGTTCGCGATCAGGCGAGGGCATAAGCCGGCTGACATTGACGCCAAGCAGTTCGGCTTCCTGATAGCCGAACAGGCGCTCTGCGGCAGCACTGAACGAGACGATCAGCCCCTGATCGTCGATCACGACCATCGCATCGGGCACCGTCGACAGGATCGAGCGGAGATGGCTCTGCTGCGATCGCAAAGCTTCCTCGGATGCGCGGCGCCCCGTGATGTCCGAGACGATCTTGGCAAAGCCGCGAAGGCTTCCGTCATCGTTGCGAAGCGCCGTGATCGAGACGTCGGCGAGAAACTCCGAGCCATCCTTGCGCACGCGCCAGTCTTCGGTCTCGAGGCGGCCCTCGCGCACGGCCGTCGCGAGATCCTCGGCGGGCCTGCCCGCGGCAACCGCGTCGGGCGGATAGAAGATCGCCGATTCCTTGCCGACGACCTCGTCTTCGCACCACCCCTTGAGGCGCTCGGCGCCCTTGTTCCAGATCGTGATCCGGCCCTCGGCGTCGAGCAGATAGATGGCGTGGCCTTGCGCGCCGTCGATCAGCAGATTGAGCTCCTCGGCAACGAGCGCCGCCTCGGCATCGCGCCGTGCGGCGTGGCGGTCGCTTTCGTGCATGCGCTTGCGCATCCGCTCGAAAGCCTGCGACAGCGCAACGATGCCGGCCGCCGTGAGCAGGAAGACCGCGGCCTCGACCAGATTATAGGTCCCGTCGCCGCGATAGCCGGCAAAATAGAGGCCGAGAAGCAGAGCGGGACCGGTCGCGATCGATGCCGCAAGCGGTCCGGCGAGGACGGCGGCGGCGAGAATCGCGGGCGCGAACAGCAGGAAGGGTGCATTGTCGGCAAGCCAGGGCTCAAGCGCATAGCGCAGCAGCCCGGCGGCGGCGACGAGAGCCAGCGCGCAGGCGAGACGCGCCGCGAAAGAGCGTTGCAACATCGACATCGACCGCGCGGCCTCCGCCCGCGCTGCAAAAAAGGCGCCGCCATCCTGAAGGTGCGCCTTCCCCCGGCCGCCATCCATAGCGATTTTCGGGCGAGAGCGAAACGCTCGCTGCGTGGGCGATCCGTATTGATCCTTAAGGGGCATGCCGCTTCGCTAAGGCCGTGCGCGCGGCGGGACCATGCGGGAAACTACGGATAGGAGGAATGCGTCCGCGATCCCAAAAGCGGCGGGCGGATCGCCGCACCTCGCCCATCCGTCCAGCTCGGCCCGGCGCGGTGGTCCGTTCCGGCCGCGCCATCGCGCGCACCTTTAGGAATTCGCCATGAAGGCCAGACGGATCACGCTCATCGACCGACACCCCGACCCCGATCCGGGGCGGTTCGTCCATGCGCTCGCCGACGCCTATGCGGCGGCGGCGCTGGCGGCGGGTCATGACGTCCGCCGCATCGCCGTCGCGGGCCTCGCGTTCGACCTGCTCGAAAGTCGCGCCGAGTGGGAAGAGGGTCCGCTGCCGCCCGCGATCGCCGAGGCGCAGGACGATATTGCCTGGGCCGAACATCTGGCGATCTTCTACCCGCTCTGGCTCGGCGACCTGCCCGCCCGCCTCAAGGGCTTCTTCGAACAGGTGATGCGTCCCGGCTTCGCCTTTCAGCCCAAGGCGAAGGGTTTGCCCGAAAAGCGCCTCAAGGGCCGGACGGCGCATATCGTCGTGACGATGGGGATGCCCGCGCTCTTTTACCGTGTCTATTTTCGCGCGCACAGCCTGCGCAGCCTCGAGCGCAACATTTTGGGCTTTGTCGGCATCACGCCCACCGAGCGAAGCATCGTCGGCAATGTCGAGGGCGATGCCAAGCACCGCACGACGTGGCTCGAGACAATGACCGAATATGGCGCGGCCGCGCGCTGAGCGCGATGCAAGGCCGCGTCCCCTTCCACCTGCGAACGAAAGAGAGTTTGTCATGGCCGACCCCGAAACGCAGCTGAAGATCGCCTTTCATGGGGCCGCGGGCACGGTCACCGGCTCGTGCATGGAACTCACGCTCGGACAGCGAAGGATTCTGATCGATTGCGGGCTGTTCCAGGGATCGCGAAGCCTCGAGACGCTTAATCACGGCGCCTTCGGGTTCGACGTCGGTACGATCGACGCGGTCCTTCTTACCCATGCTCATATCGATCATTGCGGATTGTTGCCGAAGCTGGCGAAAGAAGGATATCGTGGCGGCGTCTGGTGTACCGCGCCGACCGCCGACCTACTCGAATATATGCTCGCCGACGCCGGCCGAATCCAGGAAAGCGACACCGCGCGGCGGAACCGCCGCTACGACCGCGCGGGCGAAAAGATGTTCGAGCCGCTCTACACCGAGGCCGATGGACTGCGCGCGTGGCGCCTGACGCGGCCTGCCGAGCTTGGGACCTGGTTCGAGCCCGCACCGGGCTTCAAGGCGCGGCTGTGGAATGCCGGGCATATTCTGGGGTCGGCCTCGGTCGAGCTTGAGGCGGGCGGGGTTCGCCTGCTCTTCTCGGGCGATCTTGGACCCGACAACAAGGCATTCCAGAGCGATCCCGATGCGCCCACGGGCATGGACTTCATCATATGCGAATCGACCTATGGCGACCGGCCGCGGCCGAAACTGACGATCGAGGACCGCCGTCAGCTCCTCGAAACCGAAGTGAAGGCCGCGCTCGCGCGCGGCGGCAATCTCATCATCCCGACGTTCGCGCTCGAGCGGACGCAGGAGCTGCTGCTCGACCTCGCCCGCCTCGCCGAGGCGAACCGCATCCCGAACGTCCCCATCTTCGTCGACTCCCCCCTTGCGAGCCGGGCAACGAAAGTCTTCGCGGCGCACGCGGCCGAGCTCGAGGATGTCGCGGGCAGCGACATCTTCCGTCACCCCTCGATCCGCTATGTCGAGGATGTCGCCGAATCGATCCGCCTCAACAGCGTGTCGGGCGCCATCATTCTCGCTGCCTCGGGCATGTGCGAGGGCGGGCGCATCCGCCACCATCTCGAGCATAATCTGCATCGGCGCCAGTCGACGATCTTGTTCGTCGGTTTCCAGGCGCGCGGATCGCTCGGGCGGGTCATTCTCGACGGGGCTGAGCGCGTGCGGGTTTCGGGCAAGGACATCAATGTTCGCGCCGCCGTACGGCGCATCGAGAGCTATTCGGCGCATGCCGACCGGGACGAGCTCGCGGCCTGGATTCGCGAACGTCATCCGATCCGCGGCGGACTTTTTCTCGACCATGGCGAGAGCGAAGCGATCGAAGCGCTTCGCTTCCTAGTCCAATCCGAAACGCCGGGCCTCGCCGTCGTCGCTCCCGCGATCGGCGAGAGCTTCGCGCTCACCCCGGGAGCACCGCCCAAGCGAATCCAGACCGGACGCGTCGATCTTACCCAACTCGCGGGCGACGACTGGCAGAATGACTATGCCGATTTCGCCGCCAATCTGAAGCACAACCTCGCCCATATCCGCAGCGAGAAAGGTCGCCGCAGGGCGCTCGACGATATGCGACGCGTGCTCGCCGGCTATGAGGCGGCGCGCTCCGAACAGAAACGGCGCCGCCGTGCGGCATAGGCAAAAACCTCGCATCCGGCGGTGCCGATGCGATCGAGGCCGTCCAAGGCAAAGGTCCAGACGCCTTCCACCCACAAAAGGAGACTTCGCATGAAAGCCCTCGTCTATAACGGCCCCGGCCTGAAGGCCGTCGAGGAGCGGCCCGTCCCCCAGGTGCAGGATACTGGCGACGCGATCGTGCGCATCACCAAGACGACCATTTGCGGCACCGACCTTCACATTCTCAAAGGCGATGTCCCCAGCTGCGAGCCGGGGCGCATCCTCGGGCATGAGGGCGTGGGCATCGTCGACAGCATCGGGGCGGGCGTGACGGCTTTCGCGCCCGGCGATCATGTTCTGATCAGCTGTATCACCGCGTGCGGGCGCTGCGAATATTGCCGCCGGGGCATGCAATCGCATTGCGCGACGGGCGGGTGGATCCTCGGCAACATCATCGATGGCACCCAGGCCGAATATGTTCGCATCCCGCATGCCGACACGAGCCTCTATGCCATCCCCGAGCAGGCCGACGAGGATGCGCTTGTCATGCTCAGCGACATCCTCCCGACCGGCTTCGAATGCGGCGTACTCAACGGCAAGGTCGCCCCGGGGTCGACCGTGGCGATCGTCGGCGCGGGGCCGATCGGCCTCGCCGCGCTGCTCACCGCACAGCTCTTCTCGCCCGCCCGTATCATCATGATCGATCTGGACGAGGCACGCCTCGCTGTCGCACGCCGGTTCGGCGCCAGCGACACGATCAACAGCGGCACGCGCGACGCCGCGGCGGCGCTGATGGAGATGACGGGCGCGCGCGGCGCCGACACGGTGATCGAGGCGGTCGGCATCGCCGCCACCTTCGAACTTTGCCAGCTGCTCGTCGCAGCCGGAGGAACGATTGCGAATGTCGGCGTGCATGGCGCCAAGGCCGACCTGCACCTCGAGCGCCTGTGGTCCCACAACATCACGATCACGACGCGATTGGTCGACACCGTCTCGACGCCGCAGCTGCTGCGGATGGTCGAGGCGAAACAATTAGACCCCGAACAGCTTGTCACCCACCATTTTGCGATGGCCGACATGATGGACGCTTATGACGTCTTCTCCCGGGCCGCCGAAACGAAGGCGCTCAAGGTCATCATCGAAGCGGCCGATCCACGCGCGGCGAGATCCGCCGCGTGACGCAGCGCATGCACGAGATCGCGCGGACCATCGTCGATCTGCAGGCCGAACTCGATCGCGAGATCGAACATCGGCGCAGGGCGCTCGGCGTGCGGGTCCATGACCGGCTTGTCGAATTCGAGCGCGGCATCGTGATCGAACAACGGAAACTCAAGACCAGCGTCCGCGCTTTTTTCGCCCGCTCGTCCTTCGGCGCCGTGATCAGCGCGCCCGTCATCTACTCGATGCTGCTTCCGCTGCTCCTCCTCGATATCTGGATCAGCTTCTACCAGGCCATCTGCTTTCGCGCCTATGGGATCGCCCGCGTCGAGCGGCGCGACTATATCGCGTTCGACCGGGGGCGCCTCGCCTATCTCAACTGGGTCGAAGCGCTGAACTGCGCCTATTGCGCCTACGCCAATGGCGTCATTGCCTACGCCCGCGAGATCGGAAGCCGGACCGAGCAATATTGGTGCCCGATCAAGCATGCGCTCAGGATCAGCGACCCGCACCAGCGCTATTATGAATTTCTCGAATTTGGCGATGCCGAGGGGTATCGGACGCGCCTTGCCGCGTTCCGCGCGTTGCTGAGCGCGGATGGCGACGACAGCTCCGCGGAGCGCGCCGCCGCGGCGCGGCAGGCGGAAGCGCAGGAACGGACGAGTCCGTAGAATCCCGCAATGCGGCGCTTCCAGCGCTGCGTTATGCCTGCTCCCGACGCCATTTCCGCAAAGGAGACGACTATGATTGCGACCAATGCGCCCGGCCGCCCGGTGCGGAGCAGCCTCTGGAAAGAAATCTCGGTCCTCGAGATCGGCGTGGCGGCATGCCTTCTCATCCTGTTCATCCTGTCACGCACTTTCCTCGAGACGATCGCAGCCATCTATATGCTCGTTGCCGCGATGCTGTTCGCCGCGATCGTCCAGGGCCGCATGGCGGCGACCTGCGATGACCGGCTGGATCGTCGGCTCTGGCTCGCAAGCGCGCTCGCCTGCCTGGTTCAGGCGATCATCCTGTTCGTCGATCCGCTGCTCGGCGGCTATCATACCGCGATGGCGATGGCTGGCGTGCTCGCGGTTGGCGCGGCGGCGCGGCTGACGCTCGCGCTCGCCCGCAACCATGCCGGCCGCGGCTGGCTCTATCTCTCGGGCGCGGTCAGCATGATGGTATCGCTCGCGATCGGGTTCGCCTGGCCGTTCGCCTCGATCCTCCCCGCGGCGCAAAGTCTCACGCTCGACCTGCTCGCCGTCGCGGCGATGCTGGCGAGCGTTACCGGAAAGGCCCCGACATGTTCGAAATGATCCACACGAAGGATGATGTGCTCGCCGTCCGTGTCGACGGCAAGATTACGGGAGAGGATCTGGCCTCGATCATGGACCGGCTCGACACCGCGATGGCGGCGAACGAGACTGTGCATGTCTATGCCGAGACGCGGTCGATCGACGGTATCGAGATCAGCGGGCTGGCCGCGCATATCGCGCGGGCCGCACCGCTTTTCGCAAAGCTCGACCGGTTCGGACGCGTCGCGGTCGTCGCCGACCAACTATGGATCCGGGCCCTCACGCGGATCGAAAGCGCGCTTCTGCCGCACATCAGCTATCGGGTGTTCAAGCCCGAAGATCGCGGCGCGGCCCTGATGTGGGTCGAAGGGCACGACGGATGACGGGCACCCTCCCGCTGGGTCCCTGGCCGTCTGCGCGCGGCGATCACCGCGAAGCCCATCTCGTATCGCGGACGGGATGGCTGCGGGCAGCCGTGCTCGGCGCCAACGACGGGATCGTGTCGACCGCAAGCCTCATTATCGGTGTCGCGGCGTCCGGCGCCACCCATCAATCGATACTGGTTTCGGGAATTGCCGGCCTCGTTGCCGGCGCCATGTCGATGGCGGCAGGCGAATATGTGTCGGTCAGTTCGCAGGCCGATACCGAGCAGTCGGACCTTGCGCGCGAAAAGAGAGAACTGGCGAGCGACCCCGCTGCCGAACGCGATGAGCTGGCCGGCATATATGAAAGCCGCGGCCTCGATCCGGAAACCGCGCGCATCGTGGTCAGCCAGATGACCGCGTTCGACGCGCTCGCGACGCATGCCCGCGACGAACTCCATATCACCGACATGACGGCGGCGCGCCCGGTCACCGCGGCGCTGGCATCTGCTGCCACCTTCACCGCCGGCGCGTCGCTACCGCTCCTTGTCGCGGCCCTGGCGCCGACGACGCGGATCGTTGCGCTCGAAGCTCTCGGGTCGCTCCTGTTCCTCGCCGCGCTGGGATGGCTGGGCGCGTTGGCAGGCGGCGCGGCGCCTGCCCGTCCGGTTGCACGTGTCATATTCTGGGGCGCGCTTGCGATGGCCATCACTGCCGGAATCGGCCGGCTGGTGGGCACGGCTGTCTGACGGTCGTGGGCGGGCCCGGCCCCGATCCTCGAACAAATGATCGGCAGAGGCAGCCTTTTCGCTCTGGCGCGGTTTCCTGCTTCATGGTGGCCGCGGCCGAACTAACGAAACATTCGCGGCTCCCGGCCGCCTCCGCCAATCTACAGGCATGCGAGAACCTGGGCATCGGCGGTCATTATGGAGCAAAGGCGCCATGACCGCGGCAGTTGCCCCCGCACCAACGGACTTCGGCCCTGATCGGGTATTTCCGCTTGCTGCGCAGCGCGTCGGCCTTCTCTATGCTTGGCGCCATGGGCGCCGCGTCGCCTGGGACCATCCCGCCCGCTTCACCGAACTTGTGCAGCTTAGAAAGCTGACCGACCGGTCCCCGATCCAGACCCAGATGATGGACAAAATAGCGGCGAAGCGCCTTGCGGGAGCGCAGCTGGGTGAGGAGTGGATCGTGCCGACCATCTGGCAAGGCACGGCCCTGCCCCGGCTTATCCTGTTTCCAGTCCCCGCGATTATCAAGTCGCGTCACGGCTGCAACCAATATCGTGTCGTCACCGCGGTACCCGACTGTGAACGATGGCAGCAACTGCGCAGAATCGCGCGCCGCTGGCAGCGCAGGCCCTATGGGCGCTGGCTCGACGAGTGGGCCTATCACGACGTTCCGCGCGGCATCCTCGCCGAACCACTGCTTGGCGGCGCGCTTCCGCTGCCGATCGACTATAAGATATATGTGTTCGGGGGTGTCGCGACGCATGTCCAGGTCCATCTCGGGCGCGGCCGTCGGCATCGATGGATCCTTCACGACCGCAGCTGGCGGCAGCTCGTCAGGGCCGCGGACGAACCGCCACCGCCGCCCTCACTGGCCGCGATGCTGGAGGCAGCCGAGGCGCTAGCCGGCGACATGAACTTTCTTCGCGTCGACTTTTACGACGTCGGGGGCCGGCCCTATTTCGGGGAATATTGTCTCTATCCGGGTTCCGGGCTCGACCCCTTTGCCGCGGACTGGATCGATTTTGAACTCGGGGCGCTCTGGCTCTCCGCGATGGCGAGAAATGCGGCGCCGTCAGACCCTTTGAAATTCGTGACCGAGCAGCCATGCCGCGGCCCGGTCGTCGCCCCGTCATCGGCCATGATCGGTATCGAAACTGCGTTCGAGGAGTTTCATGCGATCGACGATCGAGAAAAAGAAGGCCGTCGACCAGCCGATCAGGATGATCCCGCTCGCGCCCTCGATCGCGCCGAGGATGCGCAGTCCCGGGGGCAGGACGATGTCGCCATAGCCTATGGTGACATAGGTTGACGTCGAGAAATACAGGGCATGCTCAAAGTCCGTGAAAGCGCTAAGGAGCTGATAAATTCCCGCCCAGATCCAGATTTCAGCCGAGTGCAGCGCGAACAGCCCGAAAGCGGCGACGAGAATTGCGCCGCCGTTGAGAAGAATGACGAGATAGCGCCGCGACGCACGCCGGTAGCGGCGCAGGATCGCAAGCAACAGCGCCAACCCGGCGAGATGCACCACGACCGTAATCCCGACGACGAGGGTAGCGAGACCGAGCTGATGGGCGAGCGTCACGAACCGCTCCGGACGGCCGGCTGCACGATCGCGGAGCTATGCCCCCGGCCGGCCTTGCGGCGCGGCCGCGCCATCAGGCCGCGATTTCCGTACCGGTGCGAGCCGACAACGCCGGGCGCTCACCATCATAGACGAACTCCGCTCCGCGCAGGTCGATCCGCGGGAAGGCGTCCTTCTCCGCCCAATAATCCTGATTGTGGCGCCATTCGGGTTTGTCGCCGCGGCGCGGCATCGCGTCGAGACCGCGCATCAGATAGCCCGGATTGAAATTATCTTCCTCGATCCATGGCAGGATCTGCATGCCCTCATCCTCAGGCCGCAGCGCGACCTCGACCCTTTTTGCACCGATGTCCTCCATATGGTTGAGGAGGTTGCAAACGAAGTCCCCCATCATATCGACCCTGAGGGTCCAGCTGGCGCGAAAATAGCCCATGACCCAGGTGAGGTTGGGCACGCCGGTCATCATCATGCCGCGATAGGTAATCGTCTGCGCCCAATCGACCGGTGCGCCGTCGATATCGAACGGGATTCCGCCCATGACCGACAGATTGAATCCGGTCGCCGCCACGATGATGTCGGCTTCAATCGCCTCGCCGCCGGCCGTGCGGACACCCGTCGCGGTAAAGTGATCGATCATATCGGTGACGACCGTCAGCTTCCCTTGCGTAGCGGCCTTGAAGATGTCGCCGTCGGGGCAAAAGGCGAGGCGCTGCTGCCACGGGCGGTATTTCGGCGTGAAATGGGGCTCGAACACGAAGTCGGGATCGCCCGAATAAGCCCGGATCAGCGCTTTCAGATCCTCGAACACCGCGTCGGGCTCGGATTGGCACCGCCGTGTCATCAGATCCTGGTCGTGCATGATCTGTGCCCGCACGACGCGATGGACCGTGGGCTCGTCGATCCCGACTTCGCGAAGCCGGTCGGCAAGTTCGTTCCTGTTCTCGCTGCAGTAGAAATAGGTCGGCGAACGCTGGAGCATCGTCACATGCGCCGCCTTTTCGGCGAAGGCCGGCACGATGGTTGCCGCGGTGGCGCCCGAGCCGATAACGAGTATGCGCTTGCCCGCATAATCGATCGCCGGGTCCCAGAGCTGGGCATGGATGAACTGCCCCTCATAATTCGACAGGCCGGGCCAATCGGGGATGTAGGGCTTCTCATGATCATAATAGCCTTGGCACATCCAGAGGAAGCCGGCTGTGAAGGTGACCGCCGCGCCATCCGACGCGCGCACGGCCTCGATCGTCCAGCGATTGGTGGTGCTCGACCAGTGGCAGGCAGTGATGCGATGGCCATAGTGGATATGGACGCCGATCTCGTTCTCCTCGATCACCTCGCCCATATATTTGAGGATTTCGGCGCCGCTGGCGATCGGCGCGCCGACCCAGGGCTTGAAGCGATAGCCGAATGTGTAGAGGTCCGAGTCCGATCGCACGCCGGGATATTTGTGGGTCTCCCATGTCCCGCCAAAAGTCGGTTTTGCCTCGAGGATCGCGTAACTCTTGCCCGGACACTGCTGCTGGAGGTGATAGGCCGAGCCGATGCCCGAGATGCCGGCACCGACGATCAGCACATCGACATGGATCGGACGGGGCTGGCCTGGGTCCGCTCGGTTCCTGGTTTCCGCCATCGACAGCTCCCTTTTCCTTGTATCCGTGGAACGGCATGAACACCGCATCATCAAAGGTCATTGACCTTGATCAACCAGGCCGGCGCCCTCATCTGTTCGAGGATGTGCTGCCCAGGCGCCAGCAGTGCCGGTCAGAGCCGGAAGAGAAAGAACCAGACCGACCCCAGAATGACGAAGGCGAAGTAGACGAGCCACAGCCCGAGCGCACCCGCGTGCTCGCGGTTACGCTCGATCGGGTCTTCGGGGTTCGACGGCGCCACCGTCAGGATCCCTTGCGCGCAAATCTTCGCGCGGCGAGGAGGCCTGCGGTGAGAAGCGGAACGAGCGCCGCCGCCGCGCGTAGCTTGGGCGATCGCGAAACGCGGCCGATCTTCTTGCGCATCCGGCGCGGCACGCCGAGCTTCGCAAGCGACCTATCGACATTAGGCAAATCCATATTGTCCTCCTTCGTCCTGAGCGTGGCCAGAGACTGGGCGAAAGGGGCAGGGCGCGAAATACGTAGATCCCGCATGTGGCCGGGGCGCGAAGGACGCGTTACCGTTCTGCAATGCCTGCCCGGCGGTACCTCGCGGACCCAGCAGGTCGATGCGATGATTGGGAGACCTGATCGATGCCGCGGCCGATGACGGCTCGAAGCGCCGGGATATTGCTTTATCGGCTGATAGGCGGGAGCTTGGAGGTCTTGCTCGTCCATCCCGGCGGACCCTATTGGCGCCGGCGCGATCGTGGTGCCTGGCAGATTCCGAAGGGAGATATTGTAGCCGGCGAAAGCACGGAGGCGGCGGCCTTGCGCGAAGCTCAAGAAGAGCTTGGCACGGCGTTGCAAGGGACGCTCGTTCCAATGGGGCGGCTCCGGCAGGCCGGTGGAAAGATCGTCGAAGGCTTCGCGCTCGAGCAGGATCTCGACACTGCCGCGATCGTGAGCAATTGCTTCGAGATCGAGTGGCCTCCGCGCAGCGGCCGGCGCCAGTCTTTTCCAGAGATCGAGGCGGCGCAATGGTTCACGGTCGCGGAGGCCGAGGCCATGATGCTTCCCAGCCAGCAGCCATTCCTCGACCGGCTCGCCGATTATCTGGCCCTAAGACACTGACACAAAAGCGGCCGCCCCCGTTTCTGGGACGGCCGCAAAGCGAATCTTTCCCGATCGCTCCGCTCAAAGGGCGATCGTGATATTATCCTCGACTCGGGTGCCCCCCGGCGCCGACCATGCGGCCCTCTCGCCGACCCCGCGTTCGGCCCATGCCTTGACCTTGCCGCCGAGTTTGATGATGCCGCCGTCGGTGGTAACCGCGGCCGCGTCGAGATCCGCCTGGCGCTTGAAGGCGGAGACGATGCGCCTCTTCACATGGGCGGGGGCCGGGTACTGCTTGACCTCGATCGACCGCGGCAAAGCTTCGTGCAGCCTGTGCGGATCGACTACGACCGTCGTCCGCCATCGCACCGTATAGGCCCGCATAGGCGGGCGGGCCGCCGACGGGGAGGCTCAGCGCTTGCGGACAAACTCTGCGCGAAGCACAAGACCCTTGATGGCTTCGTGGCGGCAATCGATTTCCTGCGGATCGCCGGTCAGCCGGATCGACTTGATGACGGTCCCTACCTTGAGTGTCTTGCCGGCCCCCTTGACGTCGAGATCCTTGACCAGAACCACCTGATCGCCGTCGTGGAGGATGTTGCCCACCGAATCGCGTATCTCGACCTGCCCGGCCGCCGCGTTTCGGCTGGCCAGTTCGGATGCAGGCATCCACTCGCCGCTCTCTTCATCATAGACATAATCATTATCGCTGGTCATTTCATGCTCCATTGAGGTTGGCGGCCGTTCGGTCGGTCGAACGGACGCATATATTTTTGAGAGCGCGCAAAGCGCGGAACTGCATTCACTTCTTTCCGAGCAGCTCGACGGCGAGCGCCTGCGCACGCGCATAGTCGGCCGCATAGGAGAGCTTCATCGACGTTTCGCCAAGCCCGACGCGACCCAACATCGAACGGGGCTGCGGCTGCACACCCGACAATATGACCTCAGCCCCGGCGAGCCGCGCCTGTTCGACAAATTCCTCGAGCGCCTGCGCCCCGCTCGCGTCGAGTAGGGGCATAAGCCGCAGGCGCAGGATGATGACGCGCGGTGACTGGCCCAACCGGCGCAGCGTATCGAGAAGTTCGCCAGCGACGCCGAAGAAGAAGGGACCGGCGATCCGGAACACTTCGACGCCCGGCGGTAAATCGTCGCGCTGATGCCTATCTTCGGAATCGAGATCGATATCGCGCGGCCTGCCGGACCCGACCTCGACGGCCTCAGCCATGCGCGCCATGAACAAAAGCGACGCGAGCGTCACGCCAACGCCGATCGCGACCGTCAGGTCGACGAGTATCGTCAGCCCGAAAGTCAGCAAGAGCACGGCCCGATCGCTGTTTGGCATGCGGAGCAAGGCGAGGAAGCGCTGATACTCGCTCATGCCCCACGCCACCATGAACAGGATCGCGGCGAGCGCCGCCATCGGCACATAGGCCATCAGATCGGTGCCGAAGAGGATGAACAGCAGCAAGAAGACCGCATGCATGATACCCGCGACGGGCGTCTTCGCGCCCGAGCGGATATTGGTCGCGGTGCGGGCGATCGCCCCCGTTGCGGGGAGACCACCGAACAGCGCCGAGCCGAGATTGGCGACGCCCTGGCCGATCAGTTCCTGGTTTGAGCGGTGCCGCGTCCCCGCCATGCCGTCGGCGACGACTGCGGATAGCAACGCCTCGATCCCCGCGAGGAAGGCGATGGTGAAGGCCGACGGCAGGACGGCGCTGATCTTCGCGAATGAAATCTCCGGAAACGACGGCATTGGAAGACCCGCCGGAATATCCGGAAACCGCGAACCGACGGTATCGACCGGGAGCTTCAGCAACGCCACAACGAACGCGCTGACCACCACGGCAATCAGGAAGCCGGGAAGTCGCGGCGCCAGCCTGCGAAAGCCAATGATGATCGCGAGGGCACCGATGCCGACGCCGATGGCGGCCCAGCTAGCACTCGGCAAAGCCCCCAGATAAGCCTGCCATTTGGGAAGGAAATCGGCAGGCACCTTGTCGATGGCAAGACCGAGGAAGTCCTTGACCTGGCTCGACGCGATGATGACTGCGATGCCCGCGGTGAAGCCGATCACAACCGGGTGCGGGATATATTTGATCATCTGCCCGAGCCGCAGCACACCGGCGAGGATCAGGATCAGTCCCGCGAGCAAAGTGGCGATGAGCAACCCGTCATAGCCGTGGCTCGCGATCACATTGAAGATCACGACGACGAAGGCGCCGGTCGGCCCGCCGACCTGGACGCGCGATCCGCCGAGCGCCGAGATCAGGAAGCCGGCGACGACCGCGGTGATCAGCCCCTTGTCGGGCGAGGCACCGCTGGCGATGCCGAGCGCCATGGCGAGCGGCAGCGCGACGATCGCGACGGTCAGGCCGGCAATCGCATCGGCGCGGAAGGTTGCGGCGGAATAGCCTTCGCGAAAAACCGTCAGGAGCTTGGGCGTATAGGCTTTCGCCGTCACCGGGCGGCTGCCTCGCTGACGTCCTTGTCGTAGAGAAGCGAAGACCCCAGCCCTTTGGGCTTGCCTTCGATCGTCTCGCGCAAGCGGACTCCGCGGCCGATCCCGATGCTCGGCGCATTCTCCCCAAGAAGCTCGATTCCCGCGCCTTCGAGCGCGGCGATCACTTTCACCAGCGTGTCGATGACGCCGCGCACCTGGCCACCGGAGCTTTCCATCCGCTGGATGGTTGGAAGGGAGAGCCCGGCCAGTTCGGCGAGATGGCGCTGGTCGATCCCGAGAAGGGCACGGGCGGCGCGCATCTGCTGTGACGTGATCATATCAGCTCCTTGATGCTTTATACATCATTTATAATTCTTAACATCATCAACTAATGCTGTATATATCGATCATGCCAATCGATAGATCAACTTGTCGCGCTCTCACGGGCGCGCGCCGCCAATGCCGTTCGCGAGTTTGCCGCAAGGAGCCCGGCTGATGCCCAATTTCATGGTTTCGCCCTTCGACCGTCCCGTCACCCGGAAGATCTCGCCGCCAGCGAACGATGAGGTGTCGAATGTGGATAGCTTTGTCCTTCCGGCGTCGGGCTGGGAGTCGATGCTCCGCGGCGCGAGAAGCCGCTGCCCTCGCTGCAACGAAGCGAAGCTGTTTACCCGCTTTCTCAAGCCGGTGGCGACTTGCCCCCATTGCCTGCAGGACTGGACGCATCAACAGGCCGATGATTTTCCGGCCTATGTCTCGATCCTGCTGACCGGGCATATCATGGCGCCGATCATCATCGCGCTCGTTCAGGAGACGGCGCTGTCGCTCGCAGGGCTTGCCGCGATCATCGTCCCGCTGATGCTGGCGCTGATGATCGGGTTTATCCAGCCCGCGAAAGGGGCGATCATCGCCCTGCAATGGTGGTTCGGCATGCATGGATTCGAGAAGGAACGGCGAGACGCGGAGGCGTTCGACCGCAAACAATAGGGAAGATGAATGGCCGCTGCGCCTCGGGAGAGCGGACTCAGGCCTGCCGCATGGTTCCCGTGTCTATGAACCGCTGGTGCCACGACAGCGCCTCGGCCAACAGCGACGGAGCATGCTGGCCATATGAGCCGCGCTGTGCCCGCTCGAAATAGTCCGCGAGCATGGGGCGGTAATCGGGGTGCGCACAGTTGTCGATGACCAACCGCGCTCGTTGCTTGGGCGACAGGCCGCGCAAGTCCGCGAGGCCCTGCTCGGTGACGATCACCTGCACATCCTGGTTGATATGATCGACGTGGCTGACTTGCGGAACGATCGTGGAAATGCTTCCTCCCTTTGCGGTCGATGGCGCCATGAAGACTGAAATATAGGCGTTGCGGGCGAAATCGCCCGACCCGCCGATACCGTTCTGAATGCGCGAGCCCATGACGTGGGTCGAGTTAACCGCGCCGTAGATGTCGGCTTCGATCATCCCGTTCATCGCGAGGCATCCCAGTCGGCGGATCAGTTCGGGGTGATTGCTAATTTCCTGGGGCCTCAATATGATCCGCTCGCGATAGCGCTGCATATCGGCATTGAGCTCCAACGCCGCCTCGGGGCTCAGCGAAAAGGCGGTCGCCGACGCCATTCGCAGCTTGCCGGCCTTGAGAAGGTCGAGCATTCCATCCTGAAGGACTTCCGTATAGGCGTCGAGCTGATCGAACGGACTGTCGAGAAGGCCGCTCAGCACGGCATTGGCAATGTTGCCGACTCCCGACTGCAACGGCAGGAGATGGGCGGGAAGACGCGCCCGGGACACTTCATGCCCAAAGAATTCGAGCAGATAGCCCGCAATGCGCAATGCCGTATCGTCGGCCGGTTTGAACGGCAGGTTCCGGTCCGGACTTTCGGTTTCGACGATCGCGACGATTTTTTCCGGGTCACAGCGAAAGCTGGCCTGCCCGATCCGGTCGTTGGGGCGAACGAGCGGGATCGGGACGCGATCGGGCGGCAGCGCAGTACCGTAATAGATGTCGTGCATTCCTTCGAGCGCTGGATTTTGCCACCGATTCACTTCGAGAATGACCTTGTCGGCGCGGTCGAGCCAGGTCTTGTTGTTTCCCACAGAGGATGAAGGCACAAGCGAGCCATCGGGCAGGATCGCCGTGACTTCGATCAAGGCAGTATCAAGCGGCCCCAGAAAACCCTGCCAGGCCATCGGTGCGACCTGGCTCAGATGCATGTCGAAATAGTTCATCTCGCCGCGGTTGATCATGTCGCGGGCGATGGGGTCGGAATTATAGGGGAGCCGAAATTCTATTCCCTTGGCCTTGGCCAGCGCGCCGTCGAGTTCGGGTCCTGTCGATGCGCCGGTCCACACCTTGATCGAAAAGGGTTCGCCGGCTTCATGCGCCCGCTCGATGCGTCGCGCCAACGCGATCGGGACCGCCTTGGGATACCCCGCCCCGGTGAAACCGCTCATGCCAACCGTCGAACCGGGCGCAATCATCGCCGCTGCGGCATCCGCGTCCATTACGCGCGAGCGCAACAACGTCAGACCAATGCGAGAGCTGGCCACGTGAAATCTCCGATCATCAAAATATACGCTACTCATTGGTCAGATCGTGCTGTGACGCAAGGCCGACGCAACGCCTTTTCTCGATGACTCGATGAAGTGCCACCCGATGATGGGCGGTGGTCATCGTTCAGCTCTCGATGCCGCACGAAAGAAAGCGGAGAAGCCGCGACACCGGATAGCGTGCGAATAATTTCCGGACATAAGCAGGTGATAACGCGGACCGGCCTGCCGAAGCGCTTTCAGCTTCAAGCGGCCCCTTGCTTTGGGTTGGCCGCATGAAGATCCTTTCAGATCTGCGAAGGCCGCATCCGCGCCAACATCCTGTCCCTTAGAATATAATGGTGGAACAAAGACGCCGCGGCATGAAGCCCGATAAGCCAATATCCGATCGTACCGCCCAGTTCGTGGAGCTTCTCCACTCGCTCGGCTAGGGCGCCGTTCGCTGCGACCAACGGCGGTAGCTCGATGCCGAAAAAGGGTATCGCTTCGCCTTCTGCACTCAGGACAAGCCAGCCAGCGACCGGCATTGCAATCATCAGGACATACAGCGCGGCGTGCGTTGCGCCGGCAATCGCGTTTCTCCACGCCGGTTCATTCACCGTTGCCGGCGGCGCCCATATCAGGCGCGCCGCGATCCTGAGCCAGACGAGTGCGAAGACCGAGAGGCCCAACATGAAGTGCCAGGTTTTGAAGGCTTCACGGGTTATGGTGCCTTTCGGCCAGAATTCCCGCAACTCGATGGCCGCATAGACGGCGACAAGGAGTAGAAGCATAAGCCAATGAAGTATGATCGATGGGAGTGCATAATGCTCCGGGTCGGTCTTGGGCGTCACATCGGTTCTCCTCAAGCCGATTCACCACAGTCAGTATCTCGGCACATTGATTTGCATCAAACCCGCGAAATGCCCAATGGCGTTGTGCGGCGCGGGCTAGACGCCGCAGCACGCCTGGCAAAGGGCGGCGGCGACCCTCCGCATCTTGGGGTCCGACAAACTAGAATATCGCGTCTGCGCCTTACCGCGCATCGACACGATCCCCTGCTTTCGGAGACGAGCGAGATGCTGCAAACCCGCAGACTGCGACAGGCCGCAAATCTCAGTCAGCTCGCCAACCGACACCTCGCGTTCGGCGATCTGGCACAGCATCATCTGCCGCTCTCGCTCCGCCAAACAACGCGCCGCCCTATTCTGAGACCGGCGGAACCGCGATCTCAAGCAGCGCGCAGCAGTTTGTCGCAAACCCGCCGAACTTCCGGTCCGGCGCGATCAGGTATTGGATGGCCGTCCTATCCCCGCTCACTCAAAATCGGGCTTTCACAGCGTTTACCAGTGAGCCTAGCGGCTATTTTCCCGGGTTCGCCGGAACTTCTCCAGCTAGGTCACTTTTGTCAAAGTCTTCGCATGGTGTCAGCGGGGAGAGCGAAGCGACACAATGTAAGCAGAGGCCATCTCAGCCTCTTCTCTGGTTAACATGATCGACATCGCATCCGGTGTATCGTGTCCATCGCGAAAAAATTCGCGCAGCAAATCTTGGTTAAACCCCATGTCATTCGCCACCACCACAAAGCTGGGCGCCTGCGAATTGGGCGGCTCAACGCCCGGGCGTAATGCATGACAACCGCTACAGCGCTCTTCGACAAAAGAAAGCGTTCGCGCGTCCTGAGTTTGCGGCGCGGTCGCAAGGGCTGCTGTATTGGAAGTAGCAACTTCCCTTTCGGCGGGCACGCATGCGCACAGCAGAGCAGTTGTCAGTACGACGAACAGTCGTGAAATCTGCATGGCGAGCCTTTCTGGGGGCCAGGTGGCGAGGTTGCAAAGCAGCGTCGCAATCAAACGTGGATGGCACAGTCTCCCATACTGGCTAACTGTGGCTCCTGATCGTAGAATTCGACGACCATGCGGACGGGGCCAATCGGTTCAACCAAATGGGGCTGGTCCGGAAGGACGATCCCCGGATGCTCGGCGTCGAGGATGGTTTCCGAAACGGGATCGAGCACCCTGTAGCGAAGCCGGCCTTCGAGCACCCGAATGACGCCCCAAACGCCGACTTTAGTTCGATGCTCCCGGCGAAGCCCGGCCGGAAGCGTGGTCTCGTCAAAGATGGGGGTACTTCTGTACGGTTCAGGTGCGCCAATCTTCACGGGGCCGTCCGGGCGTCGGTCGCCGCGCATCGGGATACCGCCGCCCTGCATTCCGTCACGCATCTCAAGCATGCAGCCGGATTTCGGTAGCGTGGTCGGGATAGGCTGCGACCTGCGATTGATCGACATGCTCGCCATTGAGCTGGTTTGCGAAACCATGATTGACGTCGCGGTGATGCGCTTCGTCCGCGCGCACCAGCAATACGACATCGCGCAATTTCGCATCGTCAGCCATTTTCCAATAATGTTTGGCAATGGCAGGTGCGGGCACGTTCGGCGACCGACCCTCGTCGATTTCCTGGAGGTACAATGTGTAGCTGGTGACGGCTTCCTCCTCGAAATAGCCGACAACGCGGTGAGCGGTACGCGACGAGACCAGATAGAGGATCGAAAATCCAACCAGGAACACGCCTTGGACAGACAGGATCATCAGCCGCTCGAACCAGGTGGGCTTGGCGATCTCGATGAAAGTCATGAGGTGCATGCGCTCGTTTTCGGCTTCCTCCATCAAGGTCCGGATCCAGCCGTCGTCGTCGCGCATCCGGCGTAGACAGCTCAGATGGGTGAACATCGCGCCGACCATGCCCGGCACCGCCGCGACCGTCTCGAGAACGATCGCCCGATGGCCGTAGCGCTTGGCGAACAGCCTGTCGGCGCTGAAGCGGAGAAGCTTGGTGAAGCCAAGTGCGAACCGGTCGGAAAAGCCGTTCGGCTGGTGATGCACCGCGGGCCGTACATTACGTTCGGTGGCGAGGGCGAGCTTGTCGGGGACCAGGATCATATTCGTCATCTTAAGTCCTTTCAGGACTGCGTGGGAGTCGGTCGGGATGCATTCCCGGGCGCCGGAGAGAGCCGAAAATACAGCGCGAGTTTAAGACTTTCGGCGATCCGCGCCGCCTTGCCCTGGAGCGCGGCGGCGGTGGTCGGTGGCAATATCTCGGCAGTCACCTCAGCCCAGAGCATCAGCCAGCGATCGAACATTGGCGGCGTGATAGAGGGCAGGTGCTTGAGGTGCGCGGCAACCGGGCTGCCTTTGTAGCGACCGCTGGTCAGCATGACAGAAGACCAGAAGTCAACCAGCTTTCCCAGGTGCTGCTGCCAGTCGCCGATCACGCTATCGAACACCGGACCGATCAGAGCATCGTCCCGGACGCGCGCGTAAAAGCGTGGAATCAGGCGCTCGAGCTGCGCCTCGCTAACGTTGCCGCTGATGTCCAAATGCCGCTCCTTTCTGCCATGGCCATATGCCGGGTGGTCTCGCGATCGGCCTGACCCCCAAAGATCGATCACGCATCGACCGGCAGCGGCAGTTTTCTCTCGACCAGCACGAGCGTGGCATCGCCCGGATAGGGGCGCGCGGTGAAGCCCATGTTGCGTTCCAGTTCGATCGCGGAATGGTTCGCGTAGCTTTCGATCGACTGGAGCGTTTGTACGCCGGCTGCCTCCGCAAAACGTGCGACATATTCGAGCAACTTCCAGCTCACGCCGCGGCCCTTGTAATCCGACCGGATGCTGATCGCGACCTCGCCGGTTTCCATCGCGTCGTCACATGCGAGCATCGCGGTTGCGATGACCGTTGCGCCATCTTCTGCAAGCGCGAGAAAATTCTCTTTCTGGCGATGATCGACGTCGATCAGTGCGGCCAAACGGTTATGATCGACGATATTGATGCCGGTGAGAAAACGGAATCGCAGATCGTCGGGGGTCACATGCGTGAACAGCTCCGCGAGCGCCGGTTCGTCGTTCGAACTGATCGGGCGAACATGGAATTTGAACCCCGTCCGGGTTGTAAGATCGCCGCTCCAGCTCTGGGTGTTCATTTTTCGTCCTTTCGATGCGGCGCGGTTATTTGCCGAATGTATCGAGACGCTTTTGAACCGGAGCGAGGAGTAACCCTATCCGTAGTTCCCCGTATTCGTCCGGCGTCGCGACGGGCGATTAGGTGGGCATGCCCACGGCTGTGACAACATCGGACAGCTTGGCAAACGAGCTCAAATTTGCGGGGTTTGGCCGATGAGAGAGTGTCGGCGTGTTGCGCCAGAATCGGCTAATGCGGACATCGACATCCCGCGCTCTGTTATCGACTATGACGTTCGTGGTCGGCGCGGCGATCTTACCGCCATTTCGATTTAATATGCGTCGAACCTCGACGGCGTGCTATGCCCTGCGTTCGGGGCGATGGTCGGCGACGTCGCTCAACCTCCCCCGGATTTGGTTGCCGACAAGGCCGCGTCCTGCGGTCCAGGCCGACCGGGAAGGCGCGCCGCATGGCTGCCGACAATCCACCGATCAATCTGGGCCGCACACTGGGGCTCGCGATGGCGCTTGCCTCCGACGCGCCGCTACTGCTGCTTGACGAAAATCTGGCAATCGTTGCGGCTAGCGACAGTTTCTGCGCCGCCTTCGGTATCGATCCCGATACCGTCACTGGGCGGACGATCTACGACCTCGACAACCAGCAATGGGACCTCCCGCGGCTGCATTCGCTGATCGATGCGACGCTGTCTGGCGCGGCCGAGGTGGAGGCGTATGAGGTTGATATCGAAACCAGCCTCGGCGGCCGCCGCCGGCTGGTGCTCAAGGCACAGCGGCTCGAATATGGCGACGGCCTGAACACGCGGATGATGATCACGGTGATCGACGTGACCGAGGTCAGGAAGAATGAAAAGCGCCAGAAGGAGCTGGTCCACGACAATGCCGCGCTGCTCCACGAAATGCAGCACCGCGTCGCCAACAGCCTGCAGATCATCGCGAGCATATTGATGCAAAGCGCGCGCAAGGTGCAATCCAGCGAGGCGCGAGGCCATTTGAGCGACGCGCATCAGCGCGTGATGTCGATCGCGACGCTGCAACGCCATCTCGCCGAATCCGAGGGCGGATCGGTGGAGCTCGAACCCTATCTGGCTCAGCTTTGTGCCAGCATCGGCGCATCGATGATCTATGACCGCGAGCAGCTGACCCTGACCACCCAGGTCGATGCGGTGTCGATCAGCGGCGATGTGTCGGTCAGCATGGGGCTGGTCGTCACCGAACTAGTGATCAACGCGCTCAAGCACGCCTTTCCGGATGGCCGCCCCGGCCATGTCGTCGTCGGCTATGCTGCAAAGGGCGGCGACTGGACGCTCTCGGTGTCCGACGATGGGGTCGGCATGGACGAAGACCCCGAACGATCGGCGGCGGGGCTGGGGACGCGGATCGTCCAAGCGCTCGCCAAGCAATTGGGCGCGGAGATCGCGGTCGAGGACGCCGCGCCGGGAACGCGCGTGTCGCTCACCCACACTGGCCAAATCGCGCGGCAGGTCGCCGCCAATGACAAAGCGGAGAGCGCCGCTGTTTGACAACCCTCCCGCAGGCGGGACGGAAAATTCCGGACAACCCAGATTGTTCGCATCTTAGCCGCGCAGCGTCTATCCAACGAGTTCGCCGAACGGACCGGACTGGCCGATTTCGGTCCGTCGGCTTTCCGAGCCAGACCATGCGAAGCGGACATTTGCTGCCGTCCCCGCACCTTGAGATCAATAGGGCTCCGCGCCGATGTCGTCTGGGGCCTCCGGAGACAGAAGATCTGCCATCTCGCGCAGGATGGCGCGTGCCGCCGGAATGTCGCTCGCCAGCACCTGGTTGACGGCATCGACCTCGAATTCGCGCGTCCGCAACGCGGCGGCGCGCACTCGAAGCCCGCGCGCCGTCCGTGCGAGTATTTCTGGCGACGGAGCCTTATTGGACGCAGCGGCAGCAGGGACGCGAGCAAGGAGGCGCACGCGCAGCGACGGGTCGACGAGCAAAGTCAGCGCGCCGGCGGCGGTCAACGCGCTTTGCAGGGTGTCCCAGCCGGTGAGTTTGCCGCCCGCCTCAAATCCCCAGCGCAGCAGCAGGTCGAATGCGGCGTCGAGCCCCTCGTCCCACTCGCGATTGTTAGCCATCGCCGCAAATTCGAACAATTGGTCAATGAACGAAAAGGCCTCAACCCATTGCGCCGTTTCCTTATCGCGCGGAATGAATGTGAGCGAGGAAAAGAGCCAGTGCGCGGCTTCTTCAAGTTCCTTGCGGCTGTGATCGGATGCGGACGGCGCGCGCGATGCGGCGATCAAGAGCTCGCTGATGCCGCAGATCCAGAAGATGATGTCGAGCGTGACTTGCGAGCGCTGGTCGACTGCGCTTTTCAGCAACTTGCGGACCCCTTCATAAAGCTGCTCGGCCCACTCGGCGAGATTATGCGAGAACCTTTCACCGAGCGCGCTGCCTGCGTTTAGTTCTTGAAGGCTGTTGACCAAGGTCGTGAGATCGGATCGGAGCGACTGGAATTCGGTGCTAGAGAAATAGGGGGCGATCGCGCGCGACTGGCTCGAAGCGATAGGCAGATCGGGAAGCGCCAGCATCGCCGTCGCGGCGGTGAAGGCGGCGTCGCGAACCTGCCGCGCCGCATAGCCACTGTTGGCATCTTCTGCGAAGAGGAGCGCCAGTTGCAGCTTCGCGAGCTGTTCCATCGCCGTGATCGAGATGGGGAGCGCGTCGCGCTTCAGCGCGCCGGTGACGCCGATCATGCCGATCTTGCCCGCGATACCGGCAGCCTCTGCACTATGGCCTTTCGCAATTAGGCGCTTGGCCGCTTCCGACAGCGTTCGCACGCCTTGCATTACCGTGTCGATCAGCGTCGTCGGGAGCGCGGCTTCGACGCTGCGCTCGAGATATCCGGCGGCGAGCAGCGCGTGAGACGGTGAGCGCCCTATTCCGGGATATTCGATTTCGAGATATGTTTCGATCAGCGCGAGGTGTGTGTCGTAAAGCTGCTCGAGGTGCGGCTCATCAGCGCGACTGATCGCGGCGGCGCGCACCCGCCGCAATTCTTCGAGCGTCGCATTCACCGTGCCATCGGTCACCATTGGGTTGTCGATCATTATGGCGCGGGCCTGAAAGGTTCGGCCTTTCGCGGCAATATAGCTCCGGTTCAACTGGACGACGCTCGACAAGGCGGCCGCCGAGACTTCGAGGTCGCCGCGCTCGGCGGCCTGGCGAGAGAAGGCGATCGCTTGCGCAATCGTCTTGCGGACCGAGATATCCCAACCCTTGTTGGTATTCATGATCGCGGCGCGGCGCACATCGAGCTCAGGTTCACCGCGGCGCCAGCCGACCTTATTCTCCTCCGCCTTGATCAGCGGCGTGAGCCAGTCGAAGCGACGACTCCATCGACGAATGTCGCGTGCGCTATTCTCGACGAGCATATCAAGCTGCGAAACGGGATCGACGAGCCGAAGCGAGCGGCGATAGGCGTGGAAGAGCAGGCGAAGGATCAGCGCCAAGGCCACGAGTCCTGCGAGAATGATATGCCCGCTGTAATTGGGGTCATTTGCAAAAGCGAGAGAGACCAAGCCAATCGAGAGAAGGAAGGCAGCGGCAAAACTGCGGAGAAGTCGACCGTCCGAGCTGAAGCGGTAGAAAAGTCTATAGGGGAGGCGCTCGACATTCACCTGCATCGCGAAGAGGATGAAGGACGCGACAATCGTGGTCGCACCGATCATGGCGCCGCCAATCGCGATCACGACATCGGAGAGTGTTTTAAGTCCGGGCTCGCCGAGACGCGGCCCCACCAAGGTTTGGAATGCATCGGCGATGAGTGCAGCGCCGCCAAACACGAAAGTCCAGACGAACGGTTCGATCGCACGGCGACGGCGGCGAACCTTTTGACTAAGTTGACTGCCGGCCCGGATCGTCAGCCCGACCAGGATGGCGCGCAGCCGCTCTGGCCATCCTGCAGACCGGATATCGAGTTGGCTCCAGAGCGTCGAGATCAGGCCCTTCATGACGTCTCTATAGCTAGGGTCAGGACTCATTGATCAGAGCCAGAAGATGACGGTTGCGGCGAGGGCGACGGCGGAGAAGAAAGCCTTCGGGCACCGATCGTAGCGTGTTGCGACCCGTCTCCAGTCCTTGAGGCGGCCGAACATGATCTCGATGCGGTTGCGGCGTTTGTAGCGGCGCTTGTCGTATTTGACGGTCTTGTTCCGTATTTTCCGGCCCGGGATGCAGGGCGTGATGCCCTTTTCCTGCAAGGCATCGCGGAACCAGTCGGCATCATAGCCCCGGTCGGCGAGCATCCATTGCGCTTTGGGCAGACTGTCGAGCAAAGCGGCTGCGCCAGTGTAATCGCTCACCTGCCCGGCGGTCATGAAGAAGCTGATCGGGCGGCCATTCGCATCGCTCACGGCATGCAGCTTGGTGTTCATACCGCCTTTCGTGCGGCCGATCAGGCGTCCCGGACCCCCTTTTTTACCCCAAGACTCGACGCCGTGCGGTGGGCCTTCAAATAGGTCGCGTCGATCATGATCGTCTTGCGCTCGGGAGCCTGAGGTGTCGCCAGGCCTTCCATCATGCGGATGAAGATGCCCTTGTCGCTCCACCGCTTCCAGCGATTGTAGAGCGTCTTTGCCGGGCCATATTCTCTCGGCGCATCCCGCCACCTCAGCCCATTACGATTGACGAAGATGATGCCGCTCAAAACCCGCCGGTCATCGACGCGCTCCCGGCCATGGCTCTTCGGAAAATACGGCTGAAGACGCGCCATCTGCTCGTCCGTCAACCAATACAAATCACTCATCATTCAGGCTCCTCACCCCAAGCCTGAATCACAGCCGTCACCGCAAATCAATGGGTCCTGACCCTAGAGTACATAACCGCCATCGATCGTCAGACTCGCACCGGTCATGTAACTGGCCTCCGGGCCTGCCAGGTAGGAAACGAGCGACGCGACCTCCTCTGCTTTGCCGACGCGTCCGAGCGGAACAAGGTCGCGCAGGCGCGGGACCATCGCCGCCGTCAGATCCGTTTCGATGGGCCCCGGCTGGACATTGTTGACGGTGATCCGCCGCGGCGCCAGGTCGAGAGCGATGCCCTTCACCATGGTCGCGACGGCCGCCTTGGTCATGGCGTAAACGCTGCTGCCCTGCGAGCCGGTCCGGACCGCCGTGTTGCTGCCGATCGTGATCACGCGTCCGCCATCACGCATCTGCGCGATCGAAGCCTGGATGAGGAAGACGCCACGTATGTTGACGTCCAGCATCAGGTCGAGATCCTCGAGCGTGAACGCTTCGATTGTTGCGCGACGAAGGACGCCGGCATTGACGACGACGACGTCGAGCGTGTCCAACCGATCGACCGCCTGCGCGACAGCTGCGGTGATGGCGCCTGCATCGGCGCTGTCGGCCCGGATCGCGACGGCACTGCGACCCAGGCCGTTGATCGCTCCGACAACCTCAGCGGCGCGATCAGGCTGCGAGACATAGGTCAGCGCCACATCGAAGCCATCCCTGGCAAGCCGGATCGCGGTTGCGGCGCCAATACCGCGCGATCCGCCAAACACCATGGCAACCCGGCCGCTCATGGGATCAGCACCAGCTTTCCGGTGGTCCCACGGCTTTCCATGGCTGCATGGGCTCTCGCTGCATCCGCGAGGGCATATTCACCGCCGATCCGGACCTTGAGCTTGCCGTCCGCAACCCATCGGAAGAGCTGTGATGCATGTTTGGCAAGCAGCTCCGCTGTATGGATGTGATCGAAAAAGACCGCGTAGCCGATCTTGATGCTCTTCGGCAGGCTCATGATATCAAGCGGCCCCGGACCGCCCAGTACCGGCCCATACCAGCAGAAGGTCCCGGAGCGACGCAGCACATCAAGCGAACCCTTGAACGTCGCTGGTCCCGATCCGTCATAGACGACATGGACGCCCTCTCCATCGGTCAAGCGTAGCGCCTCTTCGGCAAATCGCCCTTCCGTGTCGACGATCACATGGTCAGCGCCCGCCTCGCGCGCGGCCGCCACCTTGTCCTGCGACGAAACCCGCCCGATCACCCGGCCACCACAGAGTTTGATGATCTGGGTCAGGAGGAGACCCAAACCTCCTGCTGCGGCATGAACGAAAGCGATGTCGCCGGGCTGGACCGGATAGAAATCGGTCGCGAAATGGCTCGCGGTAAGACCCTGCATCATGATCGAGGCCGCTGTCCTGTCGTCGATCGCATCGGGAACCGGCACCAGTGACGTCGCAGGAACGGCAATCCGCTCGGCGTAGCTGCCGGGCGCATAGACCCAGGCAACGCGCTGGCCGGGCTGGACAGTCTCGACGCCTTCGCCCACCGCCAGCACGCGGCCGGCGCCTTCGACGCCCAGGATTTTGGGATTGGGCGTTTCGGTCCAGGCCATGCCCTGACGCACGCCGATGTCCATGAAGTTGACCCCGGCAACAGCGATCTCGACCAGCGCCTCGCCTGGTCCGGCGGCAGGCTCGGGTCGCTCGGTATGATCCAGCACCTCTCGGCCGCCGATCATCGTCATCACCACTGCTCGCATGTCTTTCCCCTTATTTGAATGATCGTTCCCTAATTGCTCAAAAAAAGGGTCAGCGCAGCGCGCGCATGACCAACTCCTGCAAGCTGCCCAGCGTTGATCGGTCGGCGCCGCCTCGTCCGGCGATGCGGATCCCGGCGATATTGGCGATCAGAAACTGCGCGATCGTATCGGGATTGAGGCTGCCCAGAATATCGCCCTCACGTTGGGCGTCGCGAACGCGGGTGGCGATGGCCATGTGCAATGTCCTGCCCAGTGCTGAATGGATATCGACGAGGTCCGGTCGCGACGCGCCGAACTCGCAGGTCGAACCGACGCCAAGGCAAGGCGTGGCGGCTGTCGCCACGACACGGCGCAGCATTGCGTTAATACCGTCGATGGCGCGCGCGCCGCTGCGAAGCGCCTCGAAATGCGCCGCGCACTCGCCCATGCCGTAGCGCCGCACCGATGCGCAATAGAGTTGCCACTTGTCTCCGAATGCAGCGTAGAGGCTCTGCCGCCCAATGCCCATCGCGTCCACGAGCATCTGGGCCGAACTGCCCTCATAGCCATGCTCGCTGAACACGGTGATCGCACCGTCCAGAGCAGCATCCGTATCGAATTCCCGAGGTCTTGCCATGAACCATGTATAGCGATTCAGGAACGAGCATTCAAGAAAGAATTGCATCGCACGTTTACGGGGCTGATGATGGCGACAAAGCTGAGCGAAGAAATCACCGAAGGCGCTGATGCGCTTCGGCACGGGTTTCCGCTTCCGTCGCACAGAGGTTCTCGGGGTGGCATCTTCTTCACTCAGCCCTTCTCTCGACATCGCGTAACTCCGTCAGGAGCGCGCCGCCCGGCTCCCCCGCCGCCCCGAACATCCGCTGCTGTATCTCGATCGCGAGCGGCATCGCGACCTTGAGGGCCTCAAGACCAGCGGACGTAATCGCGACGCGCTTGGCGCGCGTGTCCGATGACGATGGCAGCCGCGCCACCAATCCTTTCTTCTCTAGTGCCTTGAGCATCAGCGAGACCTGCATGACATGAATGTCGGCATGCCGAGCGAGTTCGACCTGGGTCGTGGGTTCCTCTTTCCGGCACAGCCAACCGACCATCGCGAGCGTTGTGAATTGCAGATGCGTAAGGTCCAGCGGAGCCAGCGCCCGGTCGATCGCACGCTGATAGCGGTGCATCACCCGCCAGAGTAGGAATCCCACCGCGTTCTCCGGCGCACGGAGTGTCTCTCGCGCGTAAAAGTCAGTGAGGGATTGTCGATCGATGGTCATGCATGGGTCCTAAGCTTCAACGCGTCATGGTAAAACGGATCTCCCGGGCGCCCCAAAAGATGGGGAACCGGATTAATAGTAAATGCATTTACTATCTGAACCACATAATATGATGCGTCCCTCCCCAGCAACACAGGAGTTGGCATATGACCAAGCTCGACATCGCCTTCTGGAATTACGACCGCGCGCAGGCGCTGCGAGATGGCGAGGTGACGATCGAAGGCGTCGAAGCGACGTTCCATAACGGCAGGATCGTCACTGACATCTTCGAAGGCATGGTGAAGCATCGTGCCTACGATGTCTCTGATCTCGGCCTCAGCTATTTTCTGCGCACCATGGACACCGAGGAAGCGCCATTCAGGCTGCTGCCAGTTCCGCTGCTGCATATGTTTCGCCACTCGGCGATCTACATCAACAAGACCAAGGGCATCGAGCGCCCACAGGACCTCAATGGCAAACAGATCGGCGAGCTGGCGCTCTACGGCCATGATGCCGGCGTGATGCCCAAGGGCATGTTGTCGGACGAGTTCGGCTTCCGGCCCGAGAGCTGCCGCTGGATCGTCGGCGGCATCGATTTCCCGCTGAAGCCGATCGACTGGCTTCCCAAGCCCGTGCCCGACGGCGTCGAGGTCGTCTATGCCGCAGCCGACGAGGATCTCGGCGAGATGCTCGCCGCCGGAGAGATCGACGCGCTGATCTCCGCTGACGCCCCCAAGTGCGTGCTCGAGAAGCAGCCGAACGTCGGCCGCCTGTTCGAGGATTACGAGACGGTCGAGCGAGATTACTACAGGCGCACCGGCATCTTTCCCATCATGCACATGGTCTCGGTGAAGAAGGAACTGGCAGGCGACGCCGATCTGATGCGGGCCGTCTACAAGGGCTTCCTGGACGCCAAGGAAGCAATGGCGGAGAAGCTGCGCAGGGGCATGACCTTCAACAACATGACGGTGATGGTCCCCTGGCTCAGCCATCTGATGCAGGAGAATATCGACACGCTCGGCGCCGACTGGTGGCCCTATGGGGTCACGAAGAACAGGCCCGCAATCGAGGCTTTCCTGCGCTATCACTATGAGCAGGGCTTGTCGAAGCGGTTGTGGACGATCGAAGAGGTGTTCGTCCCGGCCCTACTGGATAGCTGAGCCATGCGCCTGATCGCGCTCGAGGAGCATATCGCGACGCCGGAAGTGGTGGAGGCGTGGCGGCGGCTCGATCCGCAGTGGCGGGACGTCGGCTTCGGCAACTCGTCCGAGGGACTGGTCGGGGCGGCCTTGCAGAATTTTGGCGACGAACGCCTCGCCGCGATGGACGCAAGCGGCGTCGATGTGCAGGTGCTCTCGCTCACCACGCCCGGCGTCCAGAATATGGATGCCGACGATGCGGTCCGCCTGCAGGCGCAGGTCAACGATCTGCTGGCCGAGACAGTGCGCGCGCATCCCGACCGGTTTCAGGCCTTCGCCACGCTCGCGACGCCGGATCCCGATGCGGCGGTGAAGGAACTCGAGCGGGCCACGATGCGGCTCGGCATGAACGGCGCGATGCTGTTCGGCCGCACCCGAAACAGGAACATGGATCATCCGGACTACTGGCCGATCTATGAAGCGGCGGCGGCCATGCGGGTACCGCTCTATCTCCACCCGCAATCCCCGACCCCGGCTGTGCGCTCGCAACTCTACGCCGGCTTCGATTCCGACGTCAGCGCACTGTTCGCGATCGGAGGCGTCGGTTGGCATTACGAAACCGGGGTGCAGGTGATCCGGTTGATCCTGTCGGGCGTGCTAGACCGTTTCCCGGACCTCACGCTGATCCTCGGCCATTGGGGCGAGATGATCCTGTTCTATCTCGAACGGATCGACCTCCTGGCAGGAGCGGCAAAGCTGCCGCGCCGCATGGAGCAGTATGTGAGGGATCAGGTCTATGTCAGCCCGAGCGGCATGTTCAGCCAGCGATATCTGGGCTGGGCAGCCGAGGTGATCGGTACCGACCGCATCCTCTTCTCGACCGACTATCCGTTCGTGCCGGCGAGCCGTGATGGTCGCCACTTTCTCGAAGAGGCCGACATCTCCGACACCGATCGCGCGAATATCGCGAGCGGCAATTGGGATCGTCTTATTGCACGCATCCGGCGCGGCGCGGGAGGTTCGGCATGACTACGCTCGATATCGGCTGCTCGCGCTACGACCATGTCGCGGGGCTGTTCGACGGCAACATCAAGATCGAAGGCGCCGAAGTGCGGATGCACAGCGCGGATATTCCCTCCGACATTTTTGAGAAGATGATCCGCGAAGATGCTTATGACGCGGCGGAACTCGGTCTCACCTACCTGCTGCGGCTGATCGATGAGGGGGACGATCGTTTCGTGGCCCTGCCTGTCTTTCTCGCCCGCGTGTTCCGGCATTCGGCGATCTACATCAACACGGAGGCCGGCATCGCGCGGCCGGAAGACCTCGCCGGCAAGACGGTCGGCGAGTTCGGCCTGTACGGGCACGACGGCGGCGTCTGGCCGAAGGGCATCCTGTCCGACGAATATGGTATCTCTCCGGACCAATGTCGCTGGGTGATCGGCGCGACCGACTGGTACATGCCACCGTTCGACTTCATCGCGCAGCCGCATCCGGCGAACGTGGACGTACAGCCCGCGCCCGAGGGCCGGACGCTCAGCGACATGCTCGAAAGCGGTGAGATCCAGGCGCTGATGTCCGCGCGGGCACCGCGTTGTTTCGTCGAGGGTTCTCCCAAGGTCGGCCGCCTCTTCCCTGACCACGAGGCGGTCGAGCGCGACTATTTCAAGCGCACCGGCATCTTTCCGATCATGCACACGCTGGTCGTCCGTCGCGAGCGGCTCGCTGCGGATCCAAACCTCGCCCGCGCGATCTTCGACGCCTTCGCAAAAGCCAAGGAAGAGGCGCTCGATCGCCTCCGCAAGGGCATGGTGGAGATGAACTTCAAGACGACCTTGCCTTGGCAGACGCCGCTGCTCGCGCGCGACCGCGCGCTGCTCGGCGACGACTGGTGGCCCTTTGGAATGAAGGCGAACCAGGCCGCGCTCGACACTTTCTGCCGGTACTTCCACGAACAGGGCCTGTCGCGTCGGCGCTTCGCTATCGACGAGCTATTCGCGGCTGACCTTCTTCAGACCTGAAGAGACGGACGGCGCCGGGTCTCAACGCGAATGCCTCCGTTTGCGTCTGCATAGCTGGCATCATGTTTCGAGTTTAGGGCGTCCTGATTCGATACCGATGTGCGCGGTTGCGGCGCGCCGGACGCAACGTGACATTGGATTTAAGAACCTACACCCCGATATTATTTCATATCCTGCCAGCTCTTAGTCGAAGCGCATTGCCGATCACGCTGACGGAAGAGAGAGCCATGGCTGCGGCGGCGATGATCGGCGACAAGAGCAATCCGAACGTCGGGTAGAGGGCGCCGGCCGCAATTGGCACTCCAGCCGCGTTGTAGACGAAAGCGAAGGTGAGGTTCTGGCGGATGTTCGTCATGGTCGCCTGGGACAGGCGACGCGCTCTGACAATCCCTGTCAGGTCACCCTTGAGCAGCGTGACGCCAGCGCTTTCGATCGCGACGTCCGTACCGGATCCCATGGCGATTCCGACATCCGCTGCGGCCAATGCCGGCGCGTCGTTCACACCATCGCCTGCCATAGCGACGACTTTGCCGTGCGCCTTGAGACGCTCGACCACCGCGGCTTTCTGGTCCGGCAGCACATCGGCTTCAACCTCATCGATACCAAGCCGCCGTCCGACGGCTTCCGCCGTGACCCGATTGTCCCCGGTCAGCATGATGATGCGGATGCCCTTGGCTTGCAGAGCCTTGAGCGCGTCCACCGTCGTCACCTTGATGGGATCGGCGATCGCGAAGATGCCGCCGATCCGATCATCGACCCCGATATAGATCGCCGTTGCGCCGTCGCGGCGCAGATCATTAGCCTGCGCGGACAGAGTATCGGTATCGATGCCGTGTTCTTTCAGGAAGGCGGCATTGCCGAGAACGATATGCCGGCCCTCGACCGTCCCCACCGCGCCCTTGCCAGTTGGCGAATCAAACTCGGCGACCGCCGGTATCGTGATTTTCCGCTCTTCAGCATGTGCCACGATCGCCAAGGCGAGCGGGTGCTCCGAAGCCCTCTCGACGCCAGCAGCCAGACGCAGCACCTCCGCTTCCGTGAAGCCAACGCCTGTGACGATGCCTGTCACGGCGGGCTTGCCTTCGGTCAGCGTGCCCGTCTTGTCGACTACAAGCGTGTCGACCTTTTCCATCCGCTCCAGCGCTTCGGCATTCTTGATCAGCACGCCGGCCGCCGCTCCCTTGCCGACACCGACCATGATCGACATCGGCGTGGCCAGCCCGAGCGCGCAGGGGCACGCGATGATGAGGACGGAGACGGCGGCGATCAGCCCATGCGCCATGCGCGGTTCCGGCCCCCAGATTCCCCAAGCCGCGAACGCCAGGAGCGCAACGCCGATGACGACGGGAACGAACCAGCCTGAGACTTTGTCCGCCATGCGCTGGATCGGCGCCCGCGACCGCTGCGCGTCGGCGACCATCTGCACGATCCGCGCGAGCATGGTATCGCGGCCGATCTTGCCGGCGCGGATGATCAGAGCTCCGGTCTGGTTGAGCGTGCCACCAACCACCGTATCGCCCGCTTGCCGCGTCACCGGCATGGACTCGCCGGTCAGCATGGATTCGTCGAGCGAGGAACGCCCGTCCTCGACCGTGCCATCGACGGGCACGGTTTCGCCGGGCCGAACCCGCAAGCGATCGCCGATCGCCAGGGCCTCGACGGAGACGTCTTCCTCTGCGCCATCGTCCTTGATCCGCTGTGCCGTCTTCGGCGCGAGATTGAGCAGGGCGCGAATAGCGCCGGACGTCTGCTCGCGGGCGCGCAATTCCAGCACCTGACCGAGCAGCACGAGCACGGTGATGACCGCCGCCGCTTCATAATAGACGGCGACCGTGCCGTCGGCTGCGCGAAAGGCGTCAGGAAAGATCCCCGGAGCGAACGTCGCCACGATGCTGTAACCCCAGGCGACACCGGTGCCCATCGCGATCAGGGTGAACATATTCAGGCTGCCATGGACGATCGACGCACAGCCGCGCTGGAAGAACGGCCAGCCGGCCCAGAGAACAACTGGCGTCGCCAGCGCGAACTGGACCCCGACCGAAACACGCATCGGCACGATGTGATGCAGCATGGGGATCAGGTGACCGCCCATCTCCAGGAGGAAGACGGGCAGCGCGAGCACCAGCCCGATCCAAAATCGCCGCGTCATGTCGGCGAGCTCAGGACTTGGTCCGGTTTCCTGCGTCGCGACCAGCGGCTCAAGCGCCATGCCGCAGATCGGGCAATTGCCCGGAGCATTCCGGCGAATTTCCGGATGCATCGGGCATGTCCAGATCGCGCCCTCCGGCACGGCCCTCGATGCCGCCGGTGCGGCATAATGATGGGCATGATCGTGACGAACGGACGCCCGATCAGCGTGCTCCCCGTGTGCATTCGCCGCCCACCCGGCATAATGGTCGGGATCGACCTCGAACTTGGCCTTGCAGCCGGCCGAGCAGAAGAAATAGCGGGCGCCGTCATGGTTCACATGGTGGGCCGTCGTGGCGGGATCGACCGACATGCCGCACACAGGGTCTTTGACCCAGCCATCGGCAGACGTTTCACCCGACGCATGATGGTGATGCGCATGGTGACCGTCGGCCGCCTCCACGGTGGATTGGGTCTTGTCGTCGTCGCCGGCCATCCAAATGCCTTCCCCCGCAGCGGCGGGCTCTCTATGCTCCTCAATCGGAGATCAGGTCGTACTCCTCGAGCAGTTTCGCGATCTCGGTGCCTTCCAGCTTCTTCATCAGCAGCTTGCGCAGGAAGGCCGGGCCGGGAACATCGATGCCCTTGCCGTCGCGCAGGGGCGTAACGGCGGCAAGCAGCGTGCGGATATCATAGGTCGAGTTGAACACTTCGGGCACGCCGCGCTCGACATCCATCAGCGTGTAGACGGCCTCCATTGGAGTCCGCACCGAATATTCGGTCGTAAAGATGCAATCGCGCTGCTTCGACTCAGCAAACTGGCCGATAAAAGCAAAATTGACCGCCCCCTCCGGCACCACGTCCGGCCGGTCGCCGGCCTGGCGCGGCATGAAGAAAGCGGTAATGTACGGCATCATCGTCGGAACGGTGCTGGCGCCCGTGGCGGCAAGTTCCGGGATGTCCTCGACAGGCACCCCGAGGTGATAGAGCCACTCCTGCGTGATCTCCTCGCCGGTGCACTCCTGCATCGGCTTCTTCACATAGTCACCGGGCTTGTCCACGAAGAGCGCATAGAACCAAGCGATCATCTGGTCCTTGGGCTGCTTCTTGAAATGGGGCTGCCGATGGACTGTCCAACTCAACAGCCACGCGGAATCCTTCACCGTGACGATACCGGCCGAGACGATCTTGCCGGTGAACGGATTCCGCTTGGTGATCTTCTCGATGTATTGCGGGATGCGGTGATCGAGCGCGGTGATCGAGGCCGAAGCCCATTTGGTCTCCGGGATATGCGCGCCGAACACGTCCGGACGCCCGAAGGCCGGGTCCTTGGCGGCGATGCGGCGCCACAGGTCCCAGGCCGGCGCGGGCCCGTCCTTAAGCTTCGCCGGGGTGTGATGATCGCCATTGTCGGAATTCTCCGTCAGCGATCCGATGGTGATGAAGACAAGATCGTCCGCGCCGAGATCGACCCCGCCTTCCTCGCCCTTCTCCTTCCAGTGGATGCGGGTTGCCTGCTTGCGGCCCTCCGCGATATCGAAGTCGACATCCGTCACCTCGACACCGTAGCGGAACTTCACGCCCCGATCCGTCAGCCATTTCACCAACGGCAGGACCATCGATTCATACTGGTTGTAGCGGTTGAATTTAAGCGACGAGAAATCCGCGAGATGGGCGATATGATGGATGAAACGGTGGATGTAGAGCTTCATCTCCAGCGCGGAATGCCATTCCTCGAACGCGAACATGGTGCGCCAGTAGAGCCAGAAATTGCTTTTGAGGAAGTCATCGCTGAAGACTTCGTTGATCCGCTTGTTTTCCATCTCCTCGCGGGTTGCGAGGAAGATCGAGATGAGATCCTTCTGCGCCCGGTCGTTCAGCGTCAGCAGGTGCTTGTCGGGAACGTCCTGGCCCTGGTTCTGGGTCGTGCGCTGAAGTGAGACATTGGGATCGTCCTTGTTAAGCCGGTAGAACTCGTCGAGAACGCTGGCGTCCTCGATTTCCAGCGAGGGGATCGAGCGATACAGGTCCCACAGGCATTCGAAATGTTCCTCCATCTCGCGGCCGCCACGGATGACGAAACCCTTGTCCGGCACATCGAGACCATCGAGCGCGCCGCCGGGGATATCCAGCTCTTCGAGGATGGTGATACGCTCACCGGCTACACCGCCGTCGCGGATCAGGAAGGCTGCGCCCGCGAGGCCCGCGAGACCCGAGCCGACGAACCAGGCCGTTTTCCTGTCTGCGCCCTCGGGCTTGCGGGGACGAACGAAGGCTTCATAGTTTCCGCTGCTATAGTGCATGGCGAACTCCTGTTGTTCTTGTGGTCGGATCAGTCGGCGGGCTTGTAGCTGTAGAAGCCTTCGCCCGAGGCGATGCCGAGCTTGCCCTTGTCGATGTAGTTTTCCTTCAGCCATGCGGCGAGCGACCGGGCATGCTCATCGCCGTGGGAGAGGATGTTGTAGGGTGTGTTGAGCCCGATCATGTCGTAGATCTGGAATGGTCCCAGCGGTGCGCCGGTGGCGATCTGCCATACCTTGTCGACATCGTGCGGATCGGCATAGCCGCCGGCCGCCAGATCGGCGGCGGCGTTCAGGAACGGCACCAAAAGCGAATTGAGGACGTAGCCCGCCTTCTCCTTGCGCATCGGGATCGGCACCATGCCGATGGCGGAGGCGAAGGCGATCAGGGCGTCGAATACGGCCGGATCGGTGTCGTCGGTGCCCATCACCTCGGCAGTGTTGAACTTCCAGATGCTGTTGGCGAAGTGCAGCGCCAGAAACCGATCCGGGCGGCCGGTAAAGGCTTTGAGGTCGCTCGGGAGCAGGGTCGAGCTGTTGGTGGCGAAGATCGTCCTGTCCGGCGCAAGCGACGCCAGCTTCTCGTAAAGCGCCTGCTTGATTTCCAGCACTTCCGGGGCGGCCTCGATAACCAGATCGGCGTCCGCGACGGCCGCGCCAAGGTCGCCCACCAGGACGATCCGCCCGCGCGCTTCGGATGCCTTGCCGCCGGACGCGTCGGGCACCTCTTTCACGTAGGTCTCGACAAGTATGGCGAAACGCTCCCTCGCCTGTTCAAGCGCGTCCTCGCTGATGTCGTAGGCAGTGACGTCGAAGCCGCTATAGGCCGTCTGGAAGGCTATCTGGCTGCCGAGGACTCCCATGCCGAGAACTGCCACTTTCGTGATATCGCTCATTTGCTCTCCTTCTTCGCTGTATCGACACAGAGAAACGGAGCCGCCACCTCCACCGGGACACGGGCCAACTTGCCGGTTTCGCGATCGACCAGGGCCCACTGTGTCAGCGAGACAACGATCGTCCGGCCGTCATCGCCGTGGAATTCGACACATCTCGCATAGCGCGCACCTCGCGGCGCTCCGACGACCCAGGTGATCGCGCTGACCTCATCTCCTGCCCGGACATTGCCGCGATAATCGACCTCATGGCGCAGTACGACCGCGACGAACCGGTCGCGATCCTGCCGACGCGCGGCCGTCAGCCAATGCGCCACCGACGCATCCTGAATCCACGTCACCCAGACCGCATTGTTGACATGGCCAAGTTCGTCGATGTCAGCGTCCCGGGCGTGGAAGCGGATATGGAAGCGCCGATGCTCATCCACCTCGCCGACGAGCGGGTGTCCCTGCTCATCGCAGCCGATGCGTCGACGATCTGACACGATCCCGCTCACGAATACGCCTGCTCCTCATGCGACGCGCCCAGTCCTGCCATGGTACGGAAGAAGCCGACCAGCATCTCGTCGCGCGGCATGGCGCCTCCGACATCGCCCTGGACCGCCAGTCCCATCCAGAGCGCGTAAAGACCGATACCGGTCTGCATCGGCGGCAAGGTCGGACGCAGTGCGAAACGTTGCGTCAGATCGGCGACGAGTTCACCGAACATCCGATAGCAGGCCGCCTTACCCTCTCGGTGCCGCTCGGCGAAAGCCGGATCGCGCCGGGCATGAAGCTGCAATTCGATCGAGAGCAGCGACCATTGTGCCTCGTCGGCCAGCTTCGCGAGCCGGGCGGCCAACACCTGCAGCGTCGCCTCGATATCGTCGCCGGAGCAGTGCGCGACCAGGTCGCGGAGCAGTGTGACCTCGTCCTGGATATAGCTCTGCAGGATCTCGACCAGCAGATCGTCCTTGCTGGCGAAGTTCGAGTAGAAGGCGCCCTGCGAATGCCCAGCGGCGCTGCAAATGTTGCGGATCGACATGGCGGCGACACCCTCCTCCACGATCGAGGAATGCGCGGCAGCGATCAGCCGGTCCCGCGTCTGGCGCTGCGTGTCCTTGCGCGTAAGCGGCATGGGTTCGTTCTCCAACCAACGGGCGAGACGGGCGAAACCTTTTCGGAGGTCCCGCGTTCTCAGTGAAACCAGATATCATCTGATATCCGATTTCAACGGCGATTTCGACCCGAAATCGCTCGTAGGCAATGAAATCTCAGCGTGAAGGAGCGCCCTTGGCTCAAACCTACATCGGCTATTCCCCAGACGTGGAGGTTATCGGTGAAGACGAGGAGCGGCTGACCGCCGAAATCCTCGAGATCATGGCGAGCACCAACCGCAAGGCCTTCGAGCGGCATCGCCATGCGGTGCGCGACGCCCATGCCAAGAGCCACGGCTTCCTCAAGGGCGAACTCGTCGTCCCGGAACTGCCGGAGCATCTGCGCCAGGGGCTTTTCGCTCGCCCCGCCACCTATTCCGTGGTGATCCGCCTCTCATCAGCGCCCGGCGACATTCACTCCGATACGATCCCCGCGCCGCGCGGCATGGCGATCAAGGTGATCGGCGTCGAAGGAGAGCGGCTGCTGCCCGGTGATCAAGGCGGCAATCAGGACTTCCTGCTGGTCAATATCCCGATCCTGAGCTTCGGCACGATCGGCAAATATCGCCAACTCATCGGTCTTCTGGAGAAGAATGCGCAGAATCCCGCTTTCCTCCAGCGCGCCATGGCCGGTGTGGCGCGCGGCGTGGAAGCCGCGGTCGAAGCGGTTGGCGTCGAGCCCGGCGCCACGCTGCGCGGCCTCGCACGCGACAACGACCATCTGCTGGGCGAGACCTATCATTCGATGGCCGCGATCCGCTTCGGCGACTTCATCGCCAAGATCAGCGCTGCGCCGCTGTCCGACAATGTCCGCGCGCTCACCGGCAAGGATGTCGGCACGGTCGGGGATTCCACCATGCGCGACCTGGTGGTCGAGCATTTTCGCGAGCAAGGCGCCGAGTACCAGATCCAGGCACAACTCTGTACCGATCTCGAAAAGATGCCGGTCGAAGATGCGGCCGTGCTCTGGCCGGAAGAGCTGTCGCCGCACCAGCCGGTCGCGACGCTGCGCATTTCGCCGCAGGACGCCTATTCGCCGGCGCGGCGCGTCTATGGCGACGATGGGCTGTCCTTCAACCCCTGGCATGGCATCCGCGAGCATCAGCCGCTCGGCTCGATCATGCGGGTGCGGATAGCCGCCTATGAGCGGTCCGTCCGCTATCGCCACGAGATGAACGCCCAGCCCCGCGTCGAGCCAGCGAGCATCGATGCCATCCCGGACTGACGATCCGATCATCACCCGTCATCACGAAAGGAGGCCAGCCATGGCCGAGACCGACGAAACTCCGCAGATCGACGAGACCCGCCTCCAGGCCATCCGGCGCCGGGTTGAGGAAGTGGTGGGCGACGCACCGCAGCTCGCCAAGCTCGCGCTCGAGCAAATGGTGACGAAGCACAATCCCGACCTCAAGGGCACGGCGGGATCGGCGGGCCGTGTCGGCGCCCAGTCTGGCAACGTCTCGGAATTGACCGCGATCGCCAACCTCAAGCCAGGCGGCGCGGACCGGCTGAAACGCATCTTCGGGCTGGTGAACGGCAATTTCGACGGCGCTCAGAAGGTCGGCACCCTCCACAACATGCGCTTCGTCTTCTTCGACAATGACACGCGCATCCTGTTCGCCACCGCCTATGACGGCGACTGGGACACCTATATCAACGACTTCGCCACCAAGATTCCCGACCTGATGGACCTGCTTTTCGCATCGGTCGAGGGCTGGCCCGGCATCGCCAGCCCGAAGGTCAAGGACTTCATCGCCGAGCATCAGATCACAGCCGCCGGGTGGTTCGTCGCCAACCCGCAGGTCACCGTCGTCGATGTGCGCCGGCTCCAGCGCATGGAGCACGCCGTCAACGAATTCCTCGACAAGGTGGGCTGAACATGACGCTTCTCCAGAAACTCAAGCAGCGCTTCCGGCGCGACAGCGTCACGCTCGATCTTCACGACATTCAGGCATTGATCCTGAGGAGCCGGCCGGAACCCTATGTCGGTGTCCACGCCATGCTCCATTTCAACGAGGCGGACGGCGCGCGCGCCCTGCTCGGACGGCTGGCGCCGCATATCGCCTCCGCCGACAACTGGAGCGAGGATCTCGATTTCTGGATCGGGGCCGCGCTCAGCTTCGAGGGGCTGAAGGCGCTCGGTGTTCCCGAAGCCCAGCTCAAGACCTTCCCGCTGCCTTTTCAACAAGGCATGGCCGCGCGCTCGGAGCAGCTTCGCGACTTCGGGCCCAACGCGCCGGAGAACTGGGACGAGGTTTTCAAGGCCGGCAACTGCCATCTCGCGCTGACCATCTACGCGGTCGACGATACGGCGCTGGACAAGGCTCTGGCGACGGCGCGCGCCGAACTGGACAAGAGCAGCGGTGTGACTTTGCTCGGCGAGCATCGCTTTGGTGCGCCAGATGGCGCGAAAAACCCGTTCGGCTTTCGGGATTCGATCTCTCAGCCCGCCGTCGATGGCAGCGGCGTCGACCCGCTGCCCGGCGAGGAACGTGCGATCAAGGCCGGCGAGTTCCTCCTGGGATACGAGAGCGAAAACGGCCAGGCGCTTGGCATGCCCGAGCCGGCCGCGCTCGGGAAGAACGGCACTTTCGTCGTCCTGCGCAAATACAACAGCCGGGTTGGCTGCTTCAACGCATTCCTCAAGGCGCATGGCGAGACGCCCGATGAGCACGAGCATCTCGCCGCCAAAATGTTCGGCCGCTGGCGCTCCGGCGCGCCGCTGACCTTGTCTCCGGACCATGACGATCCGGAATTGGGCGCGGATCCGCAACGGAACAACGACTTCGATTTCAAGGATGACCCCAAGGGCCGCGTGGTGCCGCTCGGCTGCCATATGCGCCGGCTCAACCCGCGCGATTCAGAGCTGACGCTGCTCACCGATGTCAACATTCACCGTATCATTCGCCGGTCATCGACCTTCGGCCCGGTCTATTCCGAGGATGTGGCACCGGAAGACGATGCCAAAGGAGATCGTGGGCTATTCTTCATCTTCATCAGCGCGCGCGCCTATGACACGATCGAGTTCATGCAGCAGGAGTGGATCAACCGGGGCAATTTTGTCGACCTCGGCGAGGAACGCGATCCGATCGTTGGCCTGCATGAGGATGACGGCCGGTTCACGATTCCGCAGGCGCCCGCGCGCAAGCGCATCGACGGCATCCAGACCTTCAACGTCATGAAGGGCGGCGAATATCTGTTCATGCCAAGCTTGTCTGCGATCCAATGGTTGGCGGCCGGGAGCTGGGGTTAGGAACCCGCTCGTCGATCGTCGGTCTTTGCGAACGTGCAGTTCATCAGGATCGCTCGGCCTCGCCATGATCTTTGCCGGTCGCGTCTGGACCGATCGGTAATTCTGACGTCTGCAAAAACTCCCTCGACCGCGTGACCGGCGAGGATGCTTCGGTCATCCAGACCGTTTGATCACAGGTGTTTCGGATCCCGAGGGTTTTTGCTCTTCATAAGAGCTCGTCCTTCAGCAGCGTCTCAAGCCAATCGGCAAACACCTGCAGCCGGCGTGAAAGGTGCTGGCGGTGAGGATAGAGTAAAGTCATAGGCATCGGCTCGGCTCGATGGCCGGGCATCACCTCGACCAGTTCTTTTGCCTCAAGATGCTGTTTCACGTCATAGGCTGGGATCTGGATCATGCCGAGGCCTGCGAGGCAACAAGCGATGTAGGCTTCGGCGCTGTTGACCGTGACCCGCCCGCGCAACGGAACCCTATGCCGCTTCCCTTGTTCCAGCCACTCCCAATCCTCAACACGCCCGCTGGACGGAGAAGCATAATTGACCGCCCAGTGATCTCCGAGATCCTCGGGGGAGCCTGGCGTTCCATGTCGCGTCAGATAGGCTGGGCTGGCGACATTGATCAGTAGCAACTTTCCAATAGTCCGCGCGATCAGGCCTGAGTCATTGAGTGGACCAACACGCAGCACGCAGTCGATGCTGTCTTCGACCAGATTCACCGCGCGGTCGGTGACGCCGAGGTCGATGTCGATCTCGGGAAATATGTCAAGGAAGCCCGGCAAAGCCGGCGCGATAATCAGACGCCCGATCCGGCCCGGGACATCGACCCGCAACTTGCCCGACGGTTTGGCGGCGGTCTGCCGGAAAAGATTTTCCGTATCCTCGACGTCCGCGATGACCCGCTGGCAGCGCTCACAGAAGGCGATGCCGTCCTGTGTCGGGGAGACCTTGCGGGTCGTGCGGTGTAGCAGCCGCGCCCCAACCCGTCCCTCCAATTCCTGAATGCCGGCCGATACGGAGGACCGCGGAACGCCCAGCGTGTCCGCCGCACGGGTAAAACTCGCACATTCAACGACACGCACAAACATGCGGAACAGATCGACGCGGTCCAAACAGTCAGAACTCCAATTGCACTGATTTTCTGACAAGTGATGTCAGAATGATCAGCTTTATTGGCCAATCCTAGAGGATATGGTTGCTCAACAAAAGCGGTCGCCGGTGCGATTGCAGCTCGGCAAAGGAGGCCGCCCATGACCGATCACAGCATCAAAGGCAAAACCGTCATCATCGCGGGTGGGGCAAAGAACCTCGGCGGACTGATCGCCCGCGATCTCGCCACTCATGGCGCCAAGGCGATCGCGATCCACTACAATAGCGATGTCACCAAGGTGGACGCCGATGCGACCGTTGCGGCCATCAAGGCCGCGGGCGCCGAAGCGGTAGCCTTCCAGGCCGACCTAACCAGCGCCGGGGCCGTCGAGAAACTGTTTGCCGATGCTGTCGCCGCCATCGGCCGACCGGACATCGCCATCAACACTGTCGGCAAGGTGCTGAAGAAGCCCATCGTTGAGATCAGCGAGGCAGAATACGACGAAATGAGCGCGGTCAACGCCAAGACCGCCTTCTTCTTCCTCAAGGAGGCCGGCAAACATCTAAACGACAACGGCAAGCTCGTGACGCTGGTCACCTCGCTGCTCGGCGCCTTCACACCCTTCTATTCGAGCTATGCCGGCACCAAGGCTCCGGTCGAACACTTTACCCGCGCAGCCTCCAAGGAGTTCGGTGAGCGCGGCATCTCAGTTACGGCAATCGGTCCGGGACCGATGGATACGCCGTTCTTCTATCCGGCCGAAGGCTCGGATGCGGTAGCCTATCACAAGACCGCCGCAGCTCTGTCGGGATACTCGAAGACCGGCCTTACCGACATTGAGGACATCGTCCCGTATATTCGCTTCATGGTCTCGGACGGCTGGTGGATGACGGGCCAGACGATCCTCGTCAATGGCGGCTACACCACGAAATAGAGTCCCATGTAGTTCTCGATCATCACCCTGAAGCGCCGTATGGCAGAGCCATGTCTTGGCGGGACACCGGACATTCGCCGCGGCGATTTCTTTCAGGGCGACGGGAGGTCAGGAGGCAGCAACGTTGGCTTGGCGGGACGAAGCCGCTGAACCCTGCCGTGGCGCCTGCTTTTCGGTGCGGGAGGGCCACTATTTTCTCCGTTGTCTGACCGTGCCTCGACCGCTCCAAACGGCCTCTTCAATGGCCTGATCTAGCCGAAGGTCGGCTGAAGCCTCGATCGCCTATGACGCAACAGCCGCGTCAAACTTTCTTCCCCTGCCGGCTGCGCCGCCATTCCTCGCGGGACAAGAAAGCCCTCCTTAGCTGTCCAGCCCCTTCGGGGTGCGCCGTCGATTATGTCGCCCACGATCGGAAGGGTCTTTCCTTCAAAAGTCTCAGGATTGGACAACACTGACAGAACAGCAGGCCCCGTCGCCGTCGTAGGATCGACGAAGGGTGCGCGGAAGTCCTCCGGAAGGTATATTGGCATGAGGAGCGTGTCCCCTTCCATCTGCGGGACATAGTACTCCAACAGATTTGTATAAAAGAAAGCGAGAGAAACAAATGAGTGCCTAATCGGCAGGGTGCGAATGTAATCGGCAACGAGCGCCTTATCGGTGAAGTGGGGCGCAAATTTATTTCCACTGGTTATTGCGTCTACATTTTCTAGGGTCAGGACCCATTGATTTGCGGTGACGGCTGTGATTCAGGCTTGGGGTGAGGAGCCTGAATGATGAGTGATTTGTATTGGTTGACGGACGAGCAGATGGCGCGTCTTCAGCCGTATTTTCCGAAGAGCCATGGCCGGGAGCGCGTCGATGACCGGCGGGTTTTGAGCGGCATCATCTTCGTCAATCGTAATGGGCTGAGGTGGCGGGATGCGCCGAGAGAATATGGCCCGGCAAAGACGCTCTACAATCGCTGGAAGCGGTGGAGCGACAAGGGCATCTTCATCCGCATGATGGAAGGCCTGGCGACACCTCAGGCTCCCGAGCGCAAGACGATCATGATCGACGCGACCTATTTGAAGGCCCACCGCACGGCGTCGAGTCTTGGGGTAAAAAAGGGGGTCCGGGACGCCTGATCGGCCGCACGAAAGGCGGTATGAACACCAAGCTGCATGCCGTGAGCGATGCGAATGGCCGCCCGATCAGCTTCTTCATGACCGCCGGGCAGGTGAGCGATTACACTGGCGCAGCCGCTTTGCTCGACAGTCTGCCCAAAGCGCAATGGATGCTCGCCGACCGGGGCTATGATGCCGACTGGTTCCGCGATGCCTTGCAGGAAAAGGGCATCACGCCCTGCATCCCGGGCCGGAAAATACGGAACAAGACCGTCAAATACGACAAGCGCCGCTACAAACGCCGCAACCGCATCGAGATCATGTTCGGCCGCCTCAAGGACTGGAGACGGGTCGCAACACGCTACGATCGGTGCCCGAAGGCTTTCTTCTCCGCCGTCGCCCTCGCCGCAACCGTCATCTTCTGGCTCTGATCAATGAGTCCTGACCCTAGTCGACTTCGCGCCTCGCGGCGAAAAACATCAGAAAATCGGCGAAGTCTAGACAATAAACGACTGTTCATTGCAATCAGTCACTGTCTTTCTCTCGCTTGCCTTCTCGTCGCTTCACAGAGCTCAAATCTTGCGCGCGTCTGCGGCGGCGCGAACCTCCTGCGAGCAATCAAGCGAGATGACTAGAATATCGTCTCCATCGACAACGACAGCCACGTCACTCATTCCGACGATCGACACTCGTCTGCCCCCTGCCCGGACGAGGTTGTTGCTGCTCCTGTGGAGAAATACATCGCCCACTGCTGCATTGCCCATCGCGTCTTTCGCCGCGAGGAGTTGCACCGCATGCCAGCTGCCGAGATCAGACCAGCCCATTGCCACCGGAACGACTGCAACGCGATCGTCCTTCTCCATGACCGCATAGTCGATCGAATTATTGGGAGCATGGCCGAACTCGACCGCATCTGCGTGGAGCGCATCGCGATCCACCGTGCCAGCGGCGACGGCGTCGCGCGCGGCACCGAAGATTGCTGGGCAGCGGGCAAGCATCGCATCGCGCATACGTCCGGCGCGAAAGAGGAAGATGCCGGCGTTCCAGCTAAACCTGCCTGCTGCGAGCATTCGCTTCGCCTCTTTAAGCGGTGGCTTCTCGACGAACCGCTCGACGGAAAAGCCGTCATCGCCCAACGCATCGCCGCTCGCGATATATCCGAAGCCCGTATCAGGCCGGTCGGGCGTAATCCCGAAGGTCACGATCCAGTCCTGTCGGGCCAGTTCCGTCCCCCTTTCGATTGCCACGTGATAGGCTGGAAGGTCGGCAATGACTTGATCGCTGGGCATAACGAGTAACAAGGCGTCGGGTTCGGCCTGCGCGACCGCGAGAGCAATCGCCCCCGCCGTCCCGCGCGGCATCGGCTCGACGATCAGTAGCGCGTCCCGGTTTCCCAACTGCTCGCGAACGACGGGAACATGCGCACTCCCGCACAGGATCATTGGCGGTGCAAAAAGCGCTCCCGTGGGCGTTCGTTTGACGGTCTGCTGGAACAGGCTTTCCGAGCCGGCGAGCGGCAGGAATTGCTTGGCGCGATGTCCGCGGGATTCGGGCCAGAGCCGCGTCCCGGCACCACCGCAGAGAATAACGGGTTGAATCATCGGCAGGCTCCGATCCAATCAAAGTTGGCCAGAAAGCATGCCTCTCCCTAACCGCGAACATAAGGGCAAAACCGACCCGACGGCAACCATTTTGCTGCAGGTGCGAAGAGAAACTTGATCCACCTGATTTTAACGGCAATATCCTAGTTCTCCGCGCGGGTCGAAGACAGCGTGGAAGGTCGATTGCCACGAGCATTCGGGCGGGAAGGATGTCGCGGCATCTCGTTTGGCGACGGTGTCGGAAAGGCCGCGGGCTCATGCGCCCGCGTGCGATTCTCTCAAAGGAGTTTTCCCGATGAAGCAGCTTGTCGCATTCGATCTCGACGGAACGCTCGCCGAAAGCAAGCAGCCCCTCCCCGGCTGGATGGCCGAGGCCGTCGCCGACCTTCTCAAAGTCGCCCACGTCGCCGTCATATCGGGGGGCGACTGGCCGCAGTTCAATAAGCAGGTCGCGAGCCAGCTACCAATCCGAGCCGACCTTTCGCGGCTATGGTTGATGCCGACTACGGGAACCAAGCTCTATATGCATCGGGACGGTGCATGGAATCCCATCTACGCCGAGCTCTTCGATGACTCGCAAAAACAATCCATACTTTCCGCTTTCGACACCAGTCTCGAAGCGACCGGTTTCGTGCCTGAAGAAACATGGGGCGAACGCATCGAAGACCGGGGCAGCCAGATCACCTTCTCGGCGCTCGGCCAGCAGGCGCCTATCCATGCCAAGGAAATCTGGGATCCCGATTTTGCGAAGCGCAAAATCATTCAGGCCGACCTTCGGACGCGGCTGCCGGGCATGTCGATCAACATGGGCGGCGCAACCTCGATCGACATTACGCGCGAAGGGGTCGACAAGGCCTATGGCCTCCAGAAGCTACGCGACGCCAGCGGCATACCGCTCGAGGCGATGATATTCATCGGCGATGCGATCTTTCCCGGCGGGAACGATTATCCGGCGAAAGAACTCGGTCTGGACACCGTGCGCGTCCGCGATCCAAGGGAGACGCTGGCCGTGATCGAGGCGATCGTCGCTTGCCAGAAGCCGTAGGGCGACCAGCTAGACGGCGGTCCAGATCCAGTAAACCACCACCCACAAAAGGACCGAAATCGCTAGTCCGGCGAGCCAGCCCGACCAGCGGATAGGGTTCGCACCAGCCTTGCGCTGGCCCGCATCGATCGTCGAAGTACGCATGTCTTGCCCCCGATTGCGGTCCCCGGGGCCAATTGCCGATTCGCTGGTTAAATTGTCGTGAATTCCGCGGGGCAGAGGCGAGGGTTCTGTCCCTTCCCGGGACTGCGGATTGTCGCGCGAACCATCCATGACCCATTTCCTCTCGCATCGTCGTCGGCATCTTCTGCCGAGAAGCCTGCGCGAGTATTCTAGATCGCGATTTTGCCGCCGTCCATCACTTCCCACGCGAGGGGGCTAGAGGTTGCCCTGCCCTCCTCGAGCGCAATGACATAATCGGCGGCGTCGAGTAGCGCGGGGCGGTGCGTCACGATGACGATTGTCATGTCCTCGCGCAGCGAACGGATCGCCTCGACCACACGCGCCTCGCTTGCGGTATCGAGCGCGCTGGTCGCCTCGTCGAGTATCAGGAGGCGAGGACGGCGCAGCAGAGCCCGCGCGATCGCGATGCGCTGCCGCTCGCCACCCGACAAGGCCTGCCCCCGATCCCCTACGGGCGTTTCAAGCCCTGCGGGCTTTGACCGCACCAGTTCAGCCGCATCGGCGAGTTCGAGAGCCCTCCACAATTGCTCGTCATCGATCTCATTGTCGGCGAGCCGAAGATTGGCAGCGATCGTATCGTTGAACAGGAAAGTCTCTTGCGGAACGAGCGCGACGTGGCGCTGCCACTGCGGCATCAGATCTTCACCGAGCGCGACGCCATCGACCATGATCTTGCCGCTCGCCGGCGGCAAGAGACCCGAAATTATGTCGAGCAAAGTCGACTTGCCGCTGCCGCTCGGCCCGCTGATCGCCGTTATCGCATGCGCGGGGACAAATGCGGAGATGCGGTCGAGCGTCGGAGCCTCGGCAGGCCCATATTGGAACCGGATCTGGGCCAGTTCGAGGCCGCGTTCCAATTGGATATCGATCCTGCCCTCCGACTGGACGGGTTGCTCGGCGTTTTCACGGCACGTCTGCAGAAGCTGCACCACGGCGCTCACAGGCCCCAGGCTGGCGGCAAGTTCCTGACTGACCGAATGCAGAGCCATGATCCGCGGTGCGAGGCGCATGAACAGGAAGAGCATCGCCAGAAGGACGGGCAATTCGATCGTCTGAAATGTCAGCGCAAAGAAGATGAAGCTTGCGACAGCCACCGCCGTCAACGTCTGATAGATCGTCGCGCTGCGCGCCCGCGCAGACGCGAAACGGATGTTGTGACGATAGATGCGGAACAGCACATCATCCATCGCGGCCAGATGCTGTTTCTGCAAACCGAATAGCTTCGCAGTACGCAGCCCGCCGAGGAAGCCGTCGACGAGGCGGAATTCGTCTCGGCGCTGCCGACCCACGGTCTGTCCATGCTCGAACGAGCGCCGTCTCGCACGATAGGTGAAGGTGAACACCGCGACGCCTATGACAACCGCAGCAAGCGTCATTCGCCACGAAATCGCGAGCGACGCGAGCGCGAAAATCACCGTCATCAACGCTGACTGAACAAGTTGGAGCAACTGGTGCGTCGCCATCAGGAGCCGGTCGATGTTCGAGGTCAATATCTGGGTCAGGTCCGCGGTGCGGTAACGCCCGAGGACCTGCCAGCGTGTCAGGGTGACCGCCTTGAAGAGCCGGTGCTGAAAGTCGGCGACAAAACCAAACATGACGCGCGCATTGTAGCGTTCCTTGGTTTCGAGAAGCAGCGAACGGATAATCGTTGCGACGACAAAGGCGCCGATAATCATTGGAAGCGTAATCGCCAACGCATGCCCGGTTGGAGCAAGAGGAAACCGACTGAGGTCGATGAGGATTTCGTTCCGGCTCGGATCGAGCAAACGAAGCAACGGTATCAGCAGGAGGATCGAGACGATTTCGCTAAGACTGCCCAATGTCTGGAGAATGGCGGCCTTTGCAAAGGCGCCGCGCGTTCCGGTCCATACGAGCCGGATGAAATCGGCTATCCCGTCATGCGAGCGCATGGTCGCGCCTGTCGGCATGGCTGAGGAACGATGCGAGTTCGGGAAGCCAGTCGAGCCCGTTGCGAACGGTGAGTTGGCCGACGCTCGCGCGTCCCGCAAGGGCGGCTGCCTTCGCGAACAAGGTAGCGGATTCGCCCCTTTCGATCGCAGCGGTTCCGAGGCGGGGGAAATAGGAAAAACGGATCAATGCCTGAAAAGAATCGACCGCAGCGAAGGGGCGAAAAACATTTGCCGCCCCACGATCGAGAACATGGATCGTCCCGAGAGGCAAAGGCGAACGCGGATTGTCCCGATTCAAGCGAAAGCGGATCTTGCCGTTGGTGAAGAGGCCGTCGGACGGTTCGATGATGTGACCAGCCCCCGGGTCGAAGCGTTCCTCCATATGCGAATCAAGCTTCATAGCCTGAAAGCCGGCGAGGACGAGAGTCGACTCGCCCGACAAACGGACTGCGACGACATCGTCTGCAATGAGCGGGTAGCCCGCCGCCACGAGGCTGGCAGCGGTGGTCGATTTTCCAGCTCCTTTGTCGCCAAGGAAGACGGCGGCCTCTCCGTCCAGTTCCACCGCGCTGCCATGAAGGACCAGATATCCGAGCCGATGCAGCAGGATTGCGATCACGGGACCGAGTAGCGGCAGGGCAAGGAGGCGAAGGTCGAACGCCGGATCGAGGTCCACCGCGATTTCGCGCCCACCGGCGCGGACGAGGAAAGCGCCGACGCCCCGGAATCGCAGCAGATCGCCTTCGGGCAGGACGACGAATTGCCGGAATCCCTCGAAGGGCAGCGAATATTGCGACAAATCTGCCGCAGCGATCTGGACGTCGGGAGCGGCCGCGGGACAAGAATCGGTTTCCTCCAGCCAAAAGTCCGACCGTATGATCAGGCCATAAAGCCGGTAGAAGAACGCGCCGGATATCATGCCGCCTCCTCGAGATACGGCGCATCCTCTGGTGGATTTTCCATCGCCAGCCAGCGCGAGAGCATGACGGCGCGCCAAAGTCGCATCAGGGCCAAGCCATCGAGCTCACCCGTCATTCGCAGGTCCGACCAGTCGGCGCGAAGCTCGGCAAGATTGCAATATGGCAGAATCAGATCGGGCCGCTTCAATATCGCTTCGTCGATAACGTCGCGATCGAAGCGCAACAGCGACTGGCGCAGATGGGTCGCAAAATCATGCTTGTCGGTGCGCAGCCTCACCTTCTCCGGCAAGACGCCGTCCATCGCATTGCGGAGTACGGAGCGAGGGCGCCCATCCTGCCATTTCTCTTGCGCCTCGACCGTAATGCAGAAGCGAACCACGTCGAGGTCGAGAAACGGCATACGCAGTTCGACGCCGGCGCAAGCTGCCTCGATATCGATGACCTCGAGCGCATGGGCGAAAATGGGCGAGCTCAGCTTCTTCAAGTGGGCCGCCTGCTCGATCGGTCGGTCGCGTCCATCGGGCGCGGTGGTGAGCGGGTCGCGCTGCACAGCCGCGCCGCGCATGAGGAAGCTCGCCGGATAGTCAAGCATTTTGCCAACGCTGCGGCGAATGCCGCGCCGCCAGACCAGGCGCCGGAAGTGCGGCCAGGGCGCGCCGGTGACGTGGCGCACCGCTTGCAATTCCCGCCACAATTTTCGCCACTGGCCCGAAGCCGCGAGTTCACCGAACAGGCCGCCTCCGTGCGAAATCACTTCGTCGCCGCCGTGCCCGTGCAGGATCACGCGTCCGGAAAAATCGGCTGCGATCTGTTTCAGAAAATAGCGAAAAATGCCGCCATTTGGTCCAGCCGGCGGCTGATCCTGTTCTCCGAGGATCGCGTCGGCATGCGCCAGGCCCGAGACGCCGCTGCAATCCACGGTCGCATGGCCAATCGCATATTGATCGACGACAGCGGCAATGAAATCGCGCTCATCCTCGACATCCGGGTCCGAGAATATCAGCGAGAACGCCTGTACGGGAGGATCGGTATCCGCCCGGCTCGAAGCCATGGCGCTGACGATCGACGAGGAATCGAGCCCCCCGCTGAGGAGCGATCCGACCGCCGAGTTCCCGCGAAGCCGACGGCGGATCGCTTCGAGGAACAGCTTGCGAAATTCACCTCCGACATCGTCTCGCGGAACCGGCGCATCGGCATCGAGGCGCCAGTAGCAATGCGTCGTGAAGGTCCCGCGCGTAGCGATCGCATAATGACCGGGCAGCAACCGATAGATATCTGCG